>JAHECD010000140.1 GCA_024641945.1 Rubrivivax sp. | reverse complement strand
TCGCGCGCGGGTCGCTCACGTTCGTGAGCCAGGCCGCTCTGGCCAGTGGCGCAGCCGAGAGCTACGCCCTGCACAAGCGGCTGGCCGCGGTGAAGGGCAACCGCAGCGTGAAGAAGGCCGATATGGTGCTCAACGCGTACGCCCCCACGATGGAGATCGACGCCCAGACGTACAGCGTGCGTGCCGACGGCCAGCTGCTGACCTGCGAGCCGGCGACGGTGCTGCCGATGGCGCAGCGCTACTTTCTCTTCTGAGTCAGCGGCGCCCCGGCCGATGTGCTTGGCAGCCGGAGAGTTCGTTCCGCTGCGCTCCGCCGCGGGTGTGCCGCGCCTTCCTGCGACGCCGCCGGCCGATAACTACATGCGGGCGCGGCCGCGACGGGGCTCTCAGCCCGCTGGCTGGCGCGCAAAGGCGACGGTCACCGCCAGACCGCGGCCCTGCCGACGTTCGCCCAGCGTCACCCGGGCCCCGAGCACACGCGCGAATTCGCGCACGATGGCAAGCCCGAGTCCCGACCCGGTCGAGTCGTGATCGTCCAGGCGAAAGAATCGCTCGAAAACACGCTCTCGCACCGCAGCGTCGATTCCCGGCCCGTTGTCTTCGACGACGAGTGCAATGACGTCGGGCGCCTGCTGGACAAGCCGTGCGGTCACGATCCCGCGCGGCTGGGTGTAGCGGATCGCGTTGTCGAGCAGGTTCATGACGATTTCGCGCAGCATCGTCGGGTGCGCCAGCAGGGTCGTATCGCCGGGCCCGGCCTCGAAGCCGAGGTCGATGTCCTTGGCCTGCGCCTGGCCGGCCAGGCTCTCCAGCGCCTGCTGCACCACCGCATCGAGCCGCAGCGGCCTGAAGTCGCGCCGGTCGGCGCCATGGGCCTGGGCGGCGGACAGCGTCAGCAGCTGGTTCACCAGCCGGATCGCGTGCTGCAGCGTCTGCCGCGTGGCGACCAGCGACTCCTCGCGCGCCGCGCCCTCCGGCGCACGCGCCGCAAAGCTGATCTGCGTGCTCAGCAACGTCAGCGGCGTGCGCAGCTGGTGCGCGGCGTTCTCGATGAAGACCTGGCGTGCCTGCGCCGTCTCCTGCAGCTGGCGCACATGGTCGTTCAACGCGTGCACGAGCGGCGCCAGCTCGGCCGGCACCTCGTCCAGAGCCAGCGGTTCGAGCACCCCGGCCGGACGCGCCAGCACGACGTCGCGCAGCCGCAGCACCGGCCGCAGCCCGCGGCACAGCCCGTAGAGCACGAAGACCGCCGCCAGCACGAGAATCAGCACCTGCTCGGCCATGGCGTGCAGCCAGAGCCCGCGGCGCAGGCCGTCGTGGCCGTTCATCGTCTGTGCGACCTCCACCGTGACGGGCCGGCCGTCGGGCGCCGCGATGACCGGCTGGCGCAAGGCCGCCACACGCACCACATCGCCGCGCACGACGGCGTCGAACAACAACGACTCGCCCATCGGCAGAGCGGCGGCCGGCCCGGCCAAGTCGCGATCGCCCGTGAGCAGGCGTCCGGAGGCGGTGGTCACGCGGTAATGGATGCGGTCCTCGCCGCCGGACTGGAACAGTTCGAGCGCGGCGGGCGGGATCGGGTGCTGGAATTCGCCGTCCTCGTAATGGAGCTGCTCCGCGATCATGCGGGCCGAGCCGAGCAGCAGCCGGTCCTGCACCACCGTGGCGGTGCGGTCGGCGCTGCGCCAGGTGATGACGCTGTCGACGGCCACCGCCGCCATGAGCGGCACCAGCACCCACGCCAGCAGTTGCAGGCGCAGGCTACGCGCCACGGTGGACGGGCTTGAGCACGTAACCCAGGCCGCGCAGCGTGACGATCGTCGCGCCGCTGCCTTCGATCTTCTTGCGCACACGATGCACGTAGATTTCCACCGCATCGGCGCTGACCGCCGATTCGATCGTGGACAGGCTCTGCGCCAGCACCGGCTTGGTCACGGTGGCGCCGAGCTTCAGGAAGAGCAGCTCGAGCACCGCGCGCTCGCGCGGCGTGAGCGCCAGCCCACGGCCGCCGATATCGAACGCACGCTCGTTGCTGTCGTAGCGCAGGCTGCCGCAGACGACCACCGGCTCGGCAAGCTGGGATGACCGCCGCAACAGCACGCGGATGCGCGCTTCGAGCTCCTCCACGTCGAACGGCTTGGCCATGTAGTCGTCGGCACCGCGGTCGAGCTGGCCCACGCGGCTGCCGAGCGAGTTGTTGGCGGTCAGCACGAGCACCGGTGTGCGGTCGTGCCGCGCACGCAGGCGCTGCAGCACCTCGTCGCCATCCATCCGGGGAAGGGCGAGATCGAGGATCACGAGGTCGTAACGCTCGCTGCGCAGGACGAGGTCCGCATCCGCACCATTGTCGAGCCAATCGACGGTGTACTGCTCCTTGCGCAGCGTGCGGCGCAGCCAGTCGGCCAGGGCTTTGTTGTCCTCGACCAGCAGGATGCGCATCGGCGAAGTATCAGCCGGCGTCGTCGTGCATCGGCGCGGGCCGCCACTTGGCCAGGCGGTTCTCCACCAGGGTCATCGCATATTCGGCCGCCAGCGCGACGACCATGATGATGACGATGGCCGCATACATGCCGCCGGCGTCGAACGAGCCCTTGGCGATGTTGATCAGCAGGCCGATCCCGTGGCGCGAACCCACGAACTCGCCCACGATCGCGCCGACGATCGCGAAGCCGAAGCTCACGTGCAGCGACGCGAAGATCCAGCTCATCGCCGAAGGCACGACCACGGTGCGCGTGAGCTGCCAGTCGTCCGCGCCCAGGATGCGGGCGTTGGCGAGCAGGTTGCGATCGGCCTCGCGAACGCCCTGGAAGGCGTTCGAGAAGACGACGAAGAACACCATCACGAACGACAAGGCGACCTTCGACGTGAGGCCCAGCCCGAAGATCATGATGAATATCGGCGCGAGCACGACACGCGGCACCGAATTGATGACCTTGATGTAGATCGAGAAGACGTCGGCCAGCATGCGGTTGCGGCCCAGCAAGATGCCCGCGATGACGCCGGCGATCGCGCCGCTGAAGAAACCGAGCAGCGACTCCTCCATCGTGACCCACAGGTGGTACCAGAGCGGTCCTTCGGAGGTGCCTTCGGTCGACCAGGTGACCAGGCGCGCCATCACGGCACTCGGCCGGGAGAAGAAGAACTCGTCGATCAGCTTCACGCGCGAGGCCCATTCCCAGCCGCCCAGGAAGGCGAACAGGATCGAAAAGCGCCAGGCGTAGACCGTCAGGCTGCGCCGGCGCGCGGCACGCGCCGCGGCGGCCTCGATCTCGGCGTCGGAGGTGCCTGGCGGCATCACGAGCACGGCCGGCTGGTTGAGGGTGGTGTCGCTCACTGGAATACCCTTCGCGCAACGCGCTTCGGAATGGGCGCCTGGGAACGGCCCGGCGCGCTCATGCTGCAGCCTCTGCCACGCGGGCTTCGTCGCGCGAGGCACCGCGCAGCACTTCGTCGCGCAGGTCGTTCCAGATCACACGTGAGATCTCGATGAAACGCGTGTCGTAGCGGATCTCGCTGGCCACGCGCGGGCGTGGGATGTCGATCGGGTAGACCGACTTGACGGTGGCCGGGCCGGCGGTGAGCACGTAGACCTTGTCGGCCAGCGCGATGGCCTCCTCGAGATCGTGCGTGACGAAGACGACCGAGGCCCCGGACTGCGACCACAGCCGCAGCAGTTCGTCATGCATCAGCACCCGTGTCTGCACGTCCAGCGCCGAGAACGGCTCGTCCATCAGCAGGATCTGCGGCCCGTTGATGAAGGTCTGCGCCAATGCGACGCGCTTGCGCATCCCGCCCGAAAGCTGGTGCGGATACTTGGACTCGTGGCCGGTGAGATTCACGCGCGCCAGCCACTCGTGCGCCTTCTCGCGCGCCTGCGCAGGCGCCATCCCCCGATAAACCGGGCCGGCGATCACGTTGTCGATCACGCTGCGCCAAGGGAACAGCGCGTCGGTCTGGAAGACGAACCCGATGCCCGGGTGGATGCCGTTGACCGGCGCCCCCATCACCCGCACCTCGCCCGCGGAGGGGCCGGCCAGACCCGTCACCAGGTTCAGCGTGGTCGACTTGCCGCAGCCGGTGGGCCCCACGACGGCGACGAACTCCCCGCGCTGCACCGTCATGTTGAAATTGCGCAGCGCCGTCATCGACCGGCCGTCGGGGGTGAGGAAGCGGCGGCTGACGTTGATCAGTTCGATCGCCGGTGCACCCGACCCGTCCGGCGCTGTCATGACGGCCTCGCTCATTTGACCTTCTTGACGAATTCCGTCGTGAAGGTCTTGGACAGGTCCACCGTCTTGCCCTTCACGTTCTTCGAGAACGCCGACAGCACGGCCAGCACGGTCTGCGGGCCGTCGGCCGGCATCACCCCGTCGGGCGTGAACATGCCCTTGCCGTCGGCGAGCGCCTTGATGTAGCCGTCCTTGTCACCCACGTAGAAATCGGCCGGCATCTTGTCCGCGATCTCGGCCGCACTGTGCGTATTGATGAACCGCAGCGTCTTGACGAAGGCATTGGCCAGTTTCTGGGCCTCGTCCTTGTGTTTGTCAACCCACTCGGTGGGCATGTACAGCGAGGCGGCCGGATAGGTGCCACCGAGCGCCACCTTGGTCTTCTCGATCGTGCGCATGTCCACCAGCACGCGGGCCTCGTTGGTCTTGAGCAGGCGCGAGATGGTCGGCTCGGTGGTCATTCCGGCCTGGATCTTGTCCTGTTGCATCGCCGCGATGAAGGTCGTGCCCGCACCCACGGGCACCGACGTGAATTCGCCCAGCGGCACACCGGCCTTCACCATCAAATACTGGCTCAGAAAGTTGGTTGACGAGCCGAGGCCGGTGACCCCCAGGTTCTGGCCGCGCAGGTCGGCCATCGACTTGATCTCCGGGTGTTTGTTCGAAACCAGTTCGACCTCGCCCGGCGCATGACTGAACTGCACCACGGACTCGACCAGCTTGCCCTTGGTCTGAAGATCGACACAGTGGTCATAGAAGCCGACGACGCCCTGCACGGCACCGGCCAGCATCTCGTTCTCTGCATCGACGCCGGCACCCTCGTTCAGGAGTTCGACGTCCAGACCCTCTTCCTTGAAATATCCCAGGCGCTCGGTGAGCTTGGCCGGGAGGTAGATGATCTTTTCGTAGCCCCCGACCATGATGCTGATCTTGTCGGCGGCCTGCGCACCGGTCGCGCCGGCCATGGCGGCGGTCAGCGCGGCGGCGCCCAGGAGAAATCGCGGGGTGGTCATGTCGGCTCCAGTTGTTGTCGTAACGGGTACGGACGATAGGAGGTCGAACCCTGCTGCCGGCTTTCGGCAGGCGTCGGTACAAACCCGTCATCAGGCTGCCGTCGAGGGCCTCGCGATGGTTAGACTGGCGGAGGCGCCCCAGCCTTCCACCGCACCCCCTACCATGCTGCAAATCTCCAAGCTCGTCGCCGGCGGCCGAGGCCTCGCACCCGTGCTTCTCAAGCGTGCCACCACGGTCGAACTCGACTGGGACGTGCGCCAGAAGAGCCGCTTCGACGCCACCGATTCCGCCGGCCGCACACTCGGCGTCTTCCTGCCGCGCGGCAGCGTGGTGCGCGGCGGTGACGTGCTGGTGGCCGAAGACGGCTCGCTGATCCAGGTGCGGGCGGCGCCGCAACCGGTGAGCGTGATCCGTGCCTGCGCAAAACACGGCTCACCATTCGACCTGACCCGCGCGGCCTACCACCTGGGCAACCGCCACGTACCGATCGAACTGCAGCCGGATCACCTGAAGATCGAGCCCGACCACGTGCTGTCGCAGATGCTCGAGCGCATGCACCTGATCGTGGCCGACGAACAAGCCGCCTTCGAGCCGGAAAGCGGCGCCTACGCGGCGGCGCCGGGGCACCATGGGCACGGCCACGCCGCACATGACCACGGGCATGACCACGATCACGCGCAGGGCCACCGGCACGATCATCCGCACGACCCCGCACACGACCATTCACACGACCATTCACACGAGGCCGCGCAGGACACTGCAGGACCCCACGTGCACGGCCCCGGCTGCGGGCACGGCCACGGCCCGCACGACCATTGATGGCCGAGCCCGCCGCGTTGCTGCGCCTGATGTGGCTGGCCTCGCCGGCCTTGCCGGTGGGCGGCTTCAGTTATTCCGAAGGACTGGAAGCGGCCGTCGAGGCCGGCTTGGTCGGCAACGAGGTCCAGGCGGGCGACTGGCTGCTCGATCAGTTGCACCTGGGCCTCGCGCGGGCCGACGGCGCGGCCATGGCACAAGCCTTCGATGCATGGCAGCGGCACGATCTGGTTCGTGTACGTACCCTCAACGACTGGGTGCATGCATCGCGTGAAACGGCCGAGCTGCGGCTCCAGGCCGAGCAGATGGGACGCTCGCTCGTCGAGTGGCTGCGGCATGGCGCACAGGCGCAAGACCCGCGTGTCGAAGCGCTGGCCGCATTGCCGCCGGCGCCCACCTGGCCCGTGGCCTTTGCGCTGGCCGGCGTCTTTACCGGCGCGAGCGCGGGGGATGCGCTGCTGGCCCATGCCTTCGGCTGGGCCGAGAACATGGTGCAGGCGGCGATGAAGGCGGTGCCGCTGGGGCAGATCGCCGCGCAACACATGCTGTCCCGGCTGGCCGATGCAATCCCCGCCGTCGTTGCACAAGCGCTGGTCCTGCCCGACAGCGGGCGCCAGGCCTTCACGCCGATGCTGGCGATCCTGTCGTCGCAACACGAGACGCAGTACTCGCGATTGTTTCGCTCCTGACGGCCCGGTTCAAGTGGCGGCAGGCGCTGCCGCGCACGCTTCGTGCATGATCCCGGCCATGACCACACGCCTGCATTCCATTCCCGGCCGCACCAAGAAGCTCCCACCCCTGCGCGTGGGCGTGGGCGGGCCGGTCGGCTCCGGCAAGACCACGCTCGTCGAGATGCTGTGCAAGACGATGCGCGAGCGCTGGGACCTCGTCGTCGTGACGAACGACATCTACACGAAGGAAGACCAGCGCCTGCTCACGGTGGCCGGCGCGCTCGAGCCCGAGCGCATCATGGGCGTGGAGACCGGCGGCTGCCCGCATACCGCGATCCGCGAGGATGCCTCGATCAACCTCGAGGCGGTCGACCGCATGCTCGCGAAGTTTCCAGACGCCGACATCGTCTTCATCGAAAGCGGCGGCGACAACCTGGCCGCGACGTTCAGCCCCGAACTGAGCGACCTGACGATCTATGTCATCGACGTCGCCGCGGGCGAGAAGATCCCGCGCAAGGGCGGCCCGGGCATCACCAAGAGCGACCTGTTCGTCATCAACAAGACCGATCTGGCGCCGTACGTGGGCGCCGACCTCTCGGTCATGGAAGCCGACACGAAGCGCATGCGCGGCGCCAAGCCCTATGTCATGAGCAACCTTCGCACCCGATCGGGTTTGTCAGAAGTCGTGTCGTTCATCGAAAAGAAGGGTTTGCTGGGTTAGGCTGTGCACAGCCTGCACATGCAGGCCATTCGAAACGACAGGAGTAGAACCATGGGATTGATGAGTTTCTTCAAGGAAGCCGGTGAGAAGCTGTTCGGCCGGGGTGAGGCCAAGGCGGCCACGGAGGCCGCCGCCGCCACGCCGACGCCGGAGGCGATCGCCGCCGCCAGCGCGGCCGCGGGCAAGGCGATCGGTGACTACATCGCCACGCAGGGGCTGCCGACCGACGGGCTGGATATCGGATTCAATGCATCGAACTCCACCGTCACCGTGTCCGGCACCGTGCCCGACCAGGCCACGAAGGAGAAGGTCCTGCTGTGCTGCGGCAACGTGGCCGGCGTCGCCTCGGTGAACGACATGCTCGTCGTCACCGCGCCGGAGCCCGAGGCGCAATGGCACACGGTGGTCTCCGGCGACAACCTGTCGAAGATCGCCAAGCACTTCTATGGCGATGCGAACAAGTACCCGGTGATCTTCGAGGCCAACAAGCCGATGCTCACGCACCCGGACAAGATCTATCCGGGCCAGATGCTGCGCATCCCGCCGCTGTAAGACCCACTCCCGGGGCGGCCGCGGCCGCCTCGGGCTCGATGCGGACCGCTCCGCTGGCGCGGCAGCGCCGGATGCGCGCAGTGCACTTGGTCCGCGGAAAACGCTCGCTGTGCGGCGCAATTCGCCGCTGCGGCTCGCTCAGGTATAGGTCACCCAGCCGGCAC
Organism: Rubrivivax sp.; assembly: GCA_024641945.1. Taxonomy (GTDB): domain Bacteria; phylum Pseudomonadota; class Gammaproteobacteria; order Burkholderiales; family Burkholderiaceae_C; genus Rubrivivax. Next base: position 2,556 of record JAHECD010000140.1, on the reverse strand, counting down.
GGTCCGGGTGATCCAGGTGCGGCACGGTGTTGTACGTGACCAGCATGTGGCGCTTGGGTGTGAAGGCGAACTCGGTGAGTGCGCTGTTGCGGATGCGCAGGTTCAGCTCGATCACGGTCGATGCCGGCGCCGAGAGCACCTGCGCGACGGCCGTGGCAATGGGCCCGCCGCTCGACACGAGCAGCACGTTGCCTTCGAACTGCGATCGCACGTGGTCCAGCGCCGACGTCACGCCATACACGAACTCGATCCAGGTGGGCATGCCCTGCGGTTGCACGGTGCCGTCCATCCACCGGGCGAGACCTTCGCGCAGCAGCCGGAAGTGCCGGCGGTACCCTACGGCATCGGTCGCCGGTGGCAACTCGCCCTGAAAGACCGCGCGCACGACGGCCTCACTGTCGTATTCGTTCAGCCCCGGCCACTCGACGGCCTCGGGCAGCCCCGGCAGCGCGCCCGCCATCGCCTCCAGCGATTGCCGGTGGCGCACCAGCGTTCCACGCAGCACGCCGTCGAAACGCAGCCCGCGGTCGTGCATCCACGTGCCGAGTTGCGCACATTGCTGCGCGCCCAGGCCGCTGAGACGGTCGTAGTCGGCGGCACCGAATGACGCCTGGCCGTGGCGCACGAGGTAGAGGGTTCCCATGCCGACGATTGTCGCCAGACCGGCCGGGTGTCGCCGTCGCACAAGCGACGTTCGGGCGACGCCAGAGGCTGCCGCCCCGGCACAATCGGTGCGTCATGGGCAAGCTCTATTTCCGCTATGCAGCGATGAACGCCGGCAAGTCCACGGCGCTGCTGCAGGCCGCGCACAACTACGAGGAACGCGGCATGCGCGTGGCCCTGTTCACGGCCGCGCACGACGACCGTGCCGGCAGCGGCCTCATCGGATCGCGTCTCGGGCTGCAGCGCAGCGTGGCCACCTTCGGGCCGGCGACGCAGTTCGAGCGCGCCGCGCTCGAGCCGGGCGTGGCCTGCGTGCTGATCGATGAAGCGCAGTTCCTCACACCGACCCAGGTGCGCCAGTTGCACCGGATGGCCCACGTCGGCGGCGTGCCGGTGCTGTGTTTCGGGCTGCGCAGCGACTTCCGGGGCGACGGGTTCCCAGGAGCAATCGCACTGCTGACGCTGGCCGACGACCTGGAGGAAATGAAGACCATCTGTGCCTGCGCGCGCAAGGCATCGATGAACATGCGCCTGGACGGCAACGGACGACGGGTGCGCGAAGGCGAACAGGTGGTGATCGGCGGCAACGAGCGCTACCGCGCCGTCTGCCCGTCGTGTTTCTACGCCGCCGACGACGACGGACCGGCACGGGCGCCGGGCCTGTTCGGTTGATTCGAGAGGCGGCGCGTCAGCGGCGCGTGGCGAACCAGATGCTCGGGAGGATCAACGCGGCACCCAACGCGTGGTACCACTGCGGCACTTCGCCGAGCACGAGCCATCCGGCGAGGGCCGCATAGATCGGCGACAGGTAGAGCATCAGCGCCGTGCGCGCTGCGCCGATCTCGCGCTGCAGGAACGAGTAGGCCCCGTACGACGCAATGCCCGGCACGACCGCGGCCAGCACGACGAGGCCGAGCGCCTGCACGCCTGGCGCCGGCTGCGGCCAGACCCACCATTCGATGACGGCGAACGGCACGAGCACCACCACGCCGCCGCCGATGGTGGCGACCAGCCGTTCGAGTGGCCCCAGCGTCGACGGCCAATGCCGCAGCAACACCGAGTAGGCCGTCCACGCGGCGGCCGCCGCCAGGATCCAGCCATCGCCTGCGGTGAACCGCACGTCGCGCAGGTTGCCCAGATCGCCCTTCGCGATGACGAAGACGACGCCCAGCAGGGCAAAGACGATGCCGGCTTGCTGCGATCGTGTCATGCGCTCGTGCAGCAGGTGTGCGCTCAGCACCGCAATCGACACCGGCGTGACCGCATAGATCAGCGCAATATTCGTCGAGGTGGTGGTGTGGCCGGCCAGATAGACCCAGGCGCCGCAGATCCACATGCCGAGGGCACCGAGCACGAGCAGGTGCCGCCCCTCGCGGCGCAGTAGCGTCCGGTCGTGTCTCAGCGCATGCCAGACGAACGGCAGCATCAACGCCCCGGCGAGCGCCCATCGGCCGAGCGCCAGCAGGTGCGGCCCGATGACACCATTGGCCCAGCGCGCGATCAGGTAGTTGGTGGACCAGCAGGCGGGGGCGGCAAAGAGCAGCACCGTCGTCCAGCGGTCACGCGCCGAACTCACGCTTGGCTGCCGGGAAGCTGATACCGCGTCGGATTCATGCCCGGCGCGCCATCGCTTCGCCCATGCGGATTGCCCCGCCGGGTGCCCACGACGGGTCGAAGGCGAATGGCCCGGGCGGAAAAAGCAACACCACGGTCGACCCGAGCAGGAAGCGGCCCATCTCGTCGCCACGCGCCAGGCGAAGGTCGCCGTCGGCATACGACCAGTCGCGCAACGTGCCCGGCCGCGGCGGATTCACCACGCCGTGCCACACCGTGGCCATGCTGCCGACGATGGTGGCGCCGACGAGCACCAGCGCCCACGGCCCGCGTTCGCCG
>JAHECD010000220.1 GCA_024641945.1 Rubrivivax sp. | reverse complement strand
CCGGCGCGGCCGCAGCGATCGGTGCAGGTGCAGGTGCAGGCGCCGCAGCCCTCGTCGGCGCTGGCGTCTGGGCGGGGCGCGGCGAAGCTGACACTACGGGCGCTGCGGCCGGGGCGGGTGCCATCGCGCTCCGCGGCGGATCGAGCAGCAACGTGTACTCACGCACCAGTCGTCCCGACGACCACGTCATCTCCAGGATCACATCGACAAACGGCTCGCTGACAGCACGCTCGCTGGCCACGCGTATGAAGGACCGGCCATCGGCACGGCGCTGCAGCGAGACCTGCGTGGTCGGCAGGACGTTGTTGTAGTCGACACCGGCAGCGCGGTAGGCCTCGGATGGCGCAACACGCAACTGCAGCGACGACGCTTCCTCGGCAGTGAGGCTCGTGACGTCGATCTCCGCCCGCAGTGCTTCACCGAGCGCCGATTGGACGCTCAATCGGCCAAGACCGAGGGCAAGCGCGTTTCCAGCCAGGGCCGTCAGCGCCGCGGCCGTCAGCGACGTCAAGGCAAAGCGTGCAGCCGTCATAGAGCGATGTTTCAAAGCAACTCCCAGTCCATTCGGCTCCGAGCCGGTCTCCCACTGGCCAACGCCAGCTCCCACCCAAGGTGCGGCCGGCCTGAGCGGCGGACGGTGAATGGGCAAGAAATCACAATAGCATCAAGCATATAGGCTTACAAGCTCATGCAATGGCTGACGTTTGACCAGGAAACCCCCTGTTTCTCGGCCGAACAGACCTTGTTGCACCTCGACAACGCCCTGCCCGGCATCCGCAGCGGTCAGGCGTCGAGCAGGATCCGAAGCATGCGGCGAAGCGGCTCGGCGGCGCCCCACAACAACTGATCCCCGATGGTGAACGCCCCGACGTAGTCCGGCCCCATCGCCAGTTTGCGGATGCGGCCGACGGGAATCGTCATCGTGCCCGTGACGGCCACCGGCGTCAGGTCTCGTACCGTGGCCTCGCGTGTGTTCGGCACCACCTTCACCCAATCGTTGTCGGCCGCGATCATGGCTTCGAGATCGGTCACCGGCACGTCCTTCTTGAGCTTGAAGGTCAGCGCCTGGCTGTGGCAGCGCATCGCACCCACACGCACGCAGAAGCCGTCGACCGGCACGGCGGCCGAGCCGAAGCCCTCGCCCTGGCCGAGGATCTTGTTGGTCTCGGCCATGCCCTTCCACTCTTCCTTGGACATGCCGTTGCCGAGGTCCTTGTCGATCCACGGGATCAGCGAACCGCCCAGCGGCACGCCGAAGTTCGCCGTTTCCTCGGCCGAAAGCGCACGCTGCTTCGCGATGACCTTGCGGTCGATCTCCAGGATCGCACTCTGGGGGTCGTCGAGCAGCGACTTGACCTCGGCGTTCAGCGTGCCGTACTGGGTGAGCAGTTCGCGCATGTGCTGTGCACCGCCGCCCGACGCCGCCTGGTAGGTCTGCGTGCTCATCCACTCGACGAGTCCGGCCTTGTACAGCGCACCCACGCCCATCAGCATGCAGCTCACGGTGCAATTGCCGCCGATCCAGTTGCGCCCGCCCTTTGCAAGGGCGTCCTTGATCACCGGCAGGTTGACCGGGTCGAGGATGATGACTGCGTCGTCCTTCATGCGCAGCGTCGAGGCGGCATCGATCCAGTGGCCCTTCCAGCCGGCGGCCCGCAGCCGGGGGAAGACCTCGGTGGTGTAGTCGCCGCCCTGGGCCGTGACGACGATGTCGCAGCGCTTCAGCGCATCGATGTCGTGCGCATCCTGCAACGTGGTTTCGTTCTTCGCCGCCGCAGGCGCCGGGCCGCCCGCGTTGGACGTGGAGAAGAACACCGGCTCGATGAGCGCGAAGTCGCCCTCGGCCAGCATGCGGTCCATCAGCACGGAGCCCACCATGCCGCGCCAGCCGACCAATCCTACGAGTGCCATTTCAGTTTCGCCTTTCCAGTGATCCGGACCCCGGTTCGCCCCGGCTCGTATCGCCGGGGTCCAGGTTGGGGGCGAGACGATCCGAGAGCGCTAGCTCTTGGTGGTAATGGTTTTTCCGGTGATCGCGGCGACGACCGCATCACCCATCTCGCGCGTGCCGACCTTGCGTGTGCCTTCGCTCCAGATGTCACCCGTGCGCAGGCCGGCGGACAGCACGGCCTTGACGGCCGACTCGATACGGTCGGCAGCCTGGGATTGGTTGAGCGAGTAACGGAGCATCATGGCGGCGGACAAGATTGTAGCCAGCGGGTTGGCAACGCCCTTGCCGGCGATATCCGGCGCGCTGCCGTGGCTGGGTTCGTACAGGCCCTTGTTGCTCTTGTCCAGGCTCGCCGAAGGCAGCATGCCGATCGAGCCGGTCAGCATCGCGGCTTCGTCCGACAGGATGTCGCCGAACATGTTTCCGGTGACGATCACGTCGAACGACTTGGGCGCCTTCACGAGTTGCATCGCGGCGTTGTCGACGTACATGTGCTCCAGCGCCACGTCCGGATACTGCGTGTGGACCTCGGTGACCACGTCCTTCCAGAACTGGAAGGTCTCCAGCACGTTCGCCTTGTCGACGCTGGTGACCTTCTTGTGGCGCTTGCGGGCGGACTGGAAAGCCACATGGGCGATGCGCTCGATCTCGGGCTTGCTGTAGCGCATCGTGTCGAAGGCCTCCTCGGCCCCGGGGAAGTGGCCGTCCACCGCGGTGCGACGACCACGTGGCTGCCCGAAATAGATGTCGCCCGTCAACTCACGAATGATGAGGATGTCCAGCCCCGAGACCAGTTCCGGCTTGAGCGACGAGGCGTGCGTCAGCTGCTCGTAGCAGATCGCCGGGCGGAAATTGGCGAACAGTCCCAGGTGTTTGCGCAGCCCGAGGATCGCCTGCTCGGGGCGGAACTGTCGTTCGAGCTTGTCGTACTTCCAGTCGCCCACAGCGCCGA
>JAHECD010000028.1 GCA_024641945.1 Rubrivivax sp. | reverse complement strand
AGGTGCTGTCGCTGCGCGGCTCGCTGAATGCACGCAACGTGCTTGGCGGCACCGCGCCGGCGCAAGTTCGCGCGCAGATCGCGCGGCACCGCGCCCGTCTGGCCTGACGTCAGTCGTTCGCCGCCGGCCCGCTGGCAGCCGCCGGCGGGTCGGGCGGCTGCCCCTTGTCGAAGACGATGCGCCAGATCCCCGGTGCCTCCTGGCGCCAGATCGAGTTGAAGCGGGCGATCGGTTGGCCGCGCGGGTCGCGCACCGGGCCGGTGGACAGCGCGAGCGTGCCGTCGTCCAGCAGTTCCACCTGATCCGGCTCCCAGGAAAACGGCGCCTGCGGACCCTCGAAGAATCGTTTCCACCCCGCCGCGACCGCCGCCTTGCCGCGCAGCACCTGCTTCCCACTGAAAAACAGGGCTTGGTCGGACAACAACGCGGTGAAGGCGGCATGGTCGCGCTCGGCCATGCTGCGCGCGAAGGCGCGCTCGGTGTCGGCCACCTGGCGCTGCAGCAGGTCCTGGTCACGCTGCGCCATGGCACCGCCCGCACAGCAAAGTCCTGCAAGGCTGGCAAGCAGCCAACGGGTCGACCTCGAGACCTGCAGCGTCACGGCACACCTCCACGGGCTCCACAGGCACCATTGCAGCACGTGCACGCCGGTTCAGTCGAATTCGATCCGCGTCGCCTCGAGTTGCGTGCGGTCGGCCGACAGTTGCGCCTTGACCTGGACCTTGCGGCCGACCTGGATGTCAGCCAGCGTGCCGCCTTCGATGACGAGGCCGGCCCTTGCCCATGAAACCGTTTCGCCGCGCAACGTGAAAGTCCGCGCCGCGGCATCGACCGCACCAATCAACCCGCTGAGTTCGAAACCCTCGTCGCGGGCCTCGTCCTCGGTCTCGACCGCCACCGACCGTGCACGCAGCACGCCACCGACCGTGGCCCCCTTGACCTCGACCCGAGCGCCAAGGCGCAGCGCCGAGGCGGCGCCGGAAATCGTCGCAGCGGACCCATCGATACGGACCCCGCCAACCTCGAAGTCGGCGGTCGACGTGAAGGCCGAGACGCGGCCCTTCAACTCGGCTTCCTCGCGGTCTTCAGGCACACGCACGCCGACGCCGAACGAGACCACCACGTATCGACCGGCCACGTCGCGCGAGGTCGCCAGTTGCAGGCGCACGATCGTGCCATTGGCCAGCCCGGCAGGCACCGCCGCTGCACCCGCATCACTCAGCTCGGCGGCACCGATCCGCAGCGTGCGCGCGGCGGTGTCGAGTGCCGACACCGGCCCGCGCAGACGCCACGACGTGAGGCCCGTCTTCGATTCGACGCGCGTGGCGTCGTAGCGGCCGGTCGAGGCGTCGTACAGGGCAAAGACCTCCACGCCCTGCCCCGGATTCATGCCGGCCAGACCACCGGCCAGGCGCTCGTCGAAAACCGTGTCGGCGACGATCCGCACCGTCTGCCCGAGCACCGTGAGCGTACCGGCCGCGACATCCACCGCCGTGACGGGGCCGACGATCTCGCTGCCGAAGCGGATCTGGCGGGCCGTGGCCGCCCGGCCGGCCGCATCGGCACGGATCGCATCGCTGTCGATCGCCACCGTCATGCCGAGCTTGAGGTCGGCGCGTGACCGTGTGGTGTCGTCCTCGTCCACCACGGCGGCGGTGCTGTCGTCGTAACGCACGCCGTTGACGATGACCGAGCCGAACCCGGTGATCGGTCCCGCCGCGTACGTGCCGGTGCCGCCGGAACTCACGCCTCCACCGCAGCCGGCGAGCAGGAGCGCGAAGACCAGCGCCGCGACGAGCCAGGCCGCGATCCATGCGCCGGGCGAATCCAGCGACAACGCGGCAAGTAGTCTGTTGGGCTTGGTCATGATGTCCTCATCGTTTGCGCGGCCTTCGTCTGGGCGCCGCTTCTTCGGGGATGGTCGCCGCTGGCTGCGCGGCGCGGGCCTCGGGTGTCGGCTCGTCGAATGCATACAGCCCGATGCGCACGCGGCGGCGCTCGGCCTGCGGGATCGCACCATCGGCCTGCACGCGCTTTTCCAGGGGCGGCACCAGCGCGTCGAGCAGCGCCTTCCACTGCGGCCCGACAAGCCTTTGCACGGCGCTCACCGATGCCGGCGACAACCCGTCGGCAAACACGGCCTGCTCGAAGTGGCGCCGCCCGTCGGCCAGCACGTTGTCGACCGACGCGGCCAGGTGATCGCCGACGTTGTCGGCCAGGAACCCCAGCATGCGGGCGCGATCGCCGCTGGGCACGAACCCGTCTCGCCGCACCGTGACGGTGTCGGCGGCCTCGTCGAGCACGGCCAGATCCAGGCGCAACAATTCGTCCAGCAGGCTGCGTGGATGCACGTCGCGCGTGACGGACTGCGCCAGCGTCTCGAAACTCGGCGCCGGGCCGAGGCGCGCCAGAACCCTGGGTTCGCCCTTGCGGTCGCGGTACGCACGATCGCTGAGCCAGCGCGTGAAGACTTCGCTCGCGACAGAGCGCTCGCGCAAGGGCGCCGGCTCGCCGCTCGCCTGGGTGAGCCGCGTCACCTCGCGACGGTTGATGCCGGTGGCAGTGGCAATGCGGCTCACGCTGCGGTGCGGCGCCGCCTGCGGGTGCGCCAACGCGGCCGCCTGAACCACCGCGCGCTTGAGCGCATCTTCCAGCGCGGCGTACGGCACGCCACGGGTGACCGCCAGCCGCGCCAACGGTGTGAAGACGGCGTGAACCGCATCGAGCAGCGCCTGCTGCTCGTCGTCGTTGGAAAGGGCGGCCATCTTTCCGGCCTTCGGCTTGCGCTGGGTCATCGGTTCCGATTGGAACAGCCTCGCCACCGCTGCCGCAATCGGCCCGGGCGGGTGCAAGGGTCATCTCTACCCCCCGATTGCAGTGGGCAACTTCATCCGCCGAATCTGATCAGCGTGGCCTGCAGCGCCGTGCGGTCCTCCGACAGCACGCCCTTGACCTCGATCTTCACGCCGTTGGCCAGCGCCGCTTGGGTACCACTTCGGTAGTCGACCGTACCGGCGTAGCTGACGCGCACTCCGCGCAGGACAAAGGTCTGGCCAACCGTGTCGAGCGCGCCGAGCGCGCCGTGCAGTTCGAACACGTGGCGCTGGCGCGCGTGCCGCGCGTCGAGTTCCACCTGGGTGGCCACGACGACACCGTCGGCGACGGCGCCGTGAACCTCGACGATCGCCCCGAGCACGATGCCTTCGGTCCCGTCGGGGAACGCCGCTGCGGACGCATCGACCAGCCTGCCGTCGATCTCGAAATCGGCCAACGACCCGAAAGCGGTGATCGCCCCGCGCAGGTCGGCGCCAGCGCGGTCGTCCACCTTGAGTACTCCATTGCGCACGGCGGTCGCGACCCACTGGCCATCGACCGGCACGGTCTGCAGGCGCACCTTCACGCGCTGGCCGTCGGACAGGCCCACCGGCAAATCGGCCGCCGCCACGCCCGCGTAGCTGATGACCAGTCCGCCGAGCGTGAACGTGGTCGCCGTCAGGTCGGACACCACGCCGCGAAGCAAGTAGGTCGTGGCGCCCGAGGCGCTCTCGATCCGCGTGGCCCTGTACCGCCCCGTGGCGGCGTCGAACTGGGCGTGGACCTCGAGCAGGTCGCCCACCACCATGCCCGCGATGCCCCCGACGAGCGCAGGGTCGACCACGGTCGTATCGGTCACGTCGACGTTTTGCCCCAGCACGATCAGCGTGCCGTTGGTGGCATCGACCGCACCCACCGGCCCGACGATCTGACTGCCATAGCGGATGTGCAATGCGCGTCCCGTGGCGGCAGCGTCGCTGACGCCGGCGGCATCCACCTCGACCATCATGCCGAGCTTGAGCAGTTCGCGGCTGCGCGCGCGGTCGTCGTCGTCGCTCACCGTGGCGGCCGCATCGTCGAAGCGCACGCCGTTGACGATGATCGAGCCGAAGCCCGAGATCGGCCCCGCCGCATAAGCCGTGGCGCGTTCAACGGTGCCCGCGGCGGTATTCGCGTCGGTGGCCGTGTCACCACCGCCGCCACAGGCTGCGATGACGCCGGCGGAAATCGCGAGCAGCAGCGCCGCCACCCGGTGCAGGGGCCGCTGCATGGAAGGAACGGACATGTAGGGAACTCCTTGGTCGTCTGCGGTCACCAGGTGGTGCCGTCGTCGAGACCGACTATAAAAGTGCTACTCGCACTTTTTCAGCAACGATGTAACGGCTTGCGGCTGCCGCTACCCTGTGGGCCCCCATGAGCACGTCACGCCGCTGGATCGCCCACCTCGACATGGACGCCTTCTACGCGTCGGTCGAGTTGCTTCGCTATCCGCAGTTGAAGGGACTGCCGGTGGTCATCGGCGGCGGCCGGCGGCATCAGCCGCAACCGCGCGCCGACGGCACGCTCACCTTTGCCACGCTGCGCGGCTACACCGGCCGTGGTGTCATCACCACCGCCACCTATGCGGCACGAGACCTCGGCGTGCACTCGGGCATGGGCCTGATGAAGGCCGCGCTGCGTGCGCCGGATGCCGTTCTGCTGCCGGTGGACTTCGACGAGTACCGGCGCTATTCGCGCCTGTTCAAGGCGGCGGTGGCCGAGGTCGCGCCGGTGATCGAGGACCGTGGCATCGACGAGATCTACATCGACCTGACCGCCGTGCCCGGCGCCCAGGAGACCGTGGCCCACGACCCGGTGGGCGGCGTGCGCGCGGTCGCGCAGGAGATCCGCAACAACGTGCTGCGCCGTACGGGCCTGACCTGCTCGGTGGGCGTCACGCCGAACAAGCTGCTGAGCAAACTGGCGTCGGAGCTCGACAAGCCCGACGGGCTGAGCATCGTCACGCTGCACGACATCCCCACGCACATCTGGCCACTGCCGGTGCGGCGCATCAACGGCATCGGACCGAAAGCCGGCACGCGGCTCGAGGCGATGGGCATCCGCACCGTGGGCGAACTGGCGGCGCAGCCGCGCGCATTGCTGATCGAGAAGTTCGGTCGTGCTTACGGCGCCTGGCTGCACGAGGCCGCGCACGGCCGCGACGACCGGCCGGTGGTCACCCACAGCGAGCCCGTGTCGATGAGCCGGGAGACCACCTTCGAGCGCGACCTGCACGCCGTGCGCGACAAGGCCGAGTTGTCGCGCATCTTCACGTCGCTGTGTGGGCAGGTGGCGCTGGATCTTCAGCGCAAGGGCTACCTGGGCCGCACGATCGGCATCAAGCTGCGCTTCGAAGACTTCAAGACCGTCACCCGCGACCTGACGCTGCCTGCGCCGACGTCCGATGCCGCGGCCATCCGCCAGGCTGCCGGCGCCTGCCTGAAGCGCGTGGACCTGACGCGGCGCCTGCGGCTGCTGGGCGTGCGCGCGGCGGCGTTGAGCCGGGCGACGGGCTGAACGCATGGTTGACGTCGCGCAATGTACGGCGCGCTGGTGACCCCAAAGTACGAACTGCTGCCGTCGCGGCGCCGGAGGTTCCTTTGAAGCTGCACTTTTCCAAGGCGACATGCGGGCTGGCCTGCATGCTGGTCTCAAGTGTCGTGACCGCGCCGGTGTGCGCCGGCGAACTGGATGCCGGCTCATACCGCCTGAGCTATGACGACGCGCTCGGCGTTCCGACCCGCACTTCTGCGGGTGGCACGACGACCTACACGTTTCCGTCATACAGCCGGGTCGGCGAGGACATCTTCTTTTTCTTTGTCGACCGCTTCTCGGCAAGCCTCACGGCGGCCCCCGGCGTCGTGTTTGCACTTCGGCCCGACCTGTCGCTGCCGGTCTGGGCCGAGGCGCGCGTCGACGCGTACGACTTCTATCCCGATCTTCAGCCGCCCCCGGGCGACAGCGCGTTGGAGTTTCCTGCATGGGCCTCCGGCACCGATGTCACCGTCTACGGCACGGCAAACGTCTCGTTGGCCGACAGCGGTGGCGGCCCGGCCCGGGTGCTGGTCGACTTTGAAACCGAAGCGGGCGGCATAGGTGCTTTGGGCAACCTCTGGTACGGCGTCGATTGCAACTACAACTGGTCCGAACCTTGCGCCCCCTCGTACTGGGGCGGCTATTCCTGGGGCGTGCCCGTCCACGTCGATGCCACCTTCACGCCCGTGATTCATGTCGACGAGCGCTTCGTCACCGCCGTGCCCGAGCCCGCCACGACGGGGCTCGGCTTCCTCGGCATGGTCCTGTTGGGTACGGCCCTTCGCAGGCGCGCGGTAAGTCAACAGACTGACGGCGCGATCGACACCCTTGAGTAGGTTCGTGGCGCATTCAGGGTTCGCGCGGAACGGCTTCGCGGGTGAAGTTCGCGTTAACCCCCATCACATCGGAATCCAGGCCAGCCCTTGAGCCAAGTCAACGATTGCAGCCGCACACGATTGCAGACTGCCGGCCCAACTGGAGGAGTGGACCTCATGCCTGCATTGGTCTGGAGCGACGCCATGTCGCATGCGCAGCCGGATATGGATACCACGCACCGCGAATTCGTGGACCGGCTCACCGCCGTCGAGCACGCCCTCGACCATGACCCCGACCAGGTGGCGCCGAGCTTCGGCGCGTTGCTCGACCACACCAAGGCGCACTTCTCGCAGGAGGAGCGCTGGATGGGCGCCATCGGCCTCGTGCCCGAGAACGGGCACGCCGACCAGCACCGGCACGTCCTCGATGTGTTGCACGAGGTGCGTGGCGTGATCGGGCAAACCGGGGACGCGCAGATCCTGCGCCGGCTCATCTCCGAACTGGCCTCGTGGTTCGTGGCCCACGCGCAGATGATGGATGCGGTGCTCGCCGAGACCATGCTGGCCTGCGGGTTCGATACCGAGACGGGGACGGCGGCGCGCCCGTTGACCGGCAAGGCGGGCGGCGCCTGACCAGGCCCGGGCCCGCGCGCGGGCCGTCGGCACGCAACATTCCTGCGCCGGGCGGCCCGGGCCGTCCCGAGGTCGCTAGCATGGCGGCCCAGGAGACGACACCATGACCGTGATCACCAACATCGAAGACCTGCGCGTTCTGGCGCAGAAGCGCGTGCCCCGCATGTTCTACGACTACGCCGACTCGGGCAGCTGGACCGAGGGCACGTATCGCGCCAACGAGGCCGACTTCCAGAAGATCAAGCTGCGCCAGCGCGTTGCGGTCAACATGGAAAACCGCAGCACCGCGACGAAGATGGTCGGCGTCGACGCCAAGATGCCGGTGTGCATCGCGCCGGTCGGCCTGACCGGCATGCAACATGCCGATGGCGAAATCCTGGCGGCCAAGGCTGCCGAGAAGTTCGGCATCCCCTTCACGTTGTCGACGATGAGCATCTGCTCGATCGAGGACATCGCGGAGAACACCAGCGCGCCGTTCTGGTTCCAGCTCTACATGATGCGCGACCGCGAGTCGATGGCCCGCATGATCGAGCGCGTGCGCGCCGCCAAATGCAGTGCGCTGGTGCTCACGCTCGACCTGCAGGTGATCGGTCAGCGCCACAAGGACCTGAAGAACGGCCTGACCGCGCCGCCGCGGCCGACGCTGCGCAACATCGTCAACCTGGCGACCAAGCCCCGCTGGTGCCTGGGCATGCTCGGCACGCGGCGCCACACCTTCCGCAACCTGGTCGGTCACGTGAAGGGCGTGAGCGACATGAAGTCGCTGGCGGCCTGGACCAACGAGCAGTTCGACCCGCGCCTGTCGTGGCCCGACGTCGCATGGGTCAAGGAGCGCTGGGGCGGCAAGCTGATCCTCAAGGGCATCCAGGACGTCGAGGACGCCGAACTGGCCGTGCGCAGTGGCGCCGACGCGATCGTCGTGAGCAATCATGGGGGTCGTCAGCTCGACGGCGCCCAGAGCAGCATCGAGGCGCTGCCGGCCATCGTGGCCGCGGTCGGCGACCGCATCGAGGTCTGGATGGACGGCGGCATCCGCAGCGGCCAGGATGTACTCAAGGCGTGGGCGCTCGGCGCCCGCGGCACGATGATCGGCCGCGCCATGGTCTACGGCCTCGGGGCGATGGGCGAGGCCGGCGTGACGAAGGCGCTGCAGATCATCCACAAGGAGCTCGACATCACGATGGCCTTCTGCGGCCACACCCGCATCCAGACCGTCGATCGCACGATCCTGCTGCCCGGCACCTATCCCGAATGACCCTCGCCCGCCGGGGCGAGAGGCGTCAGTGCGTGCAAGTAGGCACGAACTCCCCGACTCCCTAAGGGTAGCGATTGCCCACAGGCGGGGTCGCCTCCAGAATCGGCTTGAAATGGCCATTCGAATCTGTCCGGTCTGTCTCGAGGTGAATTCCGACGACGCCAAGACCTGCGGCGCCTGCGGCGCGAGCATGCGCGGCGGCGACACCGTGCCCGCGGCCTTGTACATGCCCGCAGAAGAGCGGCCCGCTGCGCGCAAGGGCAAGCCCTCCGGGGCTCTCTGGTTCGATGATCTCAAGGCGCAGCCCGACAGCCCGACGACCGTGGACAGCCCCGCGCCGCTGACACTCACGCTGCGTGACGTCATCGACGAACCTGCCCCGCCGCCCGCGCCCTCCGACGTGCTGACTCCTCCCGATGTCGTGGTCGCAGATCCGGAGCCGCCGGCGCCCCCGGATGCCGAAGAATTGGCGCGGCGCCGGCTGGTGGACCAGCTCGCGGTCGACCGCGGTGCGCGTGCAGCGGCCAAGGCGGCCAAGCGCGCCGCGGTCCGTCGTGCGCGCCTGGGCCTGGGCGAACACGATCCACTGCCGGCGGGCGGCGAATCGACCGTGCTCGTGCTCGACACGGACGAGGTGGCGCGGGACCAGCTGGTCGCGCTCCTGGTCGTCTTCGGATTCAATGTCCACGCCACGGACAACCTCGACGAAGCCCTCGCGCTGTCGCGCACGCAGCCGTTTGCGGCCGCCTTCGTCGACGTCGTGCTCGACAGTTCCGACGGCGGCGCAGGGGTCGACCTTTGCCAGCGGCTCAAGCGCAACGACCTGCACGCCGACGGCCGTACGACGGCGCTGGTGCTCGTCAGCACGCAGGAGCGGCCTTCGGACCGGGTGTTGTCCAGGTTGGCCGGCTGCGACGGCAGCCTCGTGAAACCGCTGACGCGCGGCAGCGTGGCGCGGCTGCTCGAATCCTGCGGCGTGGTATTTCCGGCCGACGCGCGGCGGGCGTCTCGCTGACCCGCGGCCGGGCGGCAGACGCCGGCCCCCGGATTCAGCCGTCGCGCAGGTGCCGGCGCGCTTCGTCGGCCGATTCGTAGATGTGGGGCGCCACGCCGCGTGCCGCCAACGCCGGCCCGAGCTTGGCGCGCAAGAAGCTCGAGGTGGTGTACCGGACCACGCGCCGGTAGTGCCGGTCGACGAGCAACCGCACCATCTCGGCCCAGGCGTCCTCGGCCTCGGCATCGAGCACGAAGTGGTCGTAGTTGACGACGGCGTCCACCTTGTCGTCCAGCGGCAGCAGATGGCGCTCGATCTCCTGGCGAACCGCCTCCACGTCGTCGGTCGTGCGGATGGCCAGGCGCTCGAAATTGATGAACATCGTGCGGCTCGCGGCGTCGAAGCGGAACCGGTCGGCCAGCGGCAGCAGCAGCAATCGCGCGCGCAGGCCCATCGCCGCGACGGCGAAGATCGCGCCGTCCATGGACACGGGCTCGCGCTGGATCACGGGGGCAAATTGCATGTGCGCCAGCACGTCGCGCTCGACGTCCAGCCCCGGCGCGACCTCGAGCAGTTCGAGCCCGCGCTCGTGCAGGCCGAAGACGGCACGCTCGGTGACGTACAGCACCGGCTGGCCGCGCCGATGCGCCTCGCGTCCCGAGAACGTGCGGTGTTCGACCTCGGCCACGAACTTGGGCTGGCCGTTGGCCATGAAGGTGCCGACGAAGACGACCTTCTTCGCGTTCTGGCTGATGTTGATGAATCCACCTGCGCCGGCCAGCCGTGGCCCGAATTTGCTCACGTTGACGTTGCCCTGCGCGTCGGCCTGCGCCAGGCCCAGGAACGCCAGGTCCAGCCCGCCGCCGTCGTAGAAATCGAACTGATAGGGCTGGTCGATGATCGCCTGCGTATTCACCGCCGCGCCGAAGTTGAGGCCCCCCGCCGGGATGCCGCCGATCACCCCCGGCTCGGCGGTCAGCGTGATGAGGTCGATGACACGTTCTTCGGCCGCCACCGCGGACACGCCCTCGGGCATGCCGATGCCCAGGTTGACCACGGCGTTGGGTCGAAGTTCGAGTGCGGCGCGGCGCGCGATGACCTTTCGCTCGCCCATCGCCATCGGGGCGACCTGCGCCGCGGGGACGCGGATCTCGCCGGCGAAGGCCGCGCTGTACGGCTCTGCAAAGGTCTGGTGGTGGTACTCCGGCTTTTCTGCCACGACGACGCAGTCCACCAGCACGCCGGGGATCTTGACGTCGCGCGGCGACAGCGAATGCGACTCGGCCAGCCGCTCCACCTGCGCGATCACGATGCCCCCCGAATTGCGCACGGCCATGGCAATCGCCAGCGACTCGAGCGTGAGCGCCTCGCGCTCCATGGTCAGATTGCCGTCGCCGTCGGCGGTGGTCGCGCGGATGAGCGCCACGTCGATCGGGAACGCCTTGTAGAAGAGGTACTCCTCGCCGTCGATCGGCATCAGCCGCACCAGTTCGGCCGTCGTGCGCGCGTTGATGCGGCCACCGCCGAAACGCGGGTCGACGAACGTGCCCAGGCCGACCCGCGACAGGTGCCCCGGCTTGCCGGCGGCGATATCGCGGAACAGGTGGGATATCACGCCCTGTGGCAGGTTCCAGGCTTCGATGCGGTTTTCGACGGCGAGCTTCTGCAGTGCAGGCACCAGCCCCCAGTGGCCGCCGATCACCCGCGCAACCAGCCCCTCATGGCCCAGATGATTGAGACCTCGGGTCTTGCCGTCCCCCTGCCCTGCGGCATACACGAGCGTCAGGTCACGCGGCGAACCGGTGGCCAGGAAGCGCTGCTCGAGCGCCACCGCCAGGTTCTCGGCAAAACCAATGCCGACAAAGCCGCTGCTCGCCAGCGTATCGCCATCGCGGACGAGGGCCAGCGCATCGGACGCCGACACGACCTTGCCCGTGCGGCGCAGCCCGGCGAGTCGCTCGGCGGCATGGGTCATCGCGGCGCCCCTTCCGGGGGCATCGCCTGAAGGTCGCCGATCACGGCCTGCACGAGCCGCCGCACCAGCGCCTCGTCGACCGGTTGCCCCAGCCGCACGCGCCATTGGCCGCGCGCACTGGCGTCGAGTTCCGGGAACGACGCCGCCAGCGCCTCCCAGCGCATGAGTTGAAGGTGGATGTGCGTGCGATGCGGTGCCAGCACGAGCGCAAACCGGCCTGCCAGCGCATAGGCCAGGTTGCCGCTGCGCACCGCCAGATCGAACTGCGGCGCCTCGGCCATGATCACCTTGTGCAGCGCGCGCGCCGTGGGCTGCTGGTTGGGCGGCAGGAGTTCAAACCAGCTGGCCACCAGTGGCCCGGAGCGGCGAAGTCCCCGCATCGTCTGTTCGGGCCTATAAGGAACGCGCGTCGAAGGTGTTGCACTGTGCGACGCTGCCCGCCTCGAGCCCGCGCTTGAACCAGGACACGCGCTGTGCGCTGGTGCCGTGCGTGAAGCTCTCGGGCACCACCGTGCCCTGCGACTTGCGCTGCAACGTGTCGTCGCCGATTTGCGAGGCTGCATTCATGGCCGCATCGATGTCGCTGCGGTCGAGCCAGCCCTTGCCTTGCTGCGAGTGGTTGGCCCACACGCCGGCCAGGCAGTCGGCCTGCAATTCCGTGCGCACCGAAAGTGCATTCATCTGCGCCTCGGACACACGACCGCGCATGCCGTCGACCTTGTCGGTGATGCCCATCAGGTTCTGGACATGGTGGCCGACCTCGTGCGCGATCACGTAGGCCTCGGCAAATTCTCCGGGGGCCCCGAGGCGGTTCTTCATCGTGTCGAAGAAGTTCAGGTCGAGGTACACCTTCTGGTCGCCCGGGCAGTAGAACGGGCCCATCGCCGACTGGCCGGTGCCGCAGGCCGTGGGCACCGCGCCGCGGAACAACACCAGCTTGGGCTCACGGTAGCCCCCCTGGCTGCCCTGGAAAACCTGGCCCCAGACGACCTCGGTATCGCGCAGCACGGTAGACACGAAGGCCGCCATCTGGTCGTTGGCCGGCGGTGCCTTGGCCGGGCCCTGCTCGACGGCGGGCCCGGCGCCGAGCCCGCCGCCATCACCGCCGAGGATGCCCAGCACGGTCAGCGGATTGATGCCGAAGATCCAGCCCGCCAGGAGCGCGATCACGATCGTGCCCAGCCCGACACCGCGCCCACCGATGCGGGGCATACCGCCGCCGCTGCCGCGGCGGTCCTCGACGTTGGAACTCTGATCCTGGCCTTCCCACTTCATGGCTCGACTCCCATTCAGGTTTTGGGCAGCGTGACGCCGCGCTGTCCCTGGTACTTGCCGCCGCGGTCCTTGTAGCTGGTCTCGCAGACTTCGTCACTTTCGAAGAACAGCACCTGCGCGCAGCCTTCGCCCGCGTAGATCTTGGCCGGCAGCGGCGTGGTGTTGCTGAACTCCAATGTCACATACCCTTCCCATTCGGGCTCGAACGGGGTCACGTTGACGATGATGCCGCAGCGCGCGTACGTGCTCTTGCCCAGGCAGATCGTCAAGACATTGCGAGGGATCCGGAAGTATTCCAGCGTGCGCGCGAGCGCAAAGCTGTTGGGCGGAATGATGCAGACGTCGGCGTTGATATCGACGAAGCTCTTCTCGTCGAAGTTCTTCGGGTCCACCACCGTGCTGTGGATGTTGGTGAAGACCTTGAACTCCGGCGCGCAACGGATGTCATACCCATAACTGCTGGTGCCGTAGCTGACGATGCGATGGCCGTCCGGGGCTGTGCGCACCTGTCCGGGCTCGAACGGCTCGATCATGCCGTGCTGTTCGGCCATGCGCCGGATCCACTTGTCGCTCTTGATGGTCATGCCTGCACCCTACACGCTCCACATCGATCCCTCCGTGAGGGATTTCATGCCCGGCGCGGCGTGGCTTTCGACTACGTCCTTGCAGGGTGCCGGATTCTAGAAGCCTGCTGTAGTATCGAAATTCAGAGGAGTGCTCCCCCATGACCACGCCCTTCCGCCCCGCGCTGGAATTGCTCACACACTACGCCGAGTACCACCGCGACCTGCGCAACATCCAGACCCACTTCGTCGGCGTGCCGATGATCGTCCTCGCGATCGGCGTGCTGTTGTCCCGGCCGGCCTTCATCGTGGCCGGCCTGGCCATCACGCCGGCCTGGCTGGTCTTTGCGGTCGTGGCGCTCTGGTACCTCACACGCGGCCATCTCGGCGTGGGCTTGGCCGTCACGCTCGAGGTGGGGCTGCTGGTGGCCATGGCCCACCTCCTGGGCCCTTTGAGCACGGCCGCGTGGCTCAGCTGGGGGATCGGCCTGCTGGCCGCCGGCTGGGTGATCCAGTTTGTCGGCCACTACTACGAAGGGCGCAAGCCGGCATTCACCGATGACGCGATCGGCCTGCTCGTCGGCCCGATGTTCGTGGCGCTGGAACTGCTGGCGCCACGGGGTTTCTTCAAGGATCTGGCGGCCGAGATCGAACGCCGCGTCGGGCCGACACATCTGCGCGACCTGGCACACCCGGCACACTGATCCTGCGGACGGGTACTTCGTCATCCGCGTCCTACTGGGAGGCGGCGTTCGGGAAGAACAGCTGCTCGCCGCCGATCTTGTAGTCGGCGATGGCCGTCTGGCCCGCCGGTGCAACCACCCAGTCGACGAACGCCTGCGCCAGCGCCACCTTCACCTGCGGGTGCCTGGCCGGGTTGACCATCATCACCCCGTACTGGTTGAACAGGCTCTTGTCACCCTCGACCAGGATCTTCAGGTCGCCCTTGTTCTTGAACGACAGCCAGGTGCCGCGGTCGGTAAGCACGTAGCCATTGAGCGACGAGCCCATGTTCAGCGCCGGCCCCATGCCGCAACCACATTCCTTGTAGCCGGCGGGCTTGCCCGCCACGAGGTCGATGCCGGCCTTCTTCCACAGGCGCAGTTCGGCGGCATAGGTGCCGCTCTTGTCGCCGCGCGAGATGAAGGGTGCGCTGCTTTTCGACAACTTGACGAGCGCCGCCGCAATGTCGTTGCCACGCACCTGCGCGGGGTCGGCGGACGGGCCGACGAGGACGAAGTCGTTGTACATCACGGGCTGGCGCTTGGTCGCGTATCCCTCGGCGACGAACTTCTCCTCGGCCACGGTGTCGTGCACGAAGACCACGTCGGCATCACCGCGGCGCCCGGTATCGAGCGCCTGGCCGGTGCCCACGGCCACCACCCGCACGTCGATGCCACTCGCCTTCTTGAACAGCGGCAACAGGTGGCCGAACAGGCCCGACTGCTCGGTCGACGTGGTCGAGGCCACGACGATGAACTTGTCCTGCGCCTGGGCGCTCTGGCCGACCGCGGCCAACGTGGCCAACGTGGCCAACGATGCCAGCGCGAGCGCGCGCAGGTGGCGGCTCAGACGAGATTTCAGATCCATGGGAGTTCTCCTTTGAGGAATTGCGCCGCCTCGTGCGGCAGGGCGTCCTGGAAAAATCGATCCACCGGCAGGTCGACGACGATCCGCCCTGCATCGAGATACACCACCCGCGTGGCCAGCCGCTTGGCCTGCCCGAGGTTGTGCGTGCTCATCGCCACCGTCATGCCGTCGGCGGCAAATTCGGCCACGACGGCCTCGATCTCGCGCTTGGCGCTCGGGTCGAGGCTGGCCGTGGGTTCGTCGAGGAAGAGGATGTCCGGGTGCATGGCCCAGGCACGTGCGAGCGCCAGCCGCTGTTGCTGGCCGCCGGACAGCGCGCGCGCCGGCCGCCCGGCCAGCGCCAGCAGGCCGACGCGACGCAGCGCTTCATCTCCCAGCGCGCCGCGCCGCGCCCGCGGCACGCCACGCAGCCACAGCCCCAGCCGCACGTTGGCGCGTGCCGACAGGCTCATCAGGAAGGGCCGCTGGAACAGCATCGCCGCCGTCGGCAGCCGGCCATCGGCCAGCTTGTGCACCTGGCGCCGGCCCTCGTCACAGGGAAAAAGGCCGTGCAGCGCGCGCAGCAGCGTGGTCTTGCCCGAGCCATTGGCGCCGACCAGCACCAGCCGTTCGCCGCGGTGCAGCGTGAGCGTCGTGCGCTGCAACGCGGTCACCGCACCGAAGACCACCGTCGCGTCGTGCAGGCTCATCAAGGGCGGCAGCAGCGCCGTCACGCGAGCGCCTCGCGCTCGATGGACGTGCCAGCCTGCAACGCGGTGACGAGCAGGTTCAGCAGGCCCACCACGCCGAGCAGGACGATGCCCAGCGCCAGCGCCAGTGGCAGGTCGCCCTTGCTCGTTTCGAGGGCGATCGACGTCGTCATCACGCGTGTGACGCCGGCGATGTTGCCACCCACGATCATCACCGCGCCGACCTCGGCCACGGCGCGGCCGAAGGCCGTGAGGCCGATCGTCAGCACCCCGAAGCGGTCGTGCACCAGCAGCAGCAGCGCACTCGTGAGCGGCCCGGCGCCGAGCGAGCGCAACTGGTCGCCCCCATCGCGCAGACCGTTCAGCACGAGGCGGCGCGACAACGCCGCGAACAGCGGCACGATCAGGATGCTCTGCGCGATGACCATCGCCGTCGGCGTGAAAAGGATGCCCAGGTCGCCGAGCGGCCCCGCGCGCGACAGCAGCAGATAGACCAGCAGCCCGACGACCACCGACGGCAGCGCGAGCAGGGTGTTCAGCGCCAAGACCACCACACGCTGGCCCGGAAAGCGCGTCACGGCGAGCAAGGCGCCCAGCGACAGCCCGAAGACGGCACCGACGAGGCAGGCCGACCCGCTCACGCGCAACGACAGCCCCACGATGCGCAGCAGTTCGGTATCGGAATGCAGGATCAGCTGGAGTGCCAGGAACAGGCTGTCGGCAACGGTATTCATCGGTCTCGGAGAGTTCACGCATTGTCCCTGCCGGCCTCGTCGCCGGCGATATGCTGGTGGTTGCATAGGCTTGGACGGACGCCATTGCAGAATCGGGGTCGAAGAACCCTTGCCGCACCCCGCCATGTCCGAACTCGGCCCCAACCCGCTCGCTGCCGGCGAACGCAATATCAGCGTCGACGAAGCGCGCGCCGCGATCGCCGCCACGCTCGTGCCGATCGACGGCACGGAAACCGTCGCGTTGGCACAGGCTGCCGGCCGCGTACTCGCGCGAGAGGTCGTCTCGCCGATCGACGTGCCCGCGCACGACAACTCGGCCATGGATGGTTTTGCCTTCGCCGGTGCGCAGCTCGGCGCCCAGCCCCTCGCATTGCGCAGCGTGGGGACCGTCTACGCCGGCGCCCCGTTCGCCGGCAAGGTGTCCGCCGGCGAATGTGTACGCATCATGACCGGCGCGGTGATGCCGGCCGGCACCGATACCGTGGTGCCGCTGGAGCTGTGCAAGTCGGAGGCGGACCAGGTGCGCATCGAACCGGGCGTCATGCGCGCCGGGGAGAACCGCCGCAAGCGCGGCGAGGACCTGGCACTGGGCAAGCCTGCGCTGCGCACCGGCCGGCTGCTTCGGCCCGCGGACGTGGGGCTCATCGCATCGCTCGGTCTCGTCGAGGTCACGGTGAAACGGCGGCTGCGCGTGGCACTCTTCTCGACCGGCGACGAGGTCTTCACGCCGGGCGATCCGCTGCCGCCGGGCTGCATCTACGACAGCAACCGCTTTGCCCTGGCGGCCGCGCTTCGGCGCCTCGACATGGACGTGGTGGACCTCGGCCTGGTGCGCGACGACCCGGCGGCATTGCAGGCCACGCTCGACGCCGCGGTGGCCCAGGCCGACGTGGTGCTGACGAGCGGCGGTGTCAGCGCGGGCGACGCCGACTTCACCCGCGACCTGCTGGCGCGAATGGGCGAGGTCGCCTTCTGGAAAGTGGCCATGCGGCCGGGCCGGCCGTTTGCCTTCGGGCCGCTGCAGGGCGCGCAGGGGCGGCGGTCGTGGCTCTTCGGGCTGCCGGGCAACCCGGTGGCGGCACTGGTCACGTTCTACGTGCTCGCACGTGAGGCCCTGATGCAGCTGGCCGGCGCCACGCCCGTGCCGATGCCGGTGCTGCAGGCGCGCAGCGTGGCGGCGATTCGCAAGCGCCCCGGGCGCACGGAGTTCCAGCGCGGCATCGTCACACCGGCGGCAGACGGCGGCTGGCAGGTGCAGATCACAGGCTCGCAGGGCGCGGGCGTGCTGCGCAGCATGAGCGAAGCCAACGCGCTCGTCGTGCTGCGCCACGAACAGGGATCGGTCGCCGCCGGCGAGCCGGTCGACGTCTGGCTGTTCGACGGGCTGGCCTGATCCGCCGGCCGGGTACGCCGGCGGCCACCGTGCCGGCCGGCCCGTGATATTCCACACGGCCGCCGCCCGCGTTCATCTGCTTGCACCCGCTACACCTGCTGACGTCTCGATACGGGTGAGCCGGCGTGCGGCATTGCCCGTCGGCGATTTGCCCACGCGGAGCCACGTCACAGACCACGGCGGCGGCCCGAACCGAGCGCCGCCCGCCTGATACAGAAATCGACCCAGTACCCGGCGACCACGGCAATCGCCGCAACCCGCGGATACATGGGCACCCCGGCGCGCCCCTACATTGCGGGCCACAGCGGCCTGAGCCGCGCCACCAGACCACGTTGGGACCCCCATGAATCACGCCATCCGCTTTCCGCTGCGCGCCCTTGCGCTGTGTGCTGCCGCTGCCCTGGCGCCGCTGTCGGGGCCTGTGCTGGCCAGCCATATCGGCGAAGACCTGACGACCGACCAGCAAAGCGTCGCCGCGAACGACCAGCTGGTCGCCGGACTTGCACAACTCGAATCGGCCCCGCCGGCCGCACGCGATGCACGTCTGCGCCAACTCGTGCAACTCGCGGAGCAGCGCAAGGTGCGCCTGCTTCGCCTGCTGGAGCGCAACCCGCGCCTGGCCACGATGCGCCTGCTGCCGTCCGGCCTGCGCGAACGCCTGCCTGCGCAGGCCCAGGTGCATGTGGAGTCCGACCTGCACGCCACTGGCGCCGTATTCGCCGCCGTGGGCGACGACTTTGCGCGCGGCCTTTCAAAGCAGCGCTTCTACCTGCAGCCGGATGGCGGCGGCACGCGTCTCGAGCTGCACCTGGCCGACGCCGTCGGCGCCGAGCGTGCCCTGCTGGCACTGGCCGGACGACGGGCGGCGATCGACGGCACGGCGCTCGACGGCCACCTGATCGTCAAGGACAAGCGAAACGCCCAACTCACGGCGGCGGGTGGCACGGGCACCACGACCGCCGTGGTGCCGTCGACCGCGGCGGTCGTCCAAGGTGACCAGAAGACGCTCGTCGTGCTGGCCCACTTCTCGGACAAGGCCCTGACCTGCACCGCCGCCGACGTGTCGGGCCGCGTCTTCGGTGCCACTGGCGCCACCGTCAACAACAACTACCTCGAATCGTCGCGCAACGTGGTCAGTTTCTCCGGCCAGGTGGTCGGGCCGTTCCCGATCGCCTACACGAGCACCGGCAGTTGCGACTACAACGGCTGGGGCACGGCCCTCGAAGCGGCACTCAAGGCCGCCGGCATCGACTCCACGCAATACGCCCGCGTCAATTACGTGACGCCGCCGAACAGCACCTGCGGCTGGTCCGGCCTGGCCTACATGCCCGGTCGCAAGAGCTGGGTCCAGTCGTGCGCATCGACGGGCGTGTATTCACACGAACTCGGTCACAACCTGTCGTTCCACCATGCCGGTACGCCCACGGCCGAATACGGCGACAGCTCCGACCCGATGGGCGGCGCCCGCGTCGTGCGCGCCAACGGCGCCAACCAGGCCATGGCCGGGTGGCTGCCTCCGGGCGCGATGCAAGACGTCACCACGCCGGGGACCTTTTCACTGAGCGCGCTGGAACTCGGCAGCGCCACGTCGGCGCAGGTGTTGCGGCTGCCCAAGCCGGACACCAACGAGACGTACTACGTGAGCCTGCGCCAGGCCACCGCACTGGACGCCACGCTGTCCAGCACGTTCGTCAATGCCCTCAGCATCCACCGCAGCACGGGCACGCTGCCGGCCAGGACGATCCTCGAAAAGACGCTGCCCGTGGGCGGCAGCTTCACCGACACGGTCAACGGCGTGACCATCACGCACCAGGCGCTGGCGGGCAGCATCGCCACCGTCGGCATCAGTTTTGCCGGCGGCACTTGTGCGCGCTCGGCACCTGGCGTCGCGTTGACGCCTGCCACGCTGTCGGCAGGCGCCGGCACCGTGCTGTCGTACACCGTGGCCGTGACCAATACCAACAGCGCCGCGTGTGGCACCGGCACGTTCAACATCACGCAGGCCCTGCCCGGCGGGTTGAGCGGGAGCCTGGCCGCCAGCAGCCTTGCAATCGTGGCAGGCGCCAGTGCGTCGACGACGTTGCAGGTGACCTCGTCCACGACCGCAACGAACGGCACCTACACGTTCGACGTCAGTGCGGCCGACGCCGCGAGCCCGGCGCCAAGCGTGGCCCATGGCGCCTATATCGTCTATAGCGACAACACGCCGCCCGCCGTGGCCCTCACGAGCCCCGGCAACGGCGCGACGCTGAGCGGCCGCTCGGCCACCCTCAAGGCCAGCGCGAGCGATGCGTCGGGCATCGCGTCGGTGGAGTTCTATGCGGGCAGCACGCTGCTCGCACGCGACACCAGCGCGCCCTACAGCGCCAACTGGAATCTGCGCAAGGCGGCCAAGGGGCCGTATACGTTGCGGGTCCGCGCCACGGACAAGGCCGGCAACGTCGCCGAGCAGACGATTTCGGTCACGGTGCAGTAAACAACGGCGCCTCGAAGCGGCCGCGCCTCACTCGTATCGCTGGCCGCGCTTCCAGGCCTGGGCATCGCTGAAGCTCACCGCGGGCGCCGTGGCAGGCCGGTGCTCGCGGCCGAAGCCGAGGAACGTGCGCACCTGCGCCGTCTTCGGCGACACCGCCACCTTCAGCAACGCCGCGGCACGCTCGCGCGTCAGGGCGTCCAGCGCCTTGAGCGTGTCGGCACGCCGGTCCCAATCCGCGTGCTGCTCGAACGCAAGACCGAACAGGCGCATCGCCCGCTCGGCAATCGACTTGTCCTTTTCCTGCAGCGACGAACGCACGCCGGCCACCAGGGCCTGCCACGCGCCGTCGTCCAGCGCGGCCAGTTGTGCCGGCAGCTGTTCGATGACGGCCGTCGCCCGCGCTTCGAGCTCATCGGCAGGGTGGTCGGCCGACTGGATGATGAAATAGGCAAACTCGCTGTTCACATCCTCGGCAGCACCGCCGGCGACGATGTAGCCGAGCTGCTGGCGCGTGCGCATTTCGGTATAGAACGGCTCGCTGACGAAGGCGGCGAGCACCGCCGTCGCCGCGCGCAGCTCCGGCGTGCTGCGCCCGAGCACGTACTCCTGGCGGTACGCGGAGTTGTTCACGGCGAGTTGCTCGCTGGACCGTACCACTTGCCCAGGCGCCGTCACCAACGTGCGGCGTTCGACCAGCTGGGACGCTGGAAGCGCCTGTGTCTTCAGGCGTACCGCCAACCGCCGCACGAGGGTGGCGGCGTCGTTGGCGCTCAGGTTGCCATAGCTCAGCGCCTCGATCTTGCCGCGTGCATACAGGCCGCGGGCGAATTCATGCACCTGCGCCAGCGTCACCTTGCGGGCGAGCGGCAGCTCTTCGTCGGGGCGGAAATAGAACTCGCGCAGCGCGCGGCGGCGCGACTCCTGCAGCGTCTTGTACGCATCCCCCCGGTCGAATGCCGCCAGTTCGCGCAGCACGCGGTCCTTCAGCGCCGCGAAACGCTCTTCCGACAGCTTGAACTCGACGAGCGACCCGGACACGGTGTCCAGCAGACGACCGGCCGGTGCGTCGTAGCCCTCGACGGCGATCTGCACACCGTCGACCGCGGCCGAAAGGTTGAAGTGCAACCCCGCCTCGGCGGCGGCGTAGGTCGCCTCGGTGAGAGATTCGCGTATGCAGTTTTCGTAGAAGCGCATCAGCACCGCATTTCGAAGGTTGGCCATCGAGCGTGGAGTCCTGAAGCGCAACAGATGCGCCGCCAGCGGCCGCTGAAACTCCGTGTCCTGCGCGTAGTACATCGACAGCGCGGGCTCGTCGACCAGATGCACGGGCTCGACCGGCAGCACCTGCGGTGCGTCCGGCACGAACGGGTTCGGCGCGGGCGCCGCCAGCGCGGCCACGCTGGGCGGCCTGAGCAGTGCCGTGTAGGGGGCACCGGCGTCCTCGGCGTAGCTGTAATGCGTGCCATAGAACGGCTCGACACGATCGGTCGGCACCCCATTGGCCACGAGCGTGACGAGCAGGTTGTCCGGGCGCAGGTAACCCAGCACCGCGCTGACGGCCGCGGGGTCGGGTTGCAGCCACAGAAACGGCACGCGCTCCGCGATGTCGATGGGATAGTCCATCACCGCATTCGCCAGGCCCGCGGCGCGGTCCATGCCCTCGCCCTTGTCACGGAAGCGCTCATCCAGCCGGGCCATCGCACGCCGCTCCTGGAACAGGTACGCGGGCAGGCCCTCGCGCCGAAGCTTGTCGACCATCGCGAAGACGAGTTCGAGCACCCGCGTGGTCTTGGACAGCCCGGCGGGTGTGAGCCCCACCTGAAGCGTGAACGACCCGTAGTCGTGTGTCTCGGCCTCCGCGCCGACCGACAGGCTCGTCGCCAAGTCTTCGGCCTTCAGCGCCGCGAGCAGGCTGCCCGCGCCTTCGTGGCCGAGCACAAAGGCGAGCTGCTCGGCCGGCTTGCTGAACACGTAGGCCCGCAGATCGGGCAGCGGGAAGGTGAGCGTCAGATGGCGCAGATCTTTCAGCGGCTCCATGCGCAGCTCGCGCAGTGCGGGCTTGGGCGGCAGAAAATCGGCGGGATACCGCAGCTCGGGTGCGCCGCGGTCGGGCACGGCGGCAAAGTAGTTGCGCGCCCATTGTTCGAGCTGGTCCAGGCTCGCCTTGCCGGTGAGCGCGAGCGTCATGCGGTTGGCGCTGTAGTAGCGCTGATAGAAGGACAGCAACTCGTCGCGCGTGGTGCCGCCCAGCGTGGTGCGGTTGCCGGTGCCGAACAGCCGCGCCGGATGACCTTCACGGTAGACCGAGTTGCGCACGACCTCTTCGCGCCAGAGATCGTTCTCGAGATTCTTCTGGTGCTCCGAATCGACCGCGTTCATCTCGCGCTCGGTGAACTCCGGCGCAAACAGCGGGGCCACGAAGAACTGCGCAAACCGGTCGAGGGCGCCTTCGAACGCGTCGTGCCGGACTTCGAAGAAGAAGTTGGTGCGGTCGGCCGCGGTGTAGGCGTTGTTGGCGCCGCCGTTGCCGGTGAGGTAGGTGTCGAAGTCGGAGACGGCCGGGAACTTCTGCGTGCCCAGGAACAGCATGTGCTCGAGAAAGTGCGCCATGCCCTGGCGCGCCGGCGGGTCGCTCAGATGCCCCACGCCCACGGCCAGCGCCGCGGACGACCGGTTCAGCTTGGGGTCGGACAGCAGGATGACCTTGATGCCGTTGGGGAGCACGAAGCGCCGGTACTCCGACGCGTCGTTGGGTGCACGCTCCAGCGGGGGGACCGTGACGGCCGCAGGCGCCGCGGCCGCAGGTGCCTGGGCATGAACTGCCACGCAGGTGCCGGCAATCAGGATGAGGGAAATCAGGCGATGAATGCGCATGGGGCGACGGGCTATCCGTAAGAGGGTATGGACTCAGAGCGGGTTTCGCGCGCCGAGTTCATCACATCAGGACAATGTCGTACTGCTCCGGATTCATCGTCGGCTCTGCGCTCAGCGAAATCGGCTTGCCGATGAACTCGCTCAATCCTGCCAGGTGCACGCTCTCTTCGTCGAGCAGCATCTCGACCACCGCCGCACTCGCGATGACGCGGAACTCCTTCGGGTGGAACTGGCGCGCCTCGCGCAGGATCTCGCGCAGGATGTCGTAACACACACTTCGCGCAGTCTTGATCTGGCCCCGCGCCTCGCAGGTCGGACACGGCTCGCACAGCATGTGCGCCAGACTCTCGCGCGTGCGCTTGCGGGTCATCTCCACCAGGCCGAGCTGGGTGAAGCCGCTCACCGTGGTCTTGGTGCGGTCGCGCGCGAGCTGCTTGCGGAATTCCGCCAGCACCGCCTGCTGGTGCTCCTCGCGTGTCATGTCGATGAAGTCGACGATGATGATGCCGCCGAGGTTGCGCAGGCGCAGCTGGCGGGCAATGGAGCCCGCGGCTTCGAGGTTGGTCTTGAAGATCGTGTCGTCGAAGTTGCGTGCGCCGACAAAACCGCCGGTGTTGACGTCCACCGTCGTCAGCGCCTCGGTCTGGTCGATGATGAGGTAGCCGCCGCTCTTGAGGTCGACCCGTCGGGCCAATGCACGCGCCACGTCCTCCTCGATGCCGAAGAGATCGAAGATCGGCCGCTCGCCCTTGTAGTGTTCGAGCTTGGCCACGGCCGCGGGCATGTAGGTGCGGCCGAAAGTGCGCAACGCGTCGAATTGCATCTTGCTGTCGATGCGGATGGCCTGCGTGGCTTCGGTCGTCAGGTCGCGCAGCACGCGCTCGGCCAGGTTCAGGTCCTGGTGCAGCAGGGAGCCTGCGGGCTGGGAGGTGGCGCGTTCGCGCACCAGCCCCCAGGCCTTGCGCAGATAGGCGATGTCGTCGCCGAGTTCGGTATCGCTCGCTTCCTCGGCATTGGTGCGCAGGATGAAACCACCACCGCCCCCATCCTCGGGTCGCCCGACGAGCGCGAGCATGCGTGCCCGCAACTGCTCGCGGGCCTCGGGCGAGCCGATTTTCTGCGAGATGCCGATGTGATTGTCCTGGGGCAGGTAGACCAGCATGCGCCCGGCGATGCTCACCTGCGTCGTCAGGCGGGCACCCTTGGTGCCGATCGGGTCCTTGACCACCTGAACGGTGAGCGTCTGGCCTTCGAACACCTGCCGTTCGATCGGCACCTGCGGCACGTCGTCAGCCCGCTTGGGGCCGCCGTTGGGCGGATGCAGGTCGGCCACGTGCAGGAACGCCGCGCGCTCCAGCCCGATGTCGATGAAGGCACTCTGCATCCCCGGCAACACACGTGCGACCTTGCCCAGATAGATGTTGCCGACCAGTCCGCGCTCGAGTGCCCGCTCGACGTGCAGTTCCTGCACGGCGCCGTTCTCGATCACGGCCACACGCGTTTCCTGCGGGGCCCAGTTGATGAGGATGTCCTGGTTTGGCATGCCCGCAGTCTAGGCGGACAACGCCAACTTCACCCGAGCCCGGTGCAGCAATTGCGCGGTCTCGTACAGCGGCAGGCCCATGATGGACGAGTGGCTGCCGTCGATGTGCGCGATCCACCCGGCCAGCGCGCTCTGGATCGCATACGCGCCGGCCTTGCCGAAGGGTTCGCTGCTGGCCACGTAGGCGGCAATGATGGCCGGCGACAACGTGGCGAAGCGCACGTGAGAAACACTCAGCGCCTGCAAGGTCCGCGTGCCCGTCCAGACGGCGACGGCCGTGAGCACGCGGTGCGTGCGCCCGGAGAGTGCGCCCAGCGTGGCCGCGGCGTCCGCGGCATCTGCCGGCTTGCCCAGGATGCGCGTGCCCAGCGCCACGGTGGTGTCGGCACACAGGATCGGCGCACCGGGCAAGGCGCGGGCGGCCCGCCGCCGACGCGCCGCGCCGAGCTTGGCGGCGGTGACCCGCTGCACATAGGCTGCCGGCAGTTCGCCGCGGCGGGTGGCTTCCAGCGCCTCGGCGTCCTCGTCCGTGCCGGGCAACAGGAGTTCCGCACGCGCTCCGATCTGCTGCAACAGATGCAGACGGCGCGGGCTCTGCGATGCGAGGTAGACGAAATCGTGCGTCGCGTGCGTCACGGGGGTCAGGCGCGTCATTCGCGGTGATACGGGTGTCCGGCACCGACCGACCAGGCGCGGTACAACGCCTCGGCCAGCAGCACCCGCACGAAGGCATGGGGCAGCGTCAGGTCGGACAGGCGCAGCGTCTCGTCGGCGCTGGCCTTCAGGGCCGGGTCGAGACCGTCGGGGCCGCCGATCAGCAGCGCCACGTCGCGCCCGTCGCCGAGCCAGAATTTCAGGCGCTCGGCGAGTTGCAGGGTGGTGAGGCGTGCTCCGTGCTCGTCGAGAACGACACGTCGGGCGCCCTTGGCCGACGACTGCAACGCCGACTCGATGCGAGCCGCCTCGGCGGCCATGCATTGCGCGGGTGTCCTGCCGGCGCGCGGTTCTGCTTTCAGGGCCCTGAGTTCGAGCCGGCACTCGGCCGGAAAGCGCTTGGCAAAGTCCCCCCACGCCGCCTCGGCCCAGGCAGGCTGGCGTTGACCGACGGCGGCCACCAGGAGCCGCACTCGGATTCAGCCCCGTGCGGTGGTCTTGCGCGGCGTGGCCTTGCGCGGCGCGGCCTTGCTCGGTGCGGCCTTGCGTGCGACCGGTGCCTTGCGGGCGGCGGTCTTGCTGGCCGTGGTCTTGCCGGGTGCGGACTTGTGGGGCGCAGTCTTGCCGGCGGTTGCCCGGCCCACCACAGATTTTCCAGTGCCCGCCTTGACGGGCGCTGCACGGCGCGCCGGTGCCTTCTTGGTGGCTGCGGCACGGGCGGGCGCCGCGCCATCCGAGGCCCGGGCCGGCCCCTTGGCCGGCACCGGGGCCGGGCGGTTGGACGCTTTTCGCGGTGGCGCCTTGCCCGCATAGGCACCGGTCGACTTCTTCGCGGCCGGCATGCGCGCCAGGTTGTCGTCGTCGCCCGCCTTGACCAGTTTGTGCTGGGCGCCGGCCAGCTTCATCGACACCGGCTTGCCGCCCCAGATCTCCTCGAGGTGGTAGTACTCGCGGATCGATGGCTGCATGATGTGCGCCACCGCGGCGCCGCAGTCGACGATGATCCACTCGCCGTTGTCCTCGCCCTCGGTACGCAGCACCTGCAGGCCGGCCTGCCGCACGCTGTCGCGCACGCTGGAGGCCAGCGCCTTGGTCTGGCGGTTGCTGGTGCCCGACGCGATGATCACCCGCTCGAACAGCGGCGACAGGGCTTCGGTGTTGAAGACCACGATGTGCTGGGCCTTCACGTCCTCGAGCCCATCGACGATGGCTCGTTGCAGCTTGCGGATGTCCATTCAGTGCGCGGCGGCGTCCTTGTAGAGGCGGTGGCGGGCAATATAACTTGCCACGTCGGGCGGTACGAGACCATTGATCGATTCGCCGGCCAGGACACGCCGGCGAATGTCCGACGACGAGATGTCCATCGGCGGGATCGGCACGTCGTGGTGCGGCAGGCGTGCCACGTCGGCATGCAGCAATACCGGGTCGCCGGGCCGGTTGGCCACGGCCAGTTGCACGAGGCGGACCAGGTCCTGCCAATTGCGCCAGGTGTGCAGGGAGCCGTACTGGTCCTGGCCGAGCAGCAGCACCCATTCCGCGCCCGGCTGCTCGGCCTGCAACTTGCGCACGGTGTCGAGGGTGTAGCTGGCGCCGCCGCGCTGGATCTCGCAGCGGTCCAGCACGAAGCGCGGTTCGCCGGCGATGGCCAGATGGACCATCTCCTCGCGATGCGCCGCCGACGTGATGTTGCGCGTCTTCTGCCAGGGCGCGCCGGCCGGGATCCAGCGCACCTCGTCCAGGCGCAGGCCCGTCACCGCGGCGCGCGCGAGCGCCAGGTGCGCCAGGTGCGGCGGGTCGAAGGTGCCCCCGAACAGGCCGATGCGGCGTGTCATGCGGCCCAGTCCCGCGCGCGCAGGAAATCGGTGTAGAGCCGCGCCTCGGGCGTGCCGGGCTCGGGCTTCCAGTCGTAGCGCCACTTCACCACCGGCGGCATCGACATCAGGATGCTTTCGGTGCGGCCGCCGCTCTGCAGGCCGAACAGCGTGCCACGGTCGAACACCAGGTTGAACTCGACGTACCGCCCACGCCGGACGGCCTGGAAATCGCGTTCCCGCTCGCCATAGGGTGTGCCGCGGCGGCGCTGCACGATCGGCAGATACGCGTCGATGAACGCGTCGCCCACCGCACGGGTCATGGCAAAGCTGCGTTCGAAGCCGAGTTCGGCAAAGTCGTCGTAGAACACGCCGCCCACGCCACGCGGCTCGTTTCGGTGCTTGAGGAAGAAGTACTCGTCGCACCAGGTCTTGAAACGCGGGTACATCTCTGCGCCGAACGGCGCCAGCGCATCGCGGCAGGTGCGATGGAAGTGCTGCGCATCGGCCTCCTCGCCGTAATAGGGTGTCAGGTCCATGCCGCCGCCGAACCAGACCACCGGCGCCTGCCCGGCTGGCAGCGCGGCAAACATGCGCACGTTCATGTGCGCGGTCGGCACGTACGGGTTGCGCGGGTGCATGACGAGCGACACCCCCATGGCCTCGAAAGGCGCCCCGGCGAGTTCGGGCCGGTGTTGCGTGGCCGACGGCGGCAGCACCGGGCCGCGCACATGGCTGAAGTTGCAGCCGCCGCGCTCGAAGACACCGCCCTCCTCCACCAGGCGCGTCAAGCCGTCGCCCTGCAACCGTTCTTCGGGCGCGCGGGTCCAGCCGTCGCTGAGGAAGGGGTGGCCATCCTCGGCCTGCAGCGCGCCGACGATGCGCTCCTGCAGGCCGAGCAGGTAGTGGCGGACGGCGGTGGTGTCGGTCTGCGCAGTCATGGGATCAGTCGAACAGGGTGCCGAAACGATACGCCGTGCATCGATGCGGTCGATTGGCGATTTCCGCCATGTCCAAGGCGCGGCGTCGGTGCGGGCGGTTCATCGGGGCTTGATGGCCCGGTGGCCGATGTCCTTGCGCCACTGCGCGCCCTCGAAGGCGATCGGCTTGAGCATCTCGTAGGCGCGCTGCTGGGCGCCGCGCACCGACTCGCCCAGCGCCGCCACGCACAGCACGCGTCCGCCGCTGGTGACGAGCCGGCCCTGCGCGTCCAGCGTCGTGCCGGCATGAAAGACACAGGCGTCGTCGGTCGCCGCAGGGACGCCGGTGATCACGTCGCCCTTGCGCGGGGCCTGCGGATAGCCGCCCGCCGCCATCACGACGCCGAGCGCATAGCGCCGGTCCCACTGCAGTTCCACCGTGTCGAGCGTCGCGTCCGTCGCGTGCAGCAGCAGGTCCAGCAGGTCGCTCTTCAGGCGCATCAGCAGCACCTGCGCTTCGGGGTCCCCGAGGCGGGCGTTGAATTCCACCGTGCGCGGCTTGCCCTGCGCGTCGATCATCAACCCGGCATAGAGAAAGCCGGTGAACGGCATGCCGTCCTTCGCCATGCCGGCGATGGTCGGGTGGATGATCTCCTGCATCACGCGTGCGTGCACGTTGGGCGTGACCACCGGCGCGGGCGAATAGGCCCCCATGCCACCGGTGTTGGGGCCGGTATCCCCGTCGCCGATGCGCTTGTGGTCCTGGCTCGTCGCCAGCGGCACCACGTTCTTGCCGTCGGACACGACGATGAAGCTGGCCTCCTCGCCGGCCATGAATTCCTCGATCACGACACGCGCACCGCCGTCGTTGTGCTGCACGCCCAGCGTGTTGGCCGACAGCATGTCGTCGATCGCGGCGTGCGCCTCGTCGAGCGTCATCGCCACGACGACACCTTTGCCCGCCGCCAGGCCGTCGGCCTTGACGACGATCGGCGCGCCCTGCTGGTCGACATGCGCGTGCGCCGCCCCAGCGTCGGAGAAGGTGGCGTAGTGCGCGGTGGGGATGCCGTGCCGGCGCATGAACTCCTTGCTGAACGCCTTGGAGCTCTCGAGCTGCGCCGCGGCCTTGGTGGGGCCGAAGATGCGCAGACCGCGGGCGCGGAACTGGTCCACCACCCCGGCGGCCAGCGGCGCTTCCGGGCCCACGATCGTCAGGCCCACCTTCTCGGCCTGAACGAAGTCGGCCAGCGCCTGCCAGCCGGCAAAGGGCACGTTGCGCAACAGCGAGTCGGTGGCCGTGCCGCCGTTGCCCGGCGTCACGTAGACGGTCTGCACACGCGGGCTCTGCGCGAGCTTCCAGGCCAGCGCGTGCTCGCGCCCGCCGTTGCCGATGACAAGGACTTTCATCGGTGGCCTACTCGTCGTCCATCACGGCGTTGTGGTAGACGTCCTGCACATCGTCCAGGTCCTCGATGGCGTCGAGCAGTTTCTGCATGCGCGCGGCATCCTCGCCGGTGAGATCGATCGAATTCTCCGCACGCATCGTCACCTCGGCCACGTCGGGCTTCAACCCGGCGCCTTCGAGCGCGGCCTTCACGGCCTCGAAGTCGGCCACCGCGCAGAGCACCTCGATCGAGCCGTCGTCGCCGGTGACCACATCCTCGGCGCCGGCCTCGAGCGCGACTTCCATCACCTGGTCTTCGCTCGTGCCCGGCGCAAAGACGAACTGCCCGCAGTGTTTGAACTGGAACGCCACCGAGCCCTCGGTGCCCATGTTGCCGCCGTACTTGCTGAAGGCGTGCCGCACCTCGGCCACCGTGCGCACGCGGTTGTCGGTCATGCAGTCGACGATGATCGCCGCGCCGCCGATGCCGTAGCCTTCATAGCGGATCTCCTCGTAGCTCACGCCCTCGAGGTTGCCGGTGGCCTTGTCGATATTGCGCTTGACCGTCTCGACCGGCAGGTTCACGGCCTTGGCCTTCTCGACCGCCAGCCGCAGCCGCGGGTTGGCGCTCACGTCGCCGCCGCCCAGCCGGGCCGCGACCATGATCTCGCGGATCACGCGAGTCCACGCCTTGCCTCGCTTTTCGTCCTGGCGGCCCTTGCGGTGCTGGATATTGGCCCATTTGGAGTGCCCGGCCATCGATGCTCCTCGTCGGCGGTGCTGGCTGTCAGCCGGCCCGCGGAACGGTTTGTTGTATAGACTGGCCCGATTTTACCGGCCGCCCCAGGAGCTCGAAGCGATGTCCGATCCGATCCTCGTCGCCAAGCATGGCGACATCGAATGCCACCTGCTTCCCGCGCTGGCCAACCGGCACGGCCTCATCACCGGCGCCACGGGCACCGGCAAGACGATCACGCTGCAGACGCTGGCCGAGAATTTCAGCCGCATCGGGGTGCCCGTCTTCATGGCCGACGTGAAAGGCGACCTCACCGGCATCAGCCAGACCGGCGCGCTGCCCGACAAGGTGAAGAAGATCCTGGCCGACCGCGGCCTCGATGCACCGGCGCCCACCCAGTGCCCGACCACGTTGTGGGACGTCTTTGCCGAACAGGGCCACCCGGTGCGCGCCACGGTCAGCGACATGGGCCCGCTGCTGCTGTCGCGCATGCTGGCGCTGAACGAGACGCAGGGCGGCGTGCTCAACCTCGTCTTCAAGATCGCCGACGACAACGGCATGCTGCTGCTGGACATGAAGGACCTGCGCGCGATGCTCCAGCACGTGGGCGACAACGCAAAGGAATTCACCACCGAATACGGCAACGTCAGCGCAGCCAGCATCGGCGCGATCCAGCGCGGGCTGATGCAGATCGAGGAACAAGGCGGCGACAAGTTCTTCGGCGAGCCGATGCTCGACATCAACGACTTCATGCAGACCGAAAGCGGGCAAGGGGTCATCAACATCCTGGCCGCCGACAAGCTGATGAATTCGCCCCGGCTGTACGCGACCTTCCTGCTGTGGATGCTGTCCGAGCTGTTCGAGGCGCTGCCCGAAGTGGGTGACCTCGACAAGCCCAAGCTGGTCTTTTTCTTCGACGAGGCGCACCTGCTGTTCGCGGATGCACCCAAGGCGCTGATCGAGCGCATCGAGCTCGTCGTGCGGCTCGTGCGCTCGAAGGGCGTGGGGGTCTACTTCGTCACGCAGAACCCGCTCGACATCCCCGACACCGTGCTCGGCCAGCTCGGCAACCGCGTGCAGCATGCGTTGCGTGCGTTCACGCCGCGCGACCAGAAGGCCGTGCAGTCGGCGGCGAGCACGATGCGCGCGAATCCCAAGGTGGACATCCAGGCCGCGATCACCGAGCTCGGCGTGGGTGAGGCGCTGGTGAGCTTTCTCGACGACAAGGGCCGCCCGAGCGTGACCGAGCGGGTCTACGTGCTGCCGCCCGGCAGCCAGATCGGGCCGATCACGCCGGACCAGCGCAAGGCCCTGATCGCCGGCTCGCTGGTGGCGGGTGTCTACGAGAAGACCGTCGACCGCGAATCGGCCTTCGAAAAGCTGAAAGGCCGCGCGGCGGCGACCGCCGACAACGCGCAGGACCTGCGCAACGCGCCGGCGGGTGGAACGGCGAACGCACCCGCCCAGGGCGGCGGCGGCCTGCTTGGTGGCTTGAGCGACATGATCTTCGGCAGCACCGGCCCGCGTGGCGGCAAACACGAAGGCCTGGCCGAATCGGCGGCGCGCAGCGCGATGCGCAGCGTGGGCTCGGCGGTCGGCCGCGAGATCGTGCGCGGCGTGCTCGGCTCACTGCTCGGCGGCGCACGCAAGCGCTGACACCAGCGCAACGGTGCACGAAGGGTCTCGATGGTCATTGCCAAGTGGTTGCTCGTCGTGCTTGCCGTGCTGTCGGTCGGTGCATTGCTCGGCGGCCGGTTCGGCCTGTTCTCCGGCAAGGCCCCTACCGACCTGGGTGTTCGCGAAGGCCGGCTCAAGCCGCCGTCCCCCACGCCCAACAGCGTCAGCAGCCAGTCCGACCTGTGGCCCGGCCCGCGCAGCGCCGACGCGCGCATCGATCCGATCGCGTTGCGCGGCGACGCCGCATCGACGCTCGCGCGCCTGCGCTCGGTGGTCGAGTCCATGCCCGGCGCGACGGTGGTCGAGTCCCGGCCTGACTATCTGTACGTGCAGTTCACAACGTCGCTGATGAAGTTCGTGGACGACACCGAATTCTGGTTCGACCCGGCCGCACGCGTGATCCAGGTGCGCTCGGCCTCGCGTGTGGGGCGCAAGGATTTCGGCGCCAACCGCGCGCGCATCGAGGCCCTCCGCGAGCGCCTGGCGGCGGCGCCCTGAGCCGCGCCGCGCCCGCTGACGGTTCAGTCCGCCGTCGCCGCGCGTACATGCGCGGCCAGCGCACCGAGCATCGAATCGATCGCCGCGCGCACGCGCTCGAAGCCCGCATTCGGCGCATAGCCGGCGTCCATGTAGAGCGAACGCTTGACCTCGACCTGCACGGCATGCCAGCCGGCGGACGGCCGGCCCGACGTGCGGATGATCTCGACCCCCTTGAACGGGTCGTTGAAGGCCACGCTGAACCCGTGCCCACGCAGCGCGCCGGCCAGCAGGTCCATCGTCGCTTCGTCGCTGGTAACCCCGTCGAGGTTGCCGAGCACGAAGTCGGCGAGCGGCTTCTCCGGCAGGCCGAGGCGGCGGTAGGCGTCGTCGGGCATCGAATGCACGTTCAGGTGCCAGCGCGCGCCGGCGGCCCCGGCGCCGTCCAGTGCGGCCGCCAGGGCATCGTGGTAGGGCTGCCAGCAACCATCGATGCGCCGCCGGACCTCGTCGACCGAGAGACGGCGGCTGTAGATCGGCTGCCCGGCCAGCAGGCGCCAGACGAGCCCGATGCCGAGTTCCGTCTTGCGGCTCGGCTGCACCGGCCCGGGCCAGGGCGCATCCAGCAGGTCGGCATCGATGTCGAGCAGGCTGCGGTTGGGGTCGATGTAGCTGCGCGGGAAACGCGCCGCGAGCAAGGTCGCGCCGTGTCGCGGCGCGCTGTCGTAGAGCCGGTCGACCCAGGTGTCCTCGGCCGCACGCAGCTGGTGGCGCGGCGCAATGGCGTCGAAGTCCGCCGGGTAGTCGGTGCCGCTGTGCGGCGAGTCGACGACGATGGGCAGCGCGGGTCCCGCGGGCGTCACGAGCGTGAAAGCGGCAGGTCTGGGATCGAGCGTGTGCATGCAGCGATCCTACGCGGCGCATTCCGCGCCGTCCGGCCGCCGTTTCGCACCACGTCTCGACAATTCGTCGCCGGCCACTGGTGGCCCATCGGGCCGGCCGGCACATTGCCGGCATCGCGCAAG
The DNA here is from genome assembly GCA_024641945.1 of Rubrivivax sp. Classification (GTDB taxonomy): domain Bacteria; phylum Pseudomonadota; class Gammaproteobacteria; order Burkholderiales; family Burkholderiaceae_C; genus Rubrivivax. The sequence continues at coordinate 8,975 of JAHECD010000028.1, read as the reverse complement.
ACGCGCCAATCACCGGAGCCCGCCACCATGTTGCTCGAAATCGTCCGCCACACGCCGTCCTGGGTCTGGGTCCTGCTGGCCGCGCTCGTCGCATTCGGGTTGTCCCAGATGCGTGCGCGCCGCGTGGCCCGCGCCCAGATCCTGATGCTGCCCGGCGCCATGCTCGCGCTCGGGGTCAGCGGCCTTTGGTCCACCTTCTCGGCAATGCCCCCTTCGCTGCCGACCTGGCTGGCCGCGCTGGCGCTCGGCACCCTGGCCGGGTTGCGCCTGCCCGTTCCGGCCGGTACGCGTGTCGACGCCGGTGGCACCCACCTCCACTTGCCGGGCAGCCTCTGGCCATTGGCCACCATCCTGGTGATCTTCGCGTTCCGGTATGCGGTCAACGTGGAGCTGGCGCTGCACGCGGCCTGGCGCCTGCAGCCCGGCGTGATGCTGCCCGTCGCGGCCCTCTACGGCGTGATCGGCGGACTGCTGCTGGGGCGGGCCGGCGCGCTGCTGCGCACCACTGGAACCGGCCGGTTGACAATCGCGGGGACATGACCGCTGCACCGTTGACAGCCCCCGGGCCGGCGCCAACCACGGCGCTGGCCGCGGCCATGGCACGCATGCGGCGCCGGGCGGCGCGTACGACGGTCTTCATGGTGGCGTTGTGCCTGTCGATCGCGCTCCTGCTCACGGCCTTCGATCACCGCCACTTCGAGCGCCACCTGCTCTATTCGTTTGCCATCGGGATGTGCTGCTACACGTCGATGGAAGCCACGCGCCTGCTGCTCGCCTGGACCAACGACCGCCTGCGCCAGGCGCGCGGGCTGGCGCCGCACGAATCCGGCTTCGGCTCCGGCTGGCGCGGCATCGGGCCCGCATTGCTGGTGTGCATGCTCGTCGGGCCGGTGGCGGGCACCGCGCTGGGCGACCTGTTGACCGGGGCGCAGTCGCCGAGCCTGCTGCGGCTGGAATCGGTCAGCACGCGCATCACGGTAGCGATGACGATCGTCGCGTCGGTGGCGTCGGTCTTCGTGCTGAGCATGATGGAGCGCCTGTCCGGCGCGCGTGCCCAGGCCGAGGCCGCGCAGCGCCAGGCCGCGGAGAACCAGCTCAAGCTGCTCGAGTCGCAACTCGAGCCGCACATGCTGTTCAACACGCTGGCCAACCTGCGGGTGCTGATCGCGCTCGACCCCGCGCGTGCGCAGGACATGCTCGACCGGCTCATCGCATTCCTGCGTGCCACGCTCAGCGCGAGCCGCACCGGCAGCCACCCGCTGTCGGCGGAGTTCGATCGCATCGGCGACTACCTCGCGCTGATGGGCGTGCGCATGGGCCCGCGCCTGCAGGTGCGCCTCGACCTGCCGGCGCCGCTGCGCGACCTGCCGGTGCCGCCGCTGCTGCTGCAGCCGCTGGTGGAAAACGCCATCAAACATGGGCTGGAGCCGGCGCTGGCCGGTGGTGTCATCGAGGTCGCCGCCCGCCGCGAAGGCGACGAGTTGGTCTTGCAGGTCAGCGACACCGGCGTCGGCCTGGCGGCCGGCGAGCCGCCGCGTGAATCCGGCTTCGGGCTGACCCAGGTACGCGAACGCCTGGCCACGCTGCACGGCGGGCGCGCGTCGCTCGTGCTCGAGCGCACAACCGCACCTTCGGGCGGCACGCGGGCCACGCTGCGGCTGCCGATCGGAGCCCCATGACATGACGACATCGACCGCGTTGATTGCGGAGGACGAGCCGCTGCTTGCCGCCGCGCTGAAGGCCGAACTCGCAGCCCTGTGGCCCGCGCTGACGGTCGGCGCGGTGGTGGGCGATGGCGACAGCGCGGTCGCGCAGGCGCTGTCGCTGCGGCCCGACGTGTGTTTTCTCGATATCCGCATGCCCGGCCTGAGCGGGCTGGAAGCCGCGCAGGCGCTGGCCGAGGACTGGCCCGACGGGGTGGACTTCCCGCTCATCGTCTTCGTCACGGCCTACGACCAGTACGCGCTGCAGGCCTTCGAGGCGCAGGCGGTCGACTATCTGCTCAAGCCCGTCGACCGGCCGCGGCTGGCTGCCTGCGTGGAGCGCCTGCAAGCGCGCCTGGCGGCACGCGGCACCAAAGCGGACGTGCTGCAGCAGACGATGGACCAGCTGCGTGCGCTGATCGGCGCGACGCCTGCCGCCGCAGCGGCATCGGCGCCCCGGCTGGAGGTCATCCAGGCGCAGGTCGGCGCGGTGGTGCACATCGTGCCGTTGGCCGAGGTGATCTATTTCGAAGCCGCCGACAAGTACGTGCGCGTGGTCACTGCCGAGCGCGAGCACCTGATCCGCCTGTCGCTGCGCGAACTGCTCCCGCAACTCGACCCGGCCGTTTTCTGGCAGATCCACCGCGGCACGGTGGTGCAGGCGCGCTGCATCGTGAGCGCGCGCCGGGACGAGTCCGGCAAGGCCTTCCTGAGCCTGCGCGGGCGGCCCGAGACGCTGACGGCCAGCCGGCTGTACGCGCACCTTTTCAAGGGCATGTAGCCGCATCCGGCGGCGCGCCACGCGCGTTTCGTCGCCGCCATCGTCGTGCCGTCGCGGGGCGGCTGCGCCGACGGGAGCCGATTCCTAGGATGCGTTCAACGCAGTCCGAAAGGAGCCCCCCATGCAAGCCGTCCAGCAACTTCTCGAGCGCCATCCGCTGGTGTTCTTCCATCTCGTCACCGCGCTCGGCGCTCTGATTCTCGGCAGCGTGCTGCTGATGCGGCGCAAAGGCACGCCGAACCACCGCCTGCTGGGGTGGACCTGGGTCGCGCTGATGACGGGCGCGGCCGTCTCGAGTGCCTTCATCCGCGACTACGGCATGCCCAACATTGCCGGCGTCACGCCGATCCACCTGCTCGTGCTGCTCGTGGCCTGGCAACTGCCGCGCGGCATCTGGTTGATCCGGCGTGGCAACGTGGCGGGGCACCGCGCCACGATGAAGGCGCTGTACACCGGCGCCTGCGTGATCGCGGGGATCTTCACGCTGCTGCCGGGCCGCTTTCTGGGCACGCTGCTGTGGAAGAACCTGCTCGGCGTGATGGCCTGACGCACCGCATTCGAACGACCGCCCGACAACGCATTGCCACCCACGACACCGACCGGAGCCCCCATGAACACAACGCTCGACACCACCGCCGTTGACGACGCCATCACCCGCCGCGCACGGCGCCGTGTGGGGCAAAAAGTCGGCTTCTTCGTGCACCTGCTCGTCTTCGTGCTCGTCAATGCGGGGCTGGCCCTGCTGAGCCTGTCGTACGGCCGCTCCAACTGGCACCTCTGGCCACTCGCCGGTTGGAGCCTCGGGCTGGCCATCCACGGCATCGTCACCTTCGTCGGCCTGAACAGCGACGGCCTGCGTGAGCGCCTGGTCGCCAGCGAGATCGAGCGCCTGAAGAGGCGTTGAGGCCCGTCGATAGAATCCCGTGGATGTCTTCAGCGCCGCCCAAGAACGAGCCCCCGAAGCCGAGCAACTTCCTGCGCGGCATCATCGAACGCGATCTCGAGGCCGGCACCTACGCCGGCCGCCACTTCGGCGGCAATCCCGGCGACGCCGCGCACCATGCGGCCGGCCAGCCCGACCCGGCGCGGATCCGCACCCGCTTCCCGCCCGAGCCCAACGGCTACCTGCACGTCGGCCACGCCAAGAGCATCTGCCTGAATTTCGGGTTCGCGCGTGACTACGGCGGCATCTGCCACCTGCGCTTCGACGACACCAACCCCGAGAAGGAAGAGCAGGAGTACGTCGACGCGATCATCGAGGCCGTGCACTGGCTCGGCTTCGACTGGACCGCCGGCGGCACGAGCCACCTGTATTACGCGAGCAGCTATTTCGACTTCATGTGCCGCGCCGCCGAGGCGCTGATCGGCGACGGCCTGGCCTACGTCGACGAGCAGAGCGCCGACGAGATGCGCACGAGCCGCGGCGATTTCAACCGCCCCGGCACCGACAGCCCCTACCGCAGCCGCACACCGGCCGAGAACCTCGCGCGGTTTGCCGACATGCGCAGCGGCCAGTTGCCGGACGGCGCCGCGGTGCTGCGCGCGAAGATCGACATGGCGTCGCCCAACATCAACCTGCGCGATCCGGCGCTGTACCGCATCAAGCACGCCACGCACCACGCCACCGGCGACGCGTGGTGCATCTACCCGATGTACACCTACGCGCATCCGATCGAGGACGCGCTGGAACGCATCACGCACAGCTTCTGCACGCTCGAGTTCGAGGACCAGCGCCCGTTCTACGACTGGCTGCTGGAGAACCTGGCGCGCCTCGGGCTGCTTGCGCACCCGTTGCCCAAGCAGTACGAATTCGGCCGCCTGAACCTCACCAGCGTGATGACGAGCAAGCGCAAGCTCAAGGCGATGGTGGACGAAGGCATCGTGCAGGGTTGGGACGACCCGCGCATGCCGACGATCTTCGGCATGCGCCGGCGCGGCTATACGCCGGCCAGCATCCGTGCGATGGCCGAAGCCACCGGCGCGAGCAAGACCAACATCTGGCTCGACTACTCGGTGCTCGACATCGCGCTGCGCGAAGACCTCGAAGGCCAGGCCCCGCGCATGATGGCGGTGATCGACCCGGTGAAGCTGCGGCTCGTGAACTGGGGTGAGCTGTTCGGCGCCGCGCACGTCGAGGCCTGCAGCGCCCCCGTGCATCCGCAGCGGCCCGAACTGGGCACACGCGCGTTCGGGCTGGGCCCCGAGGTGTGGATCGAGCGCGACGATTTTGCGGAGACGCCGCCGAAGGGCTTCTTCCGGCTCTTTCCCGGCAACAAGGTGCGCCTGAAATACGGCATGGTGATCGAGTGCATCGGCTGCGAGAAGGACGCCGACGGGCGCATTACCGCCGTGCTCGCCAACGTGGTGCCCGACACCAAGAGCGGCACGCCGGGCGCCGACGCCGTCAAGGTCAAGGGCACGATCACCTGGGTCGGCGTGCACGACGCGCTGCCGGTGGAGTTGCGCCTGTTCGAGCGCCTGTTCACGGTCGACCAGCCCGGCAGCGACGAGCTGGACTTTCGCGCCGCGGTCAACCCGCGCAGCCTGACCGTCGCATCGGGTTTTGCCGAGCCCGCGCTCGCGTCTGCGCAGCCCGACGACAAGGTTCAGTTCGAGCGCCACGGCTACTTTGTCGCCGACCGGCTGGACCACGCGGCCGGCCGGCCGGTGTTCAACCGGATCACGTCGCTCAAGGACACGTGGCAACGCTGAACGACGAGCCTCGGCCGCCGCCGGTGGCGCCCGGCCCCGACGTGCGCTTCGGCAAGCCGGCCGAGGGTTGGCGGGCGCGCCTGTATACGGTGATCTTCGAGGCCGATACCCGTGCCGGCCGACTGTTCGACCTGGCCTTGATCGGGGTCATCGTGGCCAGCCTGTCGGTCGTCGTGCTCGACAGCATGGCGACGGTGCACGCACGCCACGGTGCTTTGCTGTATGCGCTGGAATGGCTGTTCACCTTGCTTTTCACGGCGGAATATCTCGCCCGGCTCGCGTGCGTGCGGCGCCCGTTGCGCTATGCCCGCAGCTTCTACGGCGTGATCGACCTGCTCGCCGTGCTGCCCACCTACCTGGCGATCCTGATCCCCGGGCTGCACGCGCTGATCGACGTGCGGGTGCTGCGCCTGCTGCGCATCTTCCGCGTCCTGAAGCTCGGCGAGTACCTGGCCGAGTACGGCGCGCTCGGCCGCGCGCTCGCCGCATCGAGGCGCAAGATCCTCGTCTTCCTGTCGTTCGTGATGATGATCGTGCTCATCATGGGCACGCTGATGTACGTGATCGAGGGCCCGGACAACGGCTTCACCAGCATCCCGGTCTCGGTGTACTGGGCGATCACGACGATGACGACGGTGGGCTTCGGCGACATCACGCCGCACACCGACCTCGGCCGGCTGCTCGCGTCGGTGATGATGTTGCTCGGCTGGGGCACGCTTGCTGTGCCCACGGGCATCGTCAGCGCCGAGTTCACGGCCCAGCGCATCGGGCGCGAACCCACCACGCGCACCTGCCACGAATGCCTGAGCGAAGGGCACCTGCCGCAGGCGCGCTTCTGCCGCGATTGCGGCGCGCCGCTGCCGGAATATCGCAGTGACGCGACCCGGGCCAACGCTTGAATTTGCCGCCCGAAGGGGCGATATGTGAAGCCCGTGCAAAGACTTGCCGCCGCCGTTGCCATCGCGGCCGCGAAGGCGCACAGTGCTCGTGGCGGCGCTGCCGTGCCGCCAGCCCTCGGGAGACTCACGATGAAGACCTCGTCGACCCTGCTGGCCGCCCTGCTCGCGGCCATGGCCCTGACCCTGCCGGCGGCCGCCGCCGGACTGGTCGAGATCCGTTTCGTCAAGTCGGAGAATTTTGCCGATGCCGGCCGCGGCATCGATCGCGAGCGCAACCTGGATCTGCTGGCGCGCCACATGAAGGCCTTCGGCGCGCAGTTGCCGCAGGGCCAGACGCTGACGATCGACGTGCTCGACGTCGACCTCGCGGGCGAACTGGTACCGACGCACCGGCTCGGCGAGATCCGCGTCCTCAAGGGCCGCGCGGACTGGCCGCGCATGACGTTGCGCTGGGCGCTCGCCACCGATGGCCGCACGCTGAAGTCCGGCGAAGACCGGCTGGCCGACATGGCCTACCTGATGAACTCGGCGCGGCTCGAAAGCTCGCAGCCGATGGCCTACGACACCCGCATGCTCGACGACTGGTTCCGCCAGCGCGTCCTATCGGCCGAACCGTAGCCGCCGACGCGCGGTGGCGTCCGCGCTAACGAAACCCGGTTTCGCGTGCGGCCTCGGCCAGGCCCTGCGCAAAGCGCGCATAACCTTGTGCGTTGGCGTGGATCGTATCGGAGCGCAGGCGCTCGTCCTGCAACACGTCGGCCCAGCCGCGGCGGTACATCGGCAGTTTCAGTTTTTCGGCCACGGCTTCGTACAGCGGGTGGTCGTCGAGCGAGCCGGTGACGCGCGCAGCGAGCGTCGGGCGTGGCTCGGCGATCAGCATCACCTGCGCGCCGGCGGCACGGGCCGCTTCGCACAGGCGCTCGATGGCGGCGCGTGTGGCGTCGTCGGGCTGGCGGCGCAGGAAGTCGTTGCCGCCGATGCTCACGAGCACAAGCGCGGGCCGATGCTCGTCGAGCAATGCCGGCAGGCGCTCCAGCGCCTGGGCCGCGGTATCCCCCGGCACGCCGCCGTTGACGACGTCCCAGCCCGTCAGGCCGGCCAGCACGGACGGGTAGCTGGCCTCGGGCGCCGCGCCGGTGCCGAAAGTCAGGCTGTCGCCCAGCGCCAGCACCTTGCCGCCGGCGGGTACCGGGCGGCCGCGCACCGGCTTGCGGCCGCAGCCCGTGAGCGCCGCCGACGCGACGGCGATGCACGCGCCAAGGGCGATCTGCAACGTGCGGCGGCGCGAGGTGTTCATCGACGCCGATGATTCCACGCCTGCGGCCGCCGAAGCGGGCATGATGGCGGGTTCCGCAACTGCTTTTCCTGCCGCATGAAGCTCGCTCCCACGCTCCTGATCGCCGCCGCTGCCCTGGCCGGCGCCACCCTCGCCCAGACCGCCCTGGCCGCCGGCGCGGACACCACCACGTCCAGCGGCCTGATCTATCGATCGCTGAAGGACGGTGCAGGCGCCAGCCCGACCGCCGCCGACGTGGTCAAGGTGCACTACCGCGGCACGCTGCTCGACGGCAAGGAGTTCGACAGCTCGTACCAACGCGGGCAGCCGGCTGAATTTCCGCTCAACCGCGTCATCAAATGCTGGACCGAAGGCGTGGCGATGATGAAGGTCGGCGGCAAGGCCAAGCTCACGTGCCCGCCCGCCATCGCCTACGGCGAGCGTGGCACGCCCGGCGGCCCGATCCCGCCCAACGCGACGCTGAACTTCGAAGTCGAACTGCTGGGCATCAACGGCAAGTGACGCCCCCCCGGCGGCGCCACGGCGCCGCCGGTTCACCGCGCGCTCAGTGCCGGGCTGCGGCGACGCGCTGCCACAGCGTCACCGCACCGAGCACGACCGCGCCTGCCATCACGCCGATGAGCGCATTCGCCAGCAGCGGCAGCACGGCCTGGGCCGCGGCGGGCCATCCGTGCAGAGCAGACTCGATGGTGTGCGCCACGACCGGCACGCCGTGCACGAGGATGCCGCCGCCGACGAGGAACATCGCCGCCGTGCCGGCCACCGACAAGCCCTTCATCAGCCAGGGCGCCGCGCGCAGGATCGCGTCACCGATACGTGCGGACAGGCCGCCGCGCCGGCTGAGAAACAGGCCCAGGTCGTCGATCTTGACGATGCCCGCGACGAAGCCATAGACCCCCACGGTCATGACGACCGCGATGCCGGCCAGCACCACGAGCTGCGTCAGGAAGGGCGCGTCGGCCACCGTGCCGAGCGTGATGGCGATGATCTCGGCCGAGAGGATGAAGTCGGTGCGCACGGCGCCCTTGATCTTGTCGCGCTCGAAGTCGACCAGATCGACGTTCGGGTCGGCCAGCGCCTTGCTCAGCTCGGCGCGCTGCGCCGCGTCGTCTTCCTTGCGGTGCAGCCACCGGTGCGCGAGCTTCTCGAAACCCTCGAAACACAGGAAGGCGCCGCCCACCATCAGCAGTGGCGTCACCGCCCACGGCGCCCACGCACTGATCGCCAGCGCCAGCGGCACGAGGATCGCCTTGTTGACGAACGAGCCCTTGGCCACCGCCCACACGACGGGCAACTCGCGATCGGCCTGGACACCCGAGACCTGCTGCGCATTCAGCGCCAGATCGTCGCCGAGCACCCCCACGGTCTTCTTCGCCGCCAGCTTGCTCAGCAAGGCAACGTCGTCGAGAACACTGGCGATATCGTCGATGAGGGCGAGCAAGCTGGAGGCGGCCATCGACACATTCTCGCCCGGGCCGGGAGGCGGGCCGCTCGCGGTACGCGCGGTGATGCCGGGCACCACCGACACGCCGTTTTGCACGGGCAATGGACAAACGAAGCACCCGTCGTCATCGAGGACACGG
>JAHECD010000027.1 GCA_024641945.1 Rubrivivax sp. | reverse complement strand
GCTTCGCAGGCGTCGACGAGCGGAATGTGCGAGACGTTGAAAGTCTCCTTGTGGGCATAGTCGCCGATGCCGAAATCGAACCACGTCAGACCTTGCTCATGCAGGTGACGTGCCGTGCGCTCGCACATCAGTCTTCCGGGAGAGCAGCTTTTCCAGCCCTCCTCGGCGATGCTCAGACGCAGCGCGATATATCGGCCGTCGCAGACGAGACCGAACTGCGCGGCCACGAGATCGTCACCGTCGAGCAATGCGGTGAGCACGGCCGACCCATCCTGCAGCCCGCCCTCGAGCGCAAGGCGGTAGAAATCGCGGAATGCCGGCTGGTCGAGCAAGTACGGGTAGCCCAGGGCGTGCATGCGCGCCGCCTGCTGCACTTCGAGAAGATGGAGAACGTCGCGAGCGCGCTGCGGTTCGGTGATGCGCTCGAATCGCGCATTCGGACTGCGTGTGAAGACCCGCCACGAACGCTCGAACTCCTTGCGCACGCGCTTGTCGAGCGTATGGCGCCACGTGTCCCAGTCGCCGGCCACGTTGAACTGGTTTCCCGACATCGAACAGGCGTAGGTGCGCAGCGCAGGTGTCAACGGGCTGGGCCGCAGGCCCGGCTGATCGACGCGCTGGGCGGGCATCTTCTCGAGCAGCACGATGTCATGTCCCTTCAGGACACGACGCACTTCATGCCAGAGGCCATGCGCAACAGCGGGATCGTCATGCCAGCCGCCGGGCGCGAGGAGCGGGGCGTTGTAGTCGACGACGCTCCCGTCCGCGAATTCCACGACCCACAGGCCCGCACAGCGACGCCGGGTCAATGGCAACAGCATCGAGTCGGTGTCGCCATCGCCGCCACCATCACGCACGCCGACGAAGAGCGGCTCGCGGCCGCCGTGCCGGCCGATCGTGCTGTACCAGGCGCGCAGCCACGCCACAGAGTGAAATGGGGATGACGTTGCCGGTTGCAGGCGTGTCCAGCGTGACAGGAACGACTCGAGGTCCTGGCCGACGTCGGCGACGTACCGGGTCATGGCGGGAAACGGGACACCGGATATCGCGAGGGGACCTGCCTCAACATGCGAGAGGGCGCTCATTGCCCATGGTCGGCCGTGGGGAGGTCCACCATGCCACCGGGCGCGCGAGGATCGAGGCGGAATTCAACCGGGCGACTGGCCTGTTGTACCTGGGCGGCCCAGGGGCTGCGGCGCCACGCCGCCTGCAACGCGGCCTTGGCCCAGTAGGACGGGCCCGAGCGGGCCTGGCTGCGTGCCGACCACCCGAGATGGCGGCGCAGCACGGCATGCGCCAGGTGGATCTGCTGGGAACGCCGGTTGTCGTCGGTCCAGTGCTCGGTGGTGACCGATATGTTCAGGCAGTCCTCGTTGTCCACGCGGTGCGGCGAGTTCAGGGGCCAGGTCAGCATGCCGCCGGGCGCGAGGTCGAAGACCTGCGCCGAGGCATCGAATTCGGGCCGGTAGTCGAGCTTGAACTCGAAGCCCGCATAGGCGATGTCCTCCAGCGCCTGCCGCTCGAGAAACGGCGGTTGCGGGGCATACACGTAGACGCGCTTGCGCCCGACGATCTGCCAGAGCGCCTGCCCGGGCAGATCGCAGTGGTAGTGCACCTGCGCACGCGGCGACGAAATCAGAATACCCATCTTGAGCGAACGCGGTGCGAAGCCCGGCATGCGCGCGCCGATTTCTGCATAGGTGGCATCCAGCAGATCGGCGTATCGGCGGTCGTACCGGCCGACGTCGCGAAGGTTGAGCCAAAGGCTGCCGCCAGCGATGGCATCGATCACCTGACGCCCCGGCATGCCCGCCCGGTCACCTTCGCGCCAGCGGCGCTGGCCATCGCTGGTGTGATTGGTGTGCACCAGCGCATAAGCGTCCTTCGGATAGCGCTCGATCAGTTCCGCCAGCGCGTCCAGCGCGAACAACGGTGCACGGTGCAACGTGTGCGGCACGTGGATGGCCGCACGGTTCCATTGTTCTGCGTGATCCGCTTGCCAGCCGACCAGGGTTCTTTCGTCGCTTGTCACGTTGCGATAGGAACGTCGATTGCAAAAGGTGCATTCTCGACGCCAAGAGCGGTCCTCGAGCCCCCCAGATCCGGGGTTGATGGGGTCGAGGTGCCAAGGGGGCGTTAAACCTGCACGCTTGGACGGCGTGAGCCCGCCGGGCCGTGCAGCCCGGTGCCTGCACGCAGACCCGGCCGCTCAGAGCAGGACGTGTTCGCGTTCGATGAGCCAGTGGCCGTCGCGCAATACGAACCGCATCTGCTTGCGTACGACGATGGCGTAGTCGTCGCCCTGATAGTCCTGCACGAACGTGGCGACGACATGGCCGTTGCGTTGCATGACGCGCAAGTCGGAAATGCCGATGGCGATGTTCTTGCGCGCCAGCAGGCGCTCGCGCCGCTGCGCCACCCATTCATCGTGGGACCGCGGTCCGATCGGCGGGACATAGGCCGGGACGTACGACGCAAGGTAGGCCTCCACGTCACGCCGGCTCCAGGCCTGCGCCCAAGCCGTCACGGCGGCCTTCACCTGGGTATTCGGGTCGCTCGCCGCAGGTTCGACGACGCGCGAGGGGGCCGCCGCTGGCGCTGCCGCCGCCGGCGCGTTTGTTGCGGCCTTCGATGGGGGCGCGGGGGGACTTGACGGCTTGGCGCTGGTGTCCGGTGCCATTGAACCGGGACTGCCGGGCGCGCTGGCAACGGGTGCCTCCGGCGCTCGGGCCGCGCCGGGTGGCGATGCCGCCGGCGTTACCGCAACGGCAGGCGTGGCGGGCTTGCTGGCTGTGCCGCCCAATGACGTGCCGGCCGGTGCCGGATCGAACGTCGCGGCACCGCCGGCCAGATCGATGCGGTACTCGGCCAGCGTCACCGACAGGCGGTCGCGTACCGTCAGCAGGAGGTCCAGCGCGGTGGCATCCGCCGGCAGCCCGTCGAGACGCAGACGCACCTGGCCCTTGCCGGTGCCGCGTGCAGCGATCGTGATTCGGGACAGAGACGGGTCGTAGCGCAGGCCGGCCACCTTGTAAGCCTCGGGCGAGGCCACGCGTGCGATCACCTCGCTGGCCGACAACGGCACGGCATCGGTCAGCGTGATCTCGGCGAATGGCGGCAGTCCAGCCGGTCGATTCCATTCCAGCACCCCGAGGTCGGCAGCCCAGGCGCTTTGCGCGGCCGTTGCCAGCGCCAAGGGCGCCAACCAGCGCATCGGCATGCGGGTCAGGCGCAGAGGGGCGGTAAGGGCAGGGTGCATGGCGTCGTGAGCGTGAAGCCGGCGCGCGGATCGGCCCGGGCCGCCATCGTGTGCAGCGGCCCACGGCCCCAGGTCGCGCGGCTGCGAACGGGGAGGTGTGGTGTCGGGATTATCGGCAGCGTTCCGCGTTGGCACAGGGGCAAAGACCGGCAGTACGTCGCAACACGGGGCGATGTGTGCGGCGACGTGGGCGGTGGTTCCTCGGGATGGCCCGGCATGGCACGCTGGGTTAGCGTGTTTCGCGTCCCCACAGGCAAGCAGGAGACTCCTTCATGGCCACCTCGAACGAGATCGTCTTTCGCGTGACCGGCGCCGCGCAGACGACAGTGCGTGGCGTTCGCGTGGCGGTCAGCGCCAGCCGCGCCGCCGGGGACCAGCACACGCTGCGCGCGCGGCCCGGTGAAGACGTCATGGCGCTGACGATCGCGAATGGCCCGACGCTGGTCCTGCACCCCGCGAACGCGGCCATGCTGTTGCAGTCGCAGTCCGGCGCCGCAGGACGCGGCGGCACGCCCGTGCCGCCCGCCGACGGCGCCGTGCAGGTCGACGCGCAACTCGCCTTTGCCGGCCCTGCGGGTGAGGCGGGCACGTCGCGCGGTTTCGTCAGCCGTGTCGTGCTCGAGGCGGTGGAATTGGTGGCCGGTCCGGTGCGCGAACAGGCCGCGCGGCTGACCGCCCGGGTGGCCGCGGACAAGCTCGAATCCGCCACATCGCCCGGCGTGCATCGGCTGCCGCCGCCAGGGCCCGACGGGCTGCCGAGCTTCAAGGGCAAGGACCCGGTGAAGATCCCGGCGAGCACCGAGCCGATCCTGGTCTTCCTGCACGGCACGTTCTCCAGCCTGTCGGGTTCGTTTGCCGACCTGTGGCGACGCCATCCGGTGCTCGTGAAGTCGCTCTTCGATTTCTACGGTGGCGGGGTCTACGGGCTCGACCACAAGAGCGTCACCGAGACACCTTTCGCCAATGCCCGCAGGGTGCTCGAGGCGCTGCCGGACCATGCGCGGGTGCACCTGGTCACCTATTCGCGCGGGGGCCTCGTCGGTGAGACCCTCGTGCGCGCGGCACGCGAGGGTGGCGGCCCGGCATTCGATGCGACCGACCTTGCGCTGCTCAAGGGGGCACCTTACAGCCGTCATCGCGGCGAGATCGAGGCACTGAACCAGTTGATCGCGGCGCGCAAGCCGCGCTTCGAGCGCATGGTGCGCGTGGCCAGCCCGGCGCGTGGGACGCTGCTGGCGTCGGGGCGTCTCGATGCCTACCTCGGCGCTATCCAGTGGGGCCTGGAGAAGGCCGGCCTGCCGGTGCTGCCCGAACTGATCGACTTCACGACCCAGGTGGCGCGCGAGCGCACCGATCCCACGGTCTTTCCGGGGCTCGAAGCGATGATCCCCGGGCGGCCGGTGATGCAGGTGCTGACACGCCCCGACATCCGCCTGGCGAGTGAATTGCGCGTGGTGGCGGGCGACATCCAGGGCGATTCGGTGCTGTCGTGGCTCAAGGTGCTGCTGACCGATGCCTATTACCTGACCGACCACGACCTGGTGGTCAATACCAATTCGATGTATGGCGGCACGCCGCGTGTGCAGCGCCCGACCTTCGTCTTCGAGCGGGGTGCCGAGGTCAGCCACTTCCGCTACTTCACCAATGATTCGAGCGCGCGTGCGATCGTCGAGGGCCTCACGTCGAGCGCGCCGACGCAGTTCCGCGCCGTCGGCCCGCTGTCGTGGGACGGCCGCGCGAGCGACGGCCTGCGCGCGCTGCGCCCGCAGATCGCGAACACCGGGCAGCGGCCAGCGGTGTTCGTGCTGCCTGGCATCATGGGCAGCCACCTGATGGTCGACGGCAAGCGCGTCTGGGCCGCGCCCCTGGCGCTGTTCTTCGGCGGGTTGAAGAAGCTTCGCTACCCGGATGCCAAGGTCGTGGCCGAAGAGCCGATGGACCGCTACTTCGGCGACCTGATGGCGGAGCTCTCCGACACCTACGACGTGATTCCGTTTGCCTACGATTGGCGACGTCCGATCGAGGGCATCGCGGAAGATCTGGCCGCCGAAGTCGACAAGGCGCTGGCCGCGCGTGCCGGCAAGGGGCTGCCGGTGCGCATCCTCGCCCACTCGATGGGCGGGCTCGTGGTGCGCGCGATGGAGTTGCTGCCGGGCGATGTGTGGAACCGCTTCATGGCGCAGGAAGGCGCGCGCATCGTGCTTGCGGGCACGCCGAACCGCGGCGCCTATGCGCCGATGCTGGCACTGTCGGCGATGCATCCGCTCGTCAACACGGTCGACGCGCTGGATGTGTGCACCTCGTGGAAAGAGCTCAAGGGGATGCTCGGCAACTTCCCCGGCCTGATGCAGCTTCAGGCCCTGCGTGCCGGCGATGGCGCCGACCTGACCCAGCGCACGCAGTGGCAGGCGCTGGCCGATTTCCATGCCGCCGCGCCGACGCCGCCGCAGAGTTGGCACGACGGGATGTCGCCGCCCGATCGCGCGCCCTGGGGCGTGCCGACGCAGGACGCGCTCGACGCCTTGCGCGGCCTGCGCGCCGCGCTGGATGCACGTCTGGACACGTACCAACGCTACGGCAACCGGATCGCCCTGGTGGCCGGCTGCGCGGAGCAGACGATCGTCGATGTGCGCAAAGGCGAGTTCGGCGTGGAGTACGTGGCCGCAAGTGCGGGTGACGGCACCGTGCCGTGGGATTCGCTGCGCCTGCCCGGCGTGGCCATCTGGCGCGCGCAGGCCGAACATGGCGACCTGCTGCGCGAGCGCAGCGTCTTCCGCGCCTACCGCGACCTGCTCGACAACGGCACCACGTCGGCGTTGCCTGTCCTTTCCGCCAACGCCACGCGCGGCGGGGCGGGCGTGGACGTACCGGCCGCTCCGGCGACGCGGGTGTGGGTGCCCGTGCGCTCACCCTACCCCCCCACGCTGGGCGAGGTGCAGGCCGCAGCGCTGGGCAGCGGTCTGCAGCCCCCGCCGGCTGCCGCGGCGGACGAAGGTCCGCACCTCCCGCTGTCGGTGGAGGTGGTGCATGGCGACCTCAAGCACGTGCGCGATGCGCTGCTGTTGGGGCATTACCGCTCCGAGACCCTCAGCGGCGCCGAACGCACGCTCGATAACTGGCTGGGCGGCACGTTGCAGCGTGCGCTGAACCTGGGTCTGTACCCGACGCAGCACGGGGAGCAGCAGGTTTTCGTCAACTGCCGGGGCGGCGACAACCCCTTTGCGCCCGCCATCCGCAAGCCCGAGGCGGTGATCATCGCCGGCCTTGCCGACGAGGACGAACTCACGCCACAGCGACTCGAGGACGCTGCCGGCAAGGCAGCCATGGCCTGGTCGCAGTTCCGTGCGCAGCAGGGCGGTGCGGTGCCGGTCACGCTGTCGATGGCGTCGGTGCTCGTCGGCAGCGGCGGGTGGCGCATCGACGTGGCGCAGTCCGCGGTGGCGATCGCACGCGGCCTGTGGAAGGCCAACGAGCGCTTGTTCGAGGAAAAGCTCCCGGTGGTGTCGAACCTCACGCTGGTGGAGCTGTATGGCGATCGTGCGTCGATGGCACACACCGCATTGGCCAGCGTGGCGCGCCAGGAGCGTGTGCCCATGCGCCTGGTTCCCCATGTCGCCAGGGGCGCGGGCGGGCGTCAGCGACCGGTGGAGCGTGGCTACCGTGGCGCGCCCTACGACCTCGTGTATGTCACGAGCGAAGGCGACGCGCACGATGAACTCAGGTTCACGCTGCACACGGGCCGGGCCCGCAGCGAATTGCGCGCGCGCTCGACGCAGCGGCGCCTCGTCGACCGCATGGTGGCGTCGGCCGAGTCCGAGCAGCGCCACGATGCCGACCTGGCGCGTGCCCTGTTCAACATGCTCGTGCCGCTCGAGCTGAGGCCCGTGCTGGCGGGCTCGTCATCGCTGTTCCTCAGCCTCGACCCTGCATCGGCCCGCATTCCGTGGGAGATTCTTCAGGGCCGCGCGCACGTGGGCGATCCGCGGCCTTTCGCGGTGCGCGTGAAGATGGTTCGCACCTTGCGTCTCGAGAATTTCCGCAACGATCCGGTGGACAACCGACATCTGCGAAACGTGCTCGTGATCGGCGAGCCTGCATGCGACGAGGGCTATCCGCCTTTGCCGGCGGCGCGGCTGGAAGCCGTGGCCGTGCGGGAGCTGCTGCAGGAGCGCTGGGTCGTGCGCCTGCTCGACGAGCGGCCGAACGCGCGCCAGGTGATGCAGGCGCTGAACGAATCCGACTGGCGCATCGTGCACATCGCGGGCCACGGCGCCTATGAGAAGGTACCGTCGGGCCCGGACGGCACACGCTACGGCGGCGTGGTGCTCGATGGCGGCACGTTTCTCGGGCCGAAGGAGCTGGCCGGCCTGGATACCGTGCCCGAACTCGTCTTCGTCAACTGCTGCTACCTCGGCAAGATCGACGACGCACTGCCGGCCGACAAACGCCCGGTCTTGCCGCCGCGCGGCGAATTTGCATCGACCGTGGCCGAGCAGCTCATGCGCATCGGCGTGCGTTGCGTGGTGGCTGCTGGATGGGCCGTGGACGACGTTGCGGCGCGTGCATTCGCCACGGCGTTCTATGCCGCGCTGCTCGAGCGCCGGTCGTTCGCCGACGCCGTGCTGGCGGCGCGGCAGGCCGCCTATGCGCTCGACCCCGGTGGCAACACCTGGGCCGCCTACCAGTGTTATGGCGACCCGGGATGGTCGCTGCGCACCCAGCAGCGCAGCGACGAGGCACGCCAGCGCCCCGGCGGCGCGCTGACCTACCGGCCGGCGACGCCGACACGCGCCGACCTGTACGCCGCGCTCGACGAGGTCGGCTGGGAAGCCAAGACATCCCATTTGAGTGCCGAGGCACGCGCGCAGCTGGTGGCCCGCCTGCGCGACTTCGAGCAGCAGGAAGGCACGGTATGGGGCGAGCAGGGCCGAGTCGCGGAAGCCTTTGCCACCGCCTGGGCCGATCTGGGCGAACTGAAGCAGGCCATCGTCTGGTACGAGCGCGCGGTGGCGGCCGACGACAGCAGCGCCACGCTGCGTGCGCACGAGTTGCTGGTCAACCTGCGTGTGCGCCTGGCCGTCGACGAGTCCGACGCCCGCACGGTACGGCGGGCGTTGCGCGACCTGGACCGTTTCATCCAGATGCATGCCAGCACCGAGCGCCTGAGCCTTCGCGGCTCCGCGCACAAGCGGCTTGCGCTGCTCACGGCACGCCGGGCCAGCGTGTCGCGGACAGCGCTCGCCGGGCACCTGGACGACATGGCGCAGGCCTATGTCGAGGCAGCGACGTTGGCGGGCACGCAGGACCGCCGGACCGAGTTCTACCCCCGCATGCAGGCTGCGTGCGGATTGCTGCTCGTGCGTCTTCTGGCCGGTCGGCCGACAAAGGACGAAAGGGTGGGCGCCGCGCTCATCGACGCCTGCGTCGCGCTGCTCGAATCGGACCGCGCGCAGCCCGACTTCTGGAGCACGGTGGGGCAGGGGGAGTGGGAGCTGTACCGTTCGCTGGCACTGGGTCGCCTGCACAAGCCGTACAGCGACATCGCCGGCATCTGGGCCGATGCGCATGTCCGCGAACCGGGCGTCAAGCCCTGGAGTTCCGTGCGCGATACGGTCGAGATCGTGGCGCGCGTGGCCCGTCTGTCGCATGGCATGGCGTCGCAGGCCGATGCCGCGGACCGGCTGCTGGCGCAGGTGCGCGGGTACTGCGTGGCGGCGTCTTAGAGGCGTCGTCCCATCGAGCGACGGGCCGGCTGGAACGGCCGGTTCCATGGCGGATGCGGCGCGGGTGCACAGGCGTGGCCTGCGCCGGCCGCCACCGCGGTGGGTGTAACGTCCGGGTCAAGGCGGGCAGTCTGCTTGCCATCGGAACGATCCGTTGAATTCGAAGCACTCTGGCTGCCGCGCGGCGGTGGCGTCGCGTGCCGGCGTGGCCGGTCTGGCGATGGGCGCCGCGTTGGCCGCGGCGCAATCGGCATCCTTGCTCGCACCCGTCGGTGACCCTGCCGCGTGGAAGGAGACCCTCTTGCCAAGGCAGGCAGTGCCCGCCACGCGTTTTGCGGTCACGGAGCTCGAGGGCAGCCGTGTGCTGAAGATGGAGGCAGCCGGGAGCTACGGCACGCTGCTGCACACCGTGGGTGACGACGCGGCCTCGGCCCGCACCTTGTCATGGCGCTGGCGCGTCGACCGGTTGGCCGAAGGTGTGGACCTGCGCACCAAGCGGGGCGACGACGCCGCGGCAAAGGTCTGTGTGATGTTCGAGCTGCCGATGGAACAGGTGCCGTTCATGGAGCGCCAGGCGCTGCGCGTGGCGCGCGTGGCCACCAGCCAGGAGATCCCCGCCGCCACGCTGTGCTACGTGTGGGACGCCACGCTGCCGCCCGGTACCGTGTTGCCCAATGCCTTCACGCGGCGCATGCGGTGGTTCGTGTTGCAAGGCGCCGGCGTCACCCTCGGGCGATGGCAGACCGAGCGGCGTGACCTGCGTGCGGATTTCCTGCGGGCCTTCGGCGACGAGGCGAAGGCTGCACCGCCCATCGCCGACGTGCTGGTGGGGGCCGACGCCGACAACACCCAGGGCCGCTCGCTGGCCTACGTGGCAGACCTGGAGCTCGTGCGTTGAAGCGGCTTGTTCTGCTCGGTGGCGGGCATGCGCACGTGCACGTGCTGCACGCGATGGCGCAGTCCTCGATGGCCGGGGCGACAGCCTTGCTGGTGACCCCGTACGCGCGCCAGATGTACTCCGGCATGGTGCCGGGCCTGGTGGCCGGGCGCTACGACGCCGACGCGTGCTCGATTCCGCTCGAGCCGCTGGCGCACGCGGCGCACGTCGAGCTGGCACTGGCGTCGGCAGTCTCGATCGACGCGAATGCACGGTCCGTGACCCTGTCCGACGGCCGTGTCGCCGAGTACGACGTGCTGTCGATCGACACCGGGCCGGTGATGGACCGGGACACGATCGACGGCGCACGCACCCACGGTCTCTTCGTGCGCCCGATCGAACATTTCGTGCGCCTGCTCGATCCGTTGCTGACGCTGGCCGCGCAACGCGCGATCGACCTCGTGGTGATCGGCGGCGGCGCCGCCGGCGTCGAACTGGCCATGGCCTTTTCGCACCGCCTGCAAGGCGTGGGTGACGGCGCGTCGCGTGTGGCATTGGTCACCGGGGGCCCGGAACCGCTGGCCGGCTATCCGCCGGCCGTGATCCAGCGCGGTGTGCGCGCCTTGCGCCGAGGCGGTGTCACGGTGCTGCAGGAGACGTGCGTGGGCATCGAGGCCGCTCACGTGGTCCTGGGCAACGGTGCTCGCGTGGCGTGCGACGCGCCAGTGCTGGCAGTCGGTACCAGCGCGCCCGCGTGGCTCGCGGGCAGTGGCCTGGCGCTAGACCCGGCGGGCTTCGTGGCCACCGGGCCCACGCTGCAGAGCACGTCGCACCCGGCGGTGTTCGCGGCGGGCGACGTTGCCACGCGCGTCGATGCACCGCATCCGCGCAGCGGGGTGTATGCCGTGCGGGCGGGCCCGCCGCTGTTGCACAACCTGCGGCGCTTCGTCGGCGGGGGCGATCTCTCGCCACACCACCCTCAGCGCCGCACCTTGAATCTTCTGTCCACCGGCGACGGCAGCGCCATCGCGTCGTGGGGGGGCTGGTCGGCCGAGGGCCGCTGGGTGTGGCGCTGGAAGGATCGGATCGACCGCCAGTTCGTGGCGCGCTACGCCGGCATCAATCCAGCGGCCTGAACGTGATCACCAGCACCGCTGGCGCGCGGCCGTCGGTATCGGTGGGCAGCACCTCGGTGCGGTCGATCGCGCGCAGCACGGCGTCGTCCCAGGCCTTGTTGCCGCTGGACCGCACGAGGCGCCGGCCCAGGATCGTGCCGCTCGGCGCGGCACGTACCTCGACCTCGGCGGCCGGGTTGCCGCTGAAGGCGTCCGGGAACACGATGTTCGGCTTGATGCGGGCCAGCAGCTTGCCGCCGTAGCTGGCCGACGGGCCGGCATTGGCCGCCGCCGATCCCCGTGTACCGGTGGCGCTGGACGCGCCGCCAAGCTGCCCCATCATGCGGCGAAGGTTCTCTTCGCGCTGCTGCACCAGACGCGCTTCGGCGGCCGCCTTGTCGCGTTGCGCCTTTTCTCGCTCGGCGTTTTCGCGTGCGGCCCGTTCCTTCTCGGCCTGCGCGCGTTCCAACTTTTCTCGCGCCGCCTTGTCACGCGCCGACTTCTCGTGTTCTGCCTGCTCACGCGCGAGCCGTTCTTCGCGCGCCTGCGCCTCCATTTCCAGGCGCTCCTTCTCGACCCGCGCCTTGCGTGCCTGCTCGATCGCGATCTGCGGATCGGGCAGCGCGGGCGCCGGCGGTGGTGGCGCCGGTCGGGTCTCGCGCACGGGCGGGGGCGGTGGTGGCGGGGCCGGTGCGGCCACCGGCGGCGGTGCGGCGAACTGCGGCACTGCCGCCCAGAGCTCGGCCGAGACCGTTTCGGTCGCCGGCGAGCGCCAGTTCACGCCATAGGCCAGCGCCGCGATCAACGCGACATGCGCCAGCAACGACAGCGCCGCACCCGGCAGCGTGCCGCCGGGCCGGCGCGGCATCAGGTTGTCCTGGGCCAGGGCGGCGGACAGGGCTCAGCCTCCCTGTTTGACCGACAGGCCGACGCGCCGCACGCCCGCGCGCTGCAACGTGTCCATCACGCGGACGACGCTTTCGTACTTGACGTTGCGGTCGGCACTGATGACCACCGGCACGTCGGCGTTGCCGGCCTGCGCCGCGCGGACGCGCGCCACGAGCTGGTTGAGCACGGTGGCCGCGGGCGTCTGCTGGTCGACCCGCAGGCGCAGCTTCTCGTCGCTGCCGACGATGATTTCGACCACGCTCGTCGGACGCTGCTGCGACTTGCCCACCGTGGGCAGGTCCACCACGCCGGTCGTGATGAGCGGCGCGGTCACCATGAAGATGATCAGCAGCACCAGCATCACGTCGATGAACGGGACCATGTTGATCTCGTTCATCGCACGGCGCCGGCGCCCGCCGCGGGACATCACGGAGGCCATGTCTAACTCACCACCGAAGCGGTTGACAGTGGCGCCGTCCCGGCGGCTGCCGACGGCGCGCCCGCGTTGCGCTGCAGGATGTTGCTGAATTCCTCGATGAAGGTCTCGAGCTGGATGGCGATGCGGTCGATGTCGCGCGCGAAGCGGTTGTAGGCGATCACCGCCGGGATCGCCGCGAACAGGCCGATCGCGGTGGCGACCAGCGCCTCGGCGATGCCCGGGGCCACGCTCGCGAGCGTGACCTGCTGCAGGTTGGACAGCCCGACGAAGGCATGCATGATTCCCCACACCGTGCCGAACAGGCCGATGTACGGGCTCACCGAGGCCACGGTACCGAGGAAGCTGAGGTGGCTCTCGACCACGTCGAGCTCGCGCTGGAAGCTCGCCCGCATTGCGCGGCGCGCGCCGTCGAGCTGGGCCGACGCGTCCAGCCGGCGCTCGCGCAGCTTCAGGAACTCGCGCATGCCGCTGGCGAAGATGCGTTCCATCGGTGCGCCGTCGGCCCTTTGCCCCGCGCCGTGGTTCAGGTCGGTGAGGCTGCGCCCGGACCAGAACTCACGCTCGAAGTCCTCGTTGCTCGCACGCACGCGCTTGAGGCCGAAGACCTTGCCGAAGATGACGGTCCAGCTGGCGAGCGAGACGAGCATCAGCCCGGCCATCACGAGCTGGACGACGAAGCTCGCGTGCAGCACGAGTTGGATGATGGACAGGTCCTGGTTCATTCGATCCGTTCGAGTAAGGAGTCGGGAATGCGGCGCGGCCGGAACGACCCGGCGTCGACACAGCCTATTCGGATGTCGCCCTCGGCCAGAAGTTCAGCGCCGCGAAAGGCCTGCTGCGACAGGCTCATTGAGGCCCGCCCGCTTTCGCGCAGCGCCACCGTGACGCTGAGCAGGTCATCCAGGCGCGCCGGGCGCAGATAACGCACGTGGGTCTGGCTCACGATGAAGATGGCGCCGGTCTCGTCGCGCAGGGCCTGCTGGCTGACACCGAGCGCGCGCAGCCATTCGGTGCGCGCACGCTCGAAGAACTTCAGGTAGTTGGCGTAGAAGACGACGCCACCGGCGTCGGTATCTTCCCAGTACACACGCAGGGCATGGCGGAACGGCGGGCGGGTCGCAACATCGGTATGCATCGGCGTTGCCGATGATAAGCGGACCCCTCTTTTTGCCTGACGTTCCGTTGCCGGGAATCCGGTGGCCCGCCGTGCACGCCGTGTGGGCCGTGTCAGGCTACGGCGCGATGCGCCGGTACACCGGGCCCCACGTCGGGTGGCCGGCCTCGGATCGGCTCAGCGCAAAAGTGGGGTCGGCGCCACGGGCCGCCAGAAAGGCGGCTTCACATTCTTCCAAACGCTCGCTCGTGCAGGTGATGAAGGCAATGAGCTTGTGCGCGCTGGCACGGTCGCGCCCGCTGGCCAGCCCTTCGGCCAGCGCACGCCGCAGGGCAGCCTCGGCCTGCGGATACAGGCCGTCGTCGTAGGCGCGGATGCCTTCGACCAGGGCCCGTTCGGCCGGGCGCTCCATCAGTTCGGACAGGCCGGACGGCGGTGGGGGCGGCGGTGTACCCGGGGCAGTGGCGCAGGCGGCGGCCAACATGGCGGCGGCGCTCAGGATCAGGGGCAGGCGGGTCTTCATGAGCCGAAGCGGTGGCGGACGACCACCGGTAGATCACCCTTGACCTGCACGGTGGCAGTGTGGGGCGCGAAATCTGCGTTGCGCAGCGTGATGGTGTGCGTGCCTTCGGGCAGCGTCAGGCGGGTCAGCGGCGGTGTGGTGCCCGCCGGCCGGCCATCCACCTCGACTTCGCCCCAGGGAGAGACGGCGATCTGAACGACGCCGGTGACCGGGGCGACCGGGCTTTTGGGTTTGTCTTGCGAGGCGGCCGGTGGCCTGGCCTTGGAATCCGCCTTGGCCTTGGACTCGGGCTTGGCCTTGGGCTTTGCTGCGGGCGCCGCGGGTGCCGCATCGGCATGGCCGTTGGACGTATCGGTGTGCGCCGCCGCCGCTTGTGCGGCGCCCTCGGGCGGAACTGCGGGAACCGGGGCGGTTGGTTGCGGCGTCGCCATGGCTGCTCCGCTCGCCGCACGGCGGGCGGGCGCGGCCATCGACTGCGTCGCCTGCGGCGCAGTTGCCAGGGCTTCGACGTGGGGCCCGCCGGGCCCACCACGCAGAAAGACGAACGCCGCCACCGTCATCACGCCGGCCGCGAGCAGTGCGCCGGCCCATCGAAACCGGGTTCCCGACGAGGGCGACGCGGGGTTGGGTGCCTGTTCGGCCGCCGTGGCCGCCCAGGGCCGCAACGACTGCGAGAGTTCAGCCGCCGTCTGCGGGCGTTTTGCCGCATCCGGCGCCATGGCCTGCATCACCACGGCGGCGAGGCCGGCGGGCACGTCCGGGCAGAGTTCGGCCAGTGGCACGGGCTGGCCCGCGCGCACGGCGGCGTGGATCTGCTCGAGGCTGTCGCCAGGAAAGGCCTTGCAACCGGCCAGCAGTTCGTAAAGCACGACGCCCAAGGCATAGATGTCCGTGCGCGCGTCGATCGTGCCACCGTTCAATTGTTCGGGCGCCAGGTAGTGCGGCGAGCCGGCGATCAGCATCTCGGTGGACGGCACGGCCGAGGCGTGCGCGGCGCGGGCGATGCCGAAATCGAGGACCTTGGGTTTTTCCTTGCGGGTGACGAAGATGTTGCCCGGCTTGATATCGCAATGCACGACCCCGCGCGAATGCGCATAGGCCAGTGCATCGGCCACGCGGCGCACGATCTGCGCGGCACTGGCCGGCGCGGGGCGCCAGCCGTCTTTCAGCATCTCGCGAAGATCGCGGCCCCGCAGGCGTTCCATCGCAATGTAGACGCCATGCGCCGACAGCCCGGCGTCGAACACGGTGACGATGTGCGGATGATTCAGGTTGGCGGCCGCGCGCGCCTCGTTCAGCAGCAGACGGTCGAGCGCGATGCGCGACGGCATGTCCAGGTCGAACTGCAGCGTCTTGACCGCCACCGTGCGCGACAGCAGGGGATCCCATGCCTCGTAGACACGGCCCAGGCCGCCTTCCCCGAGCAGGGCCTTCAGTGCGTAGCGGCCGATGTGGGACAGCGTGGGCTTTTCGGCGACGCTGCCCTCGGATTCGGCGCCGAGATCGAGGCCGATGTCCGATTCGGCCGCGGGCAGGCTGTCACCCGCACCGGTCACAGCCACAGGCGCGGGCGGCTCGCACTGCACGGTGTCGGCAAAGTCGCCGGTGGCCGTGGTCGAGCTAGGAGTCACGTTAGATCCCACAGCCGCGCAGCTTACGGGGGTGCGCTGGGCGCCAAGCCCTGAAATGCGTGCCTTCTGACCAGCGATTAACCGCTTGTCACCTTTTCCCGACGCAGGGTCCGTACGTCAACGGCCGTCGTGCAGCACACGCTGAAGTCGTGCAAAGGCGCGTTCGATAGCGGGCAGATCGCTGGCGAACGACAGGCGTAGGTAGCGGTCTGCGGCGTGCGGGCCGAAGTCCCGCCCGGGTGTCAGCACGACATGGGCCCGATCGATCAGGTCGACGCAGAAATCCCAGCTTCCCCGGCCGAACGCGCTGCAGTCGGCCCATGCATAGAAGGCCCCGTCGGGGGCGACGGGTACCGGCAGGCCCAGGCGCTCCAGGCCGGGTACGACGGCGTCGCGCCGCCGCTTGAACTCGCCCCGCCGGCGCTCGTATTCGGCCAGCGAGGCCGGCTCGAAGCACGCCAGTGCCGCCTCCTGGGCCAGGGCACTGGGGCAGATGTAGAGGTTCTGCGCGAGCTTTTCCACCGGCGCTATCAGGTCGGGCGGGAGCACGACCCACCCCAGGCGCCAGCCGGTCATCGCAAAGTACTTGGAAAAGCTGTTGATCGAGATGATGTCGTCGCCATGCTCGAGCGCGCTGCGGCCGTAGCGCTCGTCGTAGCTGAGCCCGAGGTAGATCTCGTCGACGATCGTGGTGCCACCGCGGGCACGCACGAATTCGACGATGGCGCGCATCTCGGCCGGGTCGATCGAGGTGCCGGTGGGGTTGGACGGCGAGGCCAGCACCACGCCGCGTGTGGCCGGTGTCCAGGCCGCGCGGACCGAGCCCGCATCGAGCTGGAAACGGTGTTCGGGCCCGGCAGGCAGCATGCGGGCGCGGGCACCGACCGCGCTAACGAAATGCCGGTTGCAGGGGTAGCTCGGATCGGGCATCAGCACGTCGTCGCCAGCCTCGAAGAGTGCGCTGGTCACCAGCTGGAGCGCGGCCGATGCACCCGCCGTCACCACAATGCGCTGCGGGTCGATGTCGAGCTGCCAGCGGCTGCGGTACCAGCGGCTGAGTGCCTGACGCAGTGCGGGCAACCCGGTGGCCTGCGTGTACTGCGTGCGGCCTGATTGAAGGCAGGCCTGTGCGGCCGCGACGACGGGCGCGCTGGCGGTGAAGTCGGGCTCGCCGATATTCAGGTAGATCATCGGCTCGCCGCCGAGCGCCGGGTCGCAGGCCGGCGTGTGCGCGATGTGCTGCGCCGCCTTGGCCATCTCCATGACGTAGAACGGCTCGATGAGATCGAGCCGCGATGCCAGCCGGCGCTTCACGTCTCGGCAGCCCTGCGCTGCGCCCGCGCGGCCGCCACCTCGGTGGGGCGCAGGTCTGCCGCCGCGCGGTCGAGCACGCCGTTGACGTACTTGTGGCCGTCGGTGCCGCCGAAGCTCTTGGCCAGCTCGATCGCCTCGCTGATGACCACCTTGTAGGGGATCTCGATGCAATTGGAGAGCTCCCAGGCGCCGATCAGCAGCACGCCATGCTCCACCGGTGACAATGCACTCGTCTTGCGGTCGACGTGGCGGGCGAGCGCGGCATCGAGCGTGGAAGCGTCACGGATGCAACCGTGCAGCAAGGCGTCGAAATGGGCACTGTCGCATTTCTCGAAGCCGTCTTGCTCGCGCATGTGGGCCTCGATGACACCGGCGTCCTCGGCCGACAGCAACCACTCGTACAGGCCCTGAAGCGCGAACTCGCGCGACCGCCGCCGGGTCGACTTTGGCGCCATACGGCGCTGTTGGCGTGCTTTGGGCGGGGTGTCGGTCACGAGAGATCTTCCAGCAAGTTGGCCATCTCAACCGCCACGCGGGCGGCATCGCGCCCTTTGTCCTCGGCACGCGCCCAGGCCTGCGCCTCGTTTTCGACCGTGAGGATGGCGTTGGCGATGGGGATCGGCGTGGTGAGCGCCACCCGCGTGACGCCGGCGCCACTTTCGTTGGCCACGAGTTCGAAGTGGTAGGTCTCGCCACGGATGATGCAGCCGAGCGCGACCAGGGCGTCGTAGTCGCCGCTGTCGGCCAGGGCCTTCAGCGCCACCGGCACCTCGAGCGCGCCCGGGACGCTGACATGCTTGATGTCGCGCGACAACACGCCGAGTGCGACCAGTTCGGCCAGGCAGGTCTCGGCCAGCCGGGACGTGATGGCGTCATTGAAACGTGCACGCACGATGCCGATGACGAGGCCTTCGCCCGCGAGCTCGCCGCTGATGCCCTTGTCGGAGCCTTGCATGGAAATATCTCCGTCAATGGTGGGGAGGCAGGAAGCCGGTGACCTCGAGCCCGTAGCCGGTCATGCTCGGCATCTTGCGCGGGCTGCCGAGCAGCTTCATGCGTGTGACGCCGAGCTCGCGCAGGATCTGTGCGCCGATGCCGTAGGTCCGCAGGTCCATCTGCACACGCGGGGGCTCGGCCACGCCGTCGGCGGGCATCAGCTGCGACAAGAGGGTCTCTATCCCTTGGCCGCAGTTGAGCAGGACGGCCACGCCGGCACGGGTCTCGCGCAGCGCCGCCAGCGCTCGCGGGAGCGGCCAGGAGTGAGGGCTCTGCCCGGCGTCGAGCAGGTCGAGCGCCGTGAACGGTTCGTGCACCCGCACGAGTACCTCGTCGCCCGGCTCCCACTGGCCATGGGTCAGTGCGAGATGAAGGCCGCCGCCGTGGTCACGGAAGGCAGTACAGCTGAAACTGCCCTGCGCGGTGACCAGATCGCGGGTTCCAGCGCGCGTCACCAGGCTTTCGTTGTGACTGCGAAAGCTGATCAGGTCGGCGATGGTGCCGATCTTGAGGCCGTGTTCGCTTGCAAACACCTCCAGATCGGGCAGGCGCGCCATCGTGCCGTCGTCCTTCATGACCTCGCAGATCACGCTGGCCGGCGTCAGGCCGGCCATGCCGGCCAGGTCGCAGCCGGCCTCGGTGTGACCGGCGCGCATGAGCACGCCGCCATCCTGGGCCTGAAGCGGAAAGATGTGGCCGGGTTGCACAAGATCAGAGGCTTTTGCGTCGCGTGCGACCGCTGCCTGCACGGTACGCGAACGGTCGGCCGCGGAGATGCCCGTGGTCACACCCTGAGCCGCTTCGATCGACACGGTGAACGCCGTGCCGTGCTTGGTGCCGTTGCGGCTGGCCATGGGCGGCAGGTGCAGCCGCTCGCAGCGCTCGCGCGTGAGCGTCAGGCAGATCAGGCCGCGGGCGAAGCGCGCCATGAAGTTGATCGCCTCGGGGGTCACATGGTCGGCGGCGATCACGATGTCACCTTCGTTCTCGCGGTCTTCCTCGTCGACGAGCACGATCATGCGGCCGGCGGCCAGCTCCGCCACGAGCTCGGGAATGGGTGAAATCGACATCGCCGGATTGTAGGTGGCGGGGCCACCGTGCCCTGGCCCGTGAACGCCGATGTCAGGCGTCGGCAGGCGTGTCGGGCGACGGCCGCGCCATCAGCCGGACGTCACTCCCCACACGCGCCAGGTCGGTAAAGGTCCATCGTGGTGCCTGCGCGAGGGCGGTCAATGTTCCGAGCGCTGCCATCTCGCGGCCGTCGCCCAGCAGCGTGGGCGCCAGGTAGACGAGGAGTTCATCCACCAGACCCTCGCGCAGCAGCGACGCATTGAGCTTGTGGCCGGCTTCGACATGCAGCTCGTTGACGCCACGCTGGCCGAGATCGGCCAGCATCGATGCGAGATCGACCTTGCCGTGCGGGCCGGGCCGCCAGACGATGTCGGCGCCGCGCTCGCGCAACGCCTCGGCCCGCACCGGCTCGTCGGCGGCCGCGTAGATCAGCACGCTGCCAGGCGGCGCCAGCAGGCGTGCCGCGGGCGGCGTCATCAGGTGCGAGTCGACGACCACGCGCATCGGCTGGTTCACGGTGGGCACCAGGCGTACGTCGAGACGCGGATCGTCCTCGAGCACCGTGCCGATGCCGCTGAGCACGGCGCCGGCGCGCCGGCGCCAGGCATGGCCGTCGGCGCGCGCGGCATCGCCGGTGATCCATTGGCTGGTGCCGTCCGGCAGCGCGGTGCGGCCGTCGAGCGAGGCCGCGATCTTCAGGCGCAGCCACGGCCGCCCGCGCTCCATGCGCGTGTGGAACCCGATGTTCAGTTCGCGGCAGGCTTGCGCCACGGTTTCGTCGGCCATCGACACCTCGATGCCTGCCGCACGCAAGCGTTCGATGCCGCGCCCATCGACCTGTTCGAACGGATCCCGTATGCCGATGACCACGCGTGCAATGCCGGCACGAACCAGCGCATCGCAGCAAGGTGGCGTGCGGCCGTGGTGTGCACAGGGCTCCAGGGTGACCCACGCGGTGGCGCCGCGAACGTCGATACCGCCACGTGCAGCTTCGGAGAGTGCGGCCACCTCGGCGTGCGCGCCGCCGGCCTGCTGGGTATAGCCGCTCGCCAGCACGCGGCCGTCCGCGTGGCCCATGATGCAACCGACGCGGGGGTTCGGGTCGCTCAGCCCGATCGATTGCTGCGCCAGCGCCAATGCCTCGAGCAGGCGGTCATGGTCGAGGCCGGAGATGGAGGGCGCCGGGGGCATGCGCGGAGTCTAGACCCGGCCAGGACATCGACGTCAAGAGCGGGGCAGATGGCGCAGGGTATTGCTGTTGATGAAATCGCCGGCGGCGATATCCGGCGCCACGTCGGTCGGGCACAGCAGACCGGACCGGATGACGAAGAAGTTCTGGTTCGTCAGCGGCGGCATCGCGAGCGGCACCCTGCGCGTAGAAGGATCGGCATATTCGATCCGGTACATCCAGGGATGCTGCCAGTTCGGGACCACCACCGAATCGCTCGCTGCCGGCGTGTAGCGGCACAGCAGGTGCGTGCTGTCCGGTTCCGCGACAGTGGGGATCGACCACTTCGATTCCTCGTAGTCGGTGAACGCCCGAGGCACGATCGTCGAATAGCCCGACCAGGCATGTGCCGTGTTGGCCGGAATCATGCAGTAGTACGCGACATCGGTGCGGCCGAGAGATTCGGCCAACGTGGTGGGCGCATCGTCATAACAGGACGGGTCGCCAGGGTGGCCGGTGCTGGTGAGCGTGACCGCGATGTCCAGGTTGCGTGCCCGGCCGGTAGGCGACTCGGCATCGGCGGCCGTTGGCTGAACGGTCGAGGACCAGAATCGCACGTGACCGGCAAGCAAGTGGGCCAGCGTGGTGTCGCTGCAGCCCTCGATGGCCTCGCGCGTCAGGTCGCGCGTGTCGGTAGACGCCGGGACCGAGCACACGCCGACGATCAGCCCGGTGACGTTGTTGAAGACCCAGGCCACCGTGCCCCCGCCTGGCACCGGCGGCTTGAAGGCACTGAGGCCCCCACCGACGTCCTTGGCGGTGACGGGGATCGACGCGTGGCGGTTGCGCGGACGCTTGCTCGGGTTGCCGGCGGGCGGCGTGACGATGGCACCGGCCATCGCGGGATCGGCCAGTGCCACCACGGTGTTCAGCGCCACGCGCTGGGGTGTCCCGGCGCGGTCGGTCCACGAGACCGAGATCTGCAGTTCCTTCTGGTTCAGCACCGGCACGTCGATGACGTTGCGCGACAGCGTGAAGGTCGTATTCGTGGTGTAGCCGGCGACGGCCGCATCGTCCAGCGTGGAGAGGTCGGCGTAGGCCGTGCGGTCCGCCGCCGCATCGAGCACCGAATAGGCGCGCCAGCGCTCCATCGCTTCCTGCGCGATGCGTACCGCCTCGGATCGCTGCTTTGCGACGTCGGAGTTGAGTCGCATGGTGGACTGCACGCCGACGATGGCCAGCATGCCGAAGGCCATCACGGCCAGCGCGACCAGCGCTTCGACGAGCGAGACGCCGCGATGGTGGCGCATCACGAGAAGTCCTTCCAGCCGCCGGGCGCGCGAATCAGCGGCCCATAGTTGAGCCGCACGCGGTTGACGACCGCGGGATCGAACACGATCGCCGGCGCGGTGGACCCCGTGAGATTGCCCTCGGCCATCGCAGCCCCCTGAATCGTGCCGCTGCCCGTGCTCGCCCAGTCGGCGGCCTGGCTGTAGACGATGCCCACCACCCGCGCACCTGGGGCGCTCAGGTTGATGCTGCCGGTCGCCACCAGCAGCACGGGCGAATCGGCGCTGCCGATGACGATGTCGCTGTCGATGTCCAGGTCGCCGTTGATCCAGACCGGGCGGCCCGGATTGCGGTCGACCGCGTCCCGCAGCCGGGTCCCGCAGCCGCCGGTGCAGTCGACGACCACCGTGCTCGGTTGCCGCTTGAAGGTGTCGCGTGCCACGCCGAAGAAGGTGGCGAACATGCGGTCGGCCGTGAGCCCTGCAAGCGATGCGTCACCGTCGACGATGGACGCGCCGGTGGGCGTGCCCGGCACCGACTCCAGATCGGCATTCGGCGCCGTGACGGTGCCGCCAGCGTTGATCGTGATGCCGTTGGTCGCGGCGTCGGCATTGGCCAAGTGCAACGGGTACGCGCCGACGTCGAGATTGCCGCGAACCGTGAGCGGAGCCGCGGGCGACGTGGGCATCGACGGCGCCAGCGCCAGAAGTGCGCTCACGGTGGAGGAGGCATCGCCGGCGGTACCGCGGCCGGTGTTCAGGCAGCCATCGCTGGCCGCGGTGCAGCCCACCGACACGATGCGCACGAGGCCGGGCGCGGTGCCCAGTTCGAAGCGCAGTCGGAAGGCGGGAAACGTGCCCGCGCCCGTCGGCACCGTGAGGGCCGCCACGCCCGTGCTCGGGCAGGTGCAGGACCAGCCCGCTGCGTCGCGCACACAGCTGGCACGCAGGGCCACGCCGATCCCCGAGGAGTCCCACGTGACGGGGGCGAAGCCGCCGGTCACAGGGTCGGCCGTGAGGTAACGCGCGCGGAAGCTGTCGAATGTCGAGTCCGCCGTGGGCACGCAGTTCGCGTCCACCCGACCGGCATTGAGCATGGCCAGGGCCCAGTCGACACCCGCCTCGGCCGCCTCGAAGGCTTGTGTCGACCGGTACTGGTTGGCCGATGTGCGCTGCTCGAAGATCAGGTTGCGGCTCGCATACGCCGCCACCAGCGAAATGATGAAGAACAACGCCATCACGACCATCAGGGTGGCCACGCCACGCTGCTTGCGCGCAGCGGTGCCCAGGTTGATGGCGCTTCGGCCCGCGGGTGGTTGCGGCCGGTGGTGGTAGCGGTTGCGGAGTGCGGAGCTTGCCATGGTCAGTCCCTGCATTCGCCGATGATCTCGTCGTTTCGCACGCGGACGTAGGTGCGTAGCGAGCGCTGGACCGTCGCGTCGCTGCGCGCCTCGCCGGCGATCTCGACCTTGTAGGCGCGCACCATCCGCACCGGCGGGCAGACCGTGCCGCCCGGTGAGCAGGCCAGGTAGCACGACAGGGTCACGGGTTGATGTTCGGCCGTCACGCGGAAGCGCGTGACCTTCAATGCGCCGGTGTCGGTCAAGGCCTGCCAGTTGCCCGCGCCGAGCTGGCTCTCGATCGAACCGGCGGCGGCGTTGAGCCGGAAGCCGAGGCGTTCGTCGTCGGTGACGGCGTTGTCTTCGACCGTGACCGGGTTGGCGTACCGGTAGGTCACTTCGCTGGCGGTATCGCCGTCGTCCGCGGGAGAAATGTTCACATAGGGATTGGCGAGCATTCCGGCGGCGGCGCCGCCGGCTGCCGTGCCGCGCTCGGCGGCTTTCCAGTAGCCTGCGCGGCGCAGGTCGCGTGAGATCAGGTCGGCCGTGGCACGCAAGTCCTGCTGGATCTGTGTCTCGAGCAGCAGGCGCCGGTTGTCCGCCAGTTGCGTAGCGACCATGAGCGTCGCGGCAGCGACGATGAACATGCCGATGGCCACGCCGACCAGCATCTCCACGATCGACAGACCGCGCTGTGAACGCGCCGACGGCATCGCTCGCAACGTCACGGGTCGCATTTCGGCACCTGCTTGATGGACCCATCGGGCGAGCATGTGGCGGGGCGCCCGGTGGCATTGACGCTCGTGCGCAGCGTGCCGCGAATGCCGCTGCCGACGTCGACGCGGAAATCGCCCGGGCGGCTGTCGCCGGCCAGTGGCTCGAACGACACGATGGTGGCGGCACCACTCGACGCCGCCAGGCTCACATCGAGCTTGCGCGACACCTGCACCGTCTTGACTTCCTCGTAGCCGCCTGTGCAGGCGCGCCCCGCGCCACGCAGGCAGTCGCAGCGCCCGATCGCAGCCTCCGTGTACATCACGTAGCAGGTGAGGTCGGCGTTGTTCGAGAACTGCACCAGCAGCGGACGGTTGCGGCGCACGGCCTCCGACCGCGCATATTGCAGATCGGTGATCAATTCGGCATTGATGCTGCGCACCCGTTGCGTGGCCAGCAGTTCGCGCACCGATGGACCTGCCAGCGTCAAGACGATGACGGCGAGCGTCACGACCACGAGCAGCTCGATCAGGGTGAAGCCCCGGACGCCTGCGTCCGGTTTCATTGCCGGCTCCAGCAGCGGTTGGGGTCGGTCAGCGGATCTGCCATCGTGCAGGTGTTGCAGGCCGACCCGTAGGTGATGGTGCCGCGATCCACCCGCACCCGCATGGCAGCACAACGAGTGTCGGCGGCCTGCTTGCCCGCGGTCGTGGCGGTCGCCGTATACCCCACCGCGTCGGCGGCATTGACCGTCAGCGTGTACATGCCGTTCGCGGTGGTCGAGCTGGCGATGCCGAGCGCCGAGATGTCGGTGGTGTAGGCGGGTTCGTTGGCGCGGCGCCGTTCCTGAGCCTGTTGAATGGCCGTCAGCGCAGAGACCGCCTCGCTGCGCCGGCTTTGCCGTATCGCACCAAAGAACCATGGCATGGCCACCGAGCTGAGGACGCCGATGATGATGACCGCGATCAGCAGTTCGACCAAGGTGAAGCCGCGCCGGCGGGACGGAGCGCTCGGGCGGTGGGACGCGGCGATCATCATGTGGGCATTATTCGGGTGGGGCAGGTCGCCGCGCAGCGGGATCCCGCCGTTCGTCGGCCCGCGGGCGCCGTTCGTCACTGCCGCTGGTTCAGCAGGCCTTGTAGCCCGGCATCCCCTTGCCAGGTGAACATGAGCGGACCCGGCCCATGATGTTGATCACTTGGTGGACGGCGCGGCCGTCGCGAGCGACCAGCCGCACCGTGCCGGTGGGGGTGCTCGTGCCCTTCACCGGGTCGAACACGATGGACCGGACGTTCGCGCTCAGCGCGATTGCACTGCCGGCGACAAATGGCACCGTGCGCAGGGCCTGGCCTTCATCGTGGCAGAGGGCCGGGCCATCCCCTGCGCAGTGGCAATCGTCGGCACTGCCGGTGTGGATGATGTAGCAGCTCGTGCCGCCATGGCTGTCGAACGTGACACGCAGCGACTGGTTGCCCGCCACCGCGAGTGACCGTGCGTGTTGCACGTCGGTCTCGAATTCGGCTGCCGCCTGCGCCAGTTGGTGCTGCGTGCGCAACGCGGTCATGCCGGGGATCGTGGTGCCGGCCGCCACCGCCATGATCGCTGTGGTGACGAGGGTTTCGACGAGTGTGATCCCGCGCTGCGACTCGGGGCGGGCTGCACGGGTGGTGGGGGTTTGAGCGGCTTGGTACATGGTTCGGTTCCTGGTCGTGACGCGATGACGTCACTCTAGGAACCGCCGCCCGGCGGCGCATCGCCTGCGAGCGGGTATCGAGGAGGGGCCCCGGACGGGCCACCCCCACACGGGGGATCAGGCCTGGCGAGGGCTCAGATATCGCGGATCAGCTGCCTGAACTCGTCGACGTCCTCGAAGGAGCGGTACACCGAGGCGAAGCGAACGTACGCCACCTTGTCGATGCGCTTGAGTTCGCGCATGACGAGTTCGCCCAGCCGCGTGCTGGGCACCTCGCGCAGGGCGCCGGAGAGCAGCTTTTCCTGGATCCGATCGATCGCTGCGTCGACCTGCTCGGTGCTGACCGGCCGCTTGCGCAGCGCCAGCATCATCGAAGCCCGCAGCTTGGCCGGGTCGAAATCGGCCCGGCCGCCGTCGCGTTTGACCACCGCGGGCATGGCCACCTCGGGCCTCTCGAAGGTGGTGAAACGACGGTCGCACTTGAGGCAGCGACGCCGACGCCGCACGAAGCCTTCGTCGGAGTCGCGAGTCTCGGCGACCTGGGTTTCTTCGTGGCCGCAATAAGGGCAGCGCATGGTGAAACTTCAGCCGGGCCCGCTCGATGCCCGCTTGACACGCATGCTGGCGGCCCTCGGCGGGCGGGTCGACTCTGTCCGTGTGCCGGTGGCGCTGCTCATCGATAGACCGGGAAATCGCGCGTCAATGCCGACACGCGGGCGCGCACCGCTGCGATGTTGGCCTCGTCCGCGGGCTTGTCAAGCACATCGGCAATCAGGTACGCCGTCTGGCGCGCCTGCTCTTCCTTGAAGCCTCGGGTTGTCATCGCCGGTGTTCCCAGGCGAATGCCGCTCGTGACCATCGGCTTTTGCGGGTCGTTCGGAATGCCGTTCTTGTTGCACGTGATGTGGGCCAGGCCGAGCACGGCCTCGGCCTCCTTGCCAGTCAGGCCCTTGGGGCGCAGGTCGACCAGCATCACGTGACTCTCCGTGCGGCCGGAAACGATACGCAGGCCTCGCTCGATCAGCGTCTCTGCAAGCACCCGTGCATTCGCCACGACCTGTTGCTGGTAGGCCTTGAACTCGGGCGCCATGGCCTCCCTGAAAGCGATGGCCTTGCCCGCGATCACATGCATCAACGGGCCTCCCTGCAAACCGGGAAAGATCGCGCTGTTGATTTTTTTCGCGATGTCCTCGTGGTTGGTCAGGACGATGCCGCCACGTGGGCCACGCAGGCTCTTGTGCGTCGTGCTCGTGACCACGTCGGCGTGTGGCAGCGGGTTGGGGTACACGCCGGCTGCGATCAGGCCGGCGTAATGGGCCATGTCGACCATCAGGTACGCGCCAACGTCCTTGGCCACGCGCGCGAACCGTTCGAAGTCGATGCGTAGCGAATAGGCCGATGCACCGGCGATGATGAGCTTGGGTTTGTGCTCCCGTGCCTGGCGTTCCATCGCGTCGTAGTCGATGGCTTCGTTTGCGTCGAGGCCGTAGCTGACGACCTTGAACCACTTGCCGCTCATGTTGAGCGCCATGCCGTGTGTGAGGTGGCCGCCCTCGGCCAGGCTCATGCCCATGATCGTGTCGCCGGGCTGCAGCAGCGCGAAGAAGACGGCCTGATTGGCCTGCGAGCCCGAGTTCGCCTGCACATTGGCGTGACCGGCGCCGAAGAGCTGCTTCAGCCGATCGATCGCCAATTGCTCGACGACGTCGACGTTTTCGCAGCCGCCGTAATAACGTCGGCCAGGATAGCCCTCGGCGTACTTGTTGGTGAGCTGTGAGCCCTGCGCGGCCATGACCGCGGGCGACGTGTAGTTCTCCGACGCAATGAGCTCGATGTGCTCTTCCTGGCGGCGGTTTTCGGCTTCGATCGCGGACCAGATCTCGGGATCGACGTTCGCAATGGTGGAGCGGGAACGGTCAAACATGGCTGGCAGTCCTCTTCGGAAGTGAAGAGCCTTCGAGTCCGGCCACTGCGTGGCGGCCGAGGGCTGCCCAGGCGCACGGCAAACGCCGACATTCAAACCTGCCGGCCTGCGCTCCCCGGTGGTCGACCACCTCGACTCCGCAGGCCGAAGCCGCGAACCCTATCGCCAGTTGCGCAGGCCTCCAGTGTACTGGAGGCTACTTCGCGAGGAGGGCGACCTTGGCGGGCGTCGACGGTTCTTCCGTGGCGTCGATGGCCGGCTTGGTCGAATCCGTGGACGTCTCGGCCCCTGGGGCACTCGCACTCAAGGCAACGGCGGGCGCAGGCGCCTGCGTGCTGAGGGATGGCGGCGGGCGAACGAAGGAGGGCGCCGTCCACGGAACGTTCTTGCCGTCGGCCACGCTCTTGAGGTACGTCTGCTCGTTCAAGACACGGCCGGCATAGCCGCCATCGTCCATCAGGTTGGCAGCACCGACGTAGTACTTCAGCCCTTCCTGCAGGCCACCTGCGCGCGAGATGCACTCCTTCAAGACCTGAACGCCGACCCGCAGGTTCGTGACTGGGTCGAAGGCCGCATGATTGCCGCCGAAAGGCTCGTACTTGTCGTCGTGAATCTTGGTCATCACCTGCATCAACCCCTGTGCGCCGACCGAACTCTGGGCAAACGGGTTGAAACTCGACTCGATCGCCATGATCGCCAGGATCAACGTCGGCTCCAGGCCTGCACGCTGGCCGATGGTCCAGGCCTCCTGGACCAGGCGGGCAATGGGTTCGGGCGCCACCCGGTAGCGGCGCGAGATCCACTGGGCGACGGCCGCCTGCTGGCGTGTGAGCGTGTCCGGATTTGCGGCGGTTGCGCGTGCCACGGCGTCGGGTTCGTCGATCGACGCCAAGAGATTGGGGTCGGGTTCCACCACATCGGCGCGCGCTTCGTGGCGAAGATGCAGCCAGTCGTAGGCCTGCGTCTCGATATCGCGCCGGAGTTCCACATTGCCTGCAAAGAACATCATCACTGCGACGACGACCAATCCGACAGCCGCGAGGGAGTTGTGCCCGACCTCGAGCATGCCGTGTCCGACGTCGCGCGCGAAGACCATCGTCGACTGGCCCACCAGCGCACCGAACGAGCGTATCCGTTCTAAAGAATGCATCTATTTTTCCTTCTGCCGCTGCGAGCCTCCACGGGCCTTCCTAACAGGCTCGTTCAAGCACGGCGGTGATAATCGTCGGCATCTCCGCAGCCACTGCCACGGACGGCCAAGTGGCCCGGTTGCCCTTGGGTTGCCTCGCCTTTCGCCGCGGGTGCGAAGGTCGGGTAAACCCTTGAAATCATGAATCCGGCCGAATTCTAGGAAGCGGCGTATACGCGGTCAATTATATGGAATTAGTCTCTAATTCAATTTGGTAATGAAATACGTTGATCTCAGGGACTTCATCCGGCAGCTCGAAGGCCTTGGGGAGCTGGAAAAGGTGCACGAACCGGTCTCGGTGCACCTCGAAATG
This sequence comes from Rubrivivax sp., assembly GCA_024641945.1. GTDB lineage: Bacteria > Pseudomonadota > Gammaproteobacteria > Burkholderiales > Burkholderiaceae_C > Rubrivivax. The sequence continues at coordinate 13,298 of JAHECD010000027.1, read as the reverse complement.
ACCGCAATCGGCGATTCCGTGCTGCGCGCTGGGGGACCGGCGCTGATTTTCGAGCACCCCGCTGGTTACAACATTCCTTGCCTGACGAACCTCTTTGGGACCCCTCGGCGTGTCGCGCTGGGCATGGGTGCCGATTCGGTGGCGGACCTGCGCGACGTCGGGCGGCTGCTGGCGGCACTGAAGGAGCCGGAGCCGATGCTGGGCCTGAAGGACGCCGCCAAGCTGCTCCACATGGCCAAGGCGGTCTGGGACATGAAGCCGGCCACTGTGCGGCGCGCGTCCTGCCGCGACGTCGTCGTGGAGGCACCGGACATCGACCTCGCGAAGCTGCCGGTACAAACCTGCTGGCCGGGCGACGCCGGTCCGCTGGTCACCTGGGGGCTCGTGGTCACCCGTGGGCCGCAGCGTGTTGCCCAGCCGCGCCGGCGCCAGAACCTCGGCATCTACCGCCAGCAGGTCATCGGCAAACGCGAAGTGATCATGCGCTGGCTGGCGCATCGCGGCGGCGCCCTCGATTTCCGCGAGTTTGCGCGTTCCAACCCCGGGCGGCCGTTCCCGATTGCCGTGGCGCTGGGCGCGGACCCTGCCACGATCTTGGGCGCTGTCACGCCGGTGCCCGATACCTTGTCCGAATACCAGTTCGCCGGGCTGCTGCGAGGTGGGCGCACCGAGGTCGTCGACACGGGGGTGGGCGAAGATGGACTCATGCTCCAGGTGCCCTCGAGCGCAGAGTTTGTCTTCGAGGGCCATGTGCCTGTCGCAGAGCCGGGTTTCGAGGGTCGTAGCGAAGGCGGCGTTCGTATGAAGGAGCAGGGCGGCTACCTGCATGCGTTGGAAGGCCCGTTCGGTGACCACACCGGGTACTACAACGAGCAGGACTGGTTCCCGGTATTCAGGATCGACCGTCTGACCCACCGGCGGGACCCGATCTATCACTCCACCTACACCGGCAAACCACCAGATGAGCCCGCCGTGCTGGGCATGGCGTTGAACGAGGTGTTCGTGCCGATCCTGCAGAAGCAGTTTCCGGAGATCACCGACTTCTATCTGCCGCCCGAAGGTTGCAGCTACCGGCTGGCAGTGATCTCCATCCGCAAGGCCTATCCGGGCCACGCCAAGCGCGTGATGTTCGGCCTTTGGAGCTTTCTGCGGCAATTCATGTACACCAAGTTCATCGTCGTGACCGATGAAGATGTCGACATTCGCGACTGGAAGGAGGTGATCTGGGCCATCACGACGCGCATGGACCCCGTTCGCGACACCACGTTGGTCGAGTCCACGCCCATCGACTATCTCGACTTCGCGTCGCCCGTCAGCGGGTTGGGCGGCAAGGTCGGACTCGATGCCACCAACAAGTGGCCCGGCGAGACGGAGCGGGAATGGGGCCGCACGATCCGCATGGATGCCGCGGTCGAGGCCCGGGTCGCGCCCGTGCTCGACCGCCTTCTGCGCAAGCACTGAGCCTCGTCCACCGTGCCGAATCTTTGTATCAATCGACCCGTGTTTGCTTGCACTGCAGCGCAGGTGGGGCTACGCTAAGGCCACCTGCCAAGCAGGTAACACCGACGGCGTACTCAGTGCGCGTCAGGAGCCCCGGACTTCTTACCTCCGGAGCCCCGAAAGGTGGCGAAAGCCATCCGCCCCCGCGAATCGAAAGGTTGGCGGGGGTTTGTATTTGTGCGTGCGACTCACGCCGCGGCGCGGATCAGGTCCACCGCCTTCTCGGCGATCATGATCGTGGGCGCATTGGTGTTGCCGCTGATGATGCGCGGCATGATGGAGGCGTCCACCACACGCAGGCCGTCGAGACCGCGCACACGCAACTGGGTGTCGACCACGTCCAGCGGCCCTGCGCCCATGCGGCAACTGCCCACGGGGTGGTATTCGGTGTCGGAATTGCTGCGGATGAATTGTTCGATCTGCTCGTCGGTCTGCGCGGCGGCCAGCGCAGGCAATTCGCGGCTGCCACGCTCGGCCAGCGCGGGCTGCTGCAGGATCTGCCGCAGTTGCTTGAACCCGCGGATCATGCGGTCCATGTCGATGCGCTCGCCGAAGAAGTTCGGATCGATCAGGGGTGCCGCCCCCGGGTCTGTGCTGGTTAGCTTCAGGCTGCCGCGGCTCTCGGGGCGCAGCGGACACAGGTGGCATGTGTAGCCATGGCCGATGGGCAGTGTGCGGGCATGGTCGATCAGCTTGGTGATGACGAAGTGGATCTGCAGATCGGGCAGGGCTTCTTCAGGCCGGCTCTTGAAGAAAGCGCCCGCCTCGGCGATGGTGCTGGTCAGCTTGCCATTGCGCTGCGTGAGCCAATCGTAGATGCCCTTGAGTGCCATCGGCGCTCCGCTGGGAGACACCGTGAACGTGTCGCGGCGCTGCGGCGCGTCCCAGACCTGGGTGACGCTGATGTGGTCGTGCAGGTGTTCACCGACGCCCGGTAGGTCGTGCAGCACGGTCAGGCCGTGTTGCTGCAGTTGAGCCCCCGGCCCGACGCCCGACAGCATCAGAAGCTGTGGCGATTGCAGCGCCCCCGCGCTCAGCAGCACTTCGCGTCGCGCCTTGAATTGCTGGAGCGAGGCCGCCACGCGGGCTTCGACGCCAACGGCACGTCGACCCTCGAACAGGATGCGGGTGGCACGCGCGCCGGTAACGATGCGCAGGTTCGCGCGGCCAAGGTGAGGCGTCAGGTAGGCCTTCGCCGCGCTGCAGCGCTCGCCGGCCCGTTGAGTCACCTGGTACATGCCGACGCCTTCCTGCGTCTCGCCGTTGAAGTCGGCGTTCAGCGGCAGGCCCGACTGGCGCGCGGCTTCGATGAATTGCGACGCCGTCCGGCTGGGGCACATCGGATCCATCACGTTCAGCGGCCCACCGATGGCGTGGTGCGCACTGGCGCCACGCTCGTTGTTCTCGGCCCGCAGGAAATAGGGCCGTACGTCGTCCCACCCCCAGCCCGGGTTGCCCAGCGCAGCCCAGTGGTCGTAGTCTTCGCGCTGGCCGCGGATGTAGAGCATCGCGTTGATCGAACTCGAGCCGCCCAGGCCGCGCCCTCGCGGCTGATAGCCCACGCGCCCGTTCAAGCCGCGCTGCGGAACGGTATTGAATCCCCAGTTGTATTTCCAGTGCCGCAACATGCCGCCGGCCACCACGCCGGCGGGGCACTGCACCAGGATGCTGTTGTCCGCCGGCCCGGCTTCCAGCAGGCAAACGCTGACCGACGGATCCTCGCTCAATCGCCCCGCCAATACCGAGCCGGCAGAGCCGCCGCCCACGACGATGTAGTCAAACACGTGCCATCTCCACAGGGCGTCTGACTTCGCGCCCTTGCATCGGCATCTTAGGCATGCCGGTCTGGAGGGCGCACCCCAAAGCCGGCGGTGGAATTCAGGCCAGGAGACCGAACTCGCGGGCGAGCAGCGTGTACGACTGGCGGCGCACGGCGGGATCGTGAGCCCAGGTGTTGACGACGAGTTCGTCCAGCTGCAGCCCAGCGGCCAACGCGCGCAGTTGCGCCCCCACCGTTTCTTGGCTGCCGACAAAAGCGCGGCGCCGCATCGGCTCCAGCGTCGACGCCTCTTCGACCGAGAAGCCGCGTTCCGCGATCTCGTCGGGCGCCCGCAGCGGCCCGAGCAGGCCCCGCGCGCGGTCCAGGCGCCAGCGGTCGCGGCTCAGTGCGTGGTGGCGCGCTTCCTCGTCGCTGCCCGCCACCAGCACCCACACGCAAATCGTGGCCTCGGGCCGCTCGCGCCGTGGGCCCGGCTTGAACAGCGTGCGGTACAGGTGCAGTGCCTGCTCGACACCCTGGCCATCCATGAAAAAGTAGGCGAAGGCATACGGCAGGCCGAGGTGAGCCGCGAGCTGCGCCCCGTAGTCGGAGCTGCCGAGCACCCACAGGTCGGGCGTCCTGCTGGGATCGCCTTGTGGTGGGCGGGGGTGCGCCACCACCCCACGGTGCGGCTGCCCGCTGACCCAGGCGCCCAGGTCCATGACCTGTTCAGGAAAATCCTCTGCCATGCCCGACGCGTGCGGATTCAATGCTTGCGCGGTCCGCCTGTCGCCGCCGGGCGCGCGGCCCACGCCCAAATCGATGCGTCCGGGCGCCAGGGCGTCGAGCACGCGGAAGACCTCGGCCACCTTGAACGCGGAATAGTGCGGCAACATGACGCCGGCGCTGCCCAGGCGGATGCGACGCGTGCGTGCGGCGATGGCGGCCAGCAGGATTTCGGGCGCGGTGCCGACGATGGTCGGCAGACTGTGGTGCTCGCTGACCCAGAAGCGGTGGTAGCCCAGTCGTTCGCAATGCTCGGCCAATTCCAGCGAGTCGCGTAGCGCAGCATCCTCGCTCGATCCGGCGAGGGAGATGGACTGGTCGAGCACGGACAGTTTCATGGGTCGGGCAGCGTTGTAACCAAGAGTCCCGATCTTTACCCGAATCGGCCGAAGGATCCCCCACGTTCCGGGGGTAGGCCAGACGGCGAAAGGGCAGGCTGCGATATTCCTGCCGCGCGGCTGTGCTACGGTCCGGCAATGTGACGATTTTCCGATCGTGCCCAGGAGAGAACATGACAAGAACTGCATTCCATCGGATGGCGACCGCTGTCGCACTGGCGGTCTCGGCCCTGGTCGCCTCGCCGGCGCAGGCGTACGGCAATCTGTTCGTTTTTGGCGACAGCTATTCCGACACCGGCAATCTCGGTCTGGCCCTCGGTGTGCCGGGTGGCGTGCCGCAGGTGATCGACAACGCCTACATCCCCAGTGCGCCGTACCCGACCGACGGCACCTATTTCCCAGCGACCATCAGCAACGGTCCGGCCTGGCCGACCACGTTTGCCGCAAAGCTCGGGCTGACGGCCGCGCCGTCGTTGGCGGGGGGCACTGACTTCGCATTCGCCGGCGCGCGTGTCGGCACCAGCGTCGGCGTGCCCAGTCTCAAGTCTCAGGTCGGCATGTTCTTCGGATCTGCGCTCGCCACCCCGGCCGCGATTTCCGACGCCATGTTCGTCGTCGCCGGGATCGGCAACGACGCCCGAGATGCCCTGACGGCGATCGCGGGCGGCGCGCCTCTGGACGTCACCGTGGCGGCCGCGGCCGAGGCATATGCCAAGGACATGGGCGACATCGTCGACCAGTTGCAGGCGGCCGGTGCACAAAAGATCCTGGTCGTCGACGTCGGCAATATCGGTCTGGCACCCGCCGTGCTGGCCCAGGGCCCGGTCGCGTCGGCGATTGGCGCCGGCGTGTCGCTCGCGATGGACACTGCACTGACGGCCCGCCTGCTCGGCGAGGTCGGCGTCACGCTGTTCGATTCCTTCTCGTTCATCTCCGGCCTGGCGGCCAACCCGGCCGCCTACGGCCTCGACAATGCGAGCGATGCGTGCGGCGGCGTTGCCGGTGCCGACTGCTCGCGGTACTTCTTCTGGGACGGCATTCACCCGACCGCAATGGGGCACGAGGTTCTGTCCAACGCGCTGTATGCGGCCGCCGTACCGGAGCCGGAGACCTATGCGTTGTTCGCGCTCGGCCTCGTCGGTATCGGCCTCGCGCGACGCCGTGCCAAGGTGGCCAAGGGCTGATATTCGCCGGCCGGGCGGCCGAAGCAATCGACGGCGCGGCAACCCCGCGCCGTTTTTATTCCACCCGGCGCGTTGCAGCCGCCGCGGTCTTTCCTTCTACACTGCGCGCCCTCCGCCCGCGTGATCGCGTACCGTGTTTGCCGTTTTCGAAAAGCTCGTCGATCCCTATCCGGACGCGGCCCCCGTGCCGCCGCCCAAGGGGCTCTTTGCGTTCCTCTGGGCCTGCTCCGAAGGCACGCGCCGGTATATCGCTGCGATGACGTTGTTCACGGTGATCATCGGCGCCTTCGAGGCGCTGCTGTTCGCGATGATGGGCCGTATCGTCGACTGGCTGTCGCAGGTGGCGCCGAGCGAACTCTGGGCGCGCGAGGGGCGCACCCTGCTGTTGCTGGCTGGGGTGCTCGTGTCCAGCATCGCATTGGCGGCATTGCAGAGCCTGTACAAGCAGCAGGCGCTGGCCGGCAACTTTCCGATGCGGCTGCGCTGGAACTTCCACCGACTGATGCTCGCTCAGAGCATGAGCTTCTATCAGGACGAGTTCGCCGGCCGCGTGGCCACCAAGGTGATGCAATCGGCGCTGGCCGTGCGCGACGTCTGGATGATCCTGGCCGATATCCTGGTCTATGTCGTCATCTACTTTCTGACGATGGCGGCCGTCATCGGAAGCTTCGACGTCTGGATGCTCATGCCGTTTGCGCTCTGGCTCGGGCTTTATCTCGTCTCGATGCGGCACTTCGTGCCGCGCCTGGGCCGCGTGGCGCAGGCGCAGGCCGATGCACGCTCGCTGATGACCGGGCGCATCACCGACGCCTACACCAACATCGCCACCGTCAAGCTGTTCTCGCACTCGAAGCGCGAGGCGGGTTATGCACGCTCGGCGATGCAGGAGTTCCTGTCCACCGTCTACGTGCAGATGCGGCTCGTGACGGGTTTCGAGATCGTCAACCAGATCCTGTCGGTGATCCTGATCGGCAGTACGGCGGGGCTCGCCGTGTGGCTGTGGACGCGCGGCCAGGTCGGCGTGGGTGCGGTGGCGGCGGCCACCGCGATGTCGTTGCGGCTGAACGGCATCTCGCACTGGGTGATGTGGGAGATGGCTTCGCTGTTCGAACATATCGGCACCGTGCAGGACGGCATCGTCACGCTGTCGCGCCCGCATACGGTGCTGGACGCGCCAAGTGCGCGGCCGCTGGTGGTGTCGCGCGGCGAGATCCGCTTCGACGCGGCCACGTTCGCCTACGGCGGCCCGCGCAACGTGATCGACGGCGTCGACCTCGTCATCCGGCCAGGCGAGAAGATCGGTCTCGTCGGCCGCTCCGGCGCGGGCAAGAGCACGGTCGTGAACCTGTTGCTGCGGTTTCACGACCTGCGCAGCGGGCGCATCCTCATCGACGGCCAGGACATCGCCGGCGTGACGCAGGATTCGCTGCGCGCACAGATCGGCATGGTCACGCAGGACACCTCGCTGCTGCACCGCTCCGTGCGCGACAACATCGTCTACGGCCGACCCGATGCCGACGATGCACAGATGCAGCGTGCCGCGCAGCGTGCCGAGGCCCATGAATTCGTGCAGACCCTCGTCGACCCGAAGGGCCGCACGGGCTACGACGCCCATGTCGGCGAGCGCGGCGTCAAGCTGTCGGGCGGCCAGCGACAGCGTGTGGCGATCGCCCGCGTGATGCTCAAGGACGCCCCGATCCTGCTGCTCGACGAGGCGACGAGCGCGCTCGATTCCGAAGTCGAGGCCGCGATCCAGCAGAGCCTGTACCGGCTGATGGAAGGCAAGACGGTCGTGGCCATCGCGCACCGCCTGAGCACGATCGCGGCGATGGACCGCCTGATCGTGATGGACCAGGGCCGCATCGTCGAGCAGGGGACCCATGCGCAGTTGTTGGCGCAAGGTGGCCTGTACGCCCGCCTCTGGGCGCACCAGAGCGGCGGTTTCCTCGGCGACGAGGCCGAGGATGACAACGAGCCCACCCCCGAGGGGCTGGCCGCCGGCTGACGCGCGCGTCGACAAAAAACGTTACGCAGCGATACCGCGCCGAAAGGACTTGCGGCGCGGCGCCACGCACGATGAAGGCCTCGTTCAACCACCGGGGCATGCCCCAAGGATCTTCATCATGAAACTCTGGCTCAAGCGCACCCTCGTCGGCCTCTTCGGCGCAAGTGTTCTCTTCGGCGGACTCGCCGCCTGTTCGGCCCGCGGCCCGCATGCGCACGGCTGGCACCAGATGAGCGAAGAGGACGCCGCGGCCATGAAGGCGCGCATGGTCGACAAGGTGGCTGGTCGGCTCGACCTGGACGCGGCGCAGAAGGCCAAGCTCGGCGTGCTGGCCGACAAGTTGCGCGAGCAGCGCAACGCGCTCGTCGGCAGCACGACCGACCCGCGCGCCGAGGTCCGTTCGCTCGTCGCCGGGCCCACGTTCGACCGCGCCAAGGCCACGGCGATGGTCGACGCCAAGACCGCTGCGGTGCAGGCGAAGAGCCCGGAGGTCATCGCCGCCGTGGCGGACTTCTACGACAGCCTCAAGCCCGAACAGCAGGCCAAGGTGCGCGAATTCATGACTGCGCGCCGCGGCTGGATGCACCGCGGCTGACGGCGCTCGGCCCGCCCGCCGTTCGCCCGACAATCGCTGCATGCGCCGCCTGCTGCTGATCGACGACGACGAGCAACTCGGGCCGCCGTTGGCGGCGTTCTTCCGGCGCTTCGACTTCGAGCTCCAGCACGCCACCCGGCCGAGCGCCGGGCTGGCGGTGCTGCGCGACGGCGCGAAGCATGGCGGCTTCGAGGCCGTGATCCTGGATGTGATGCTGCCCGAGATGGACGGGTTCGCGGTGTGCCGCGAGATCCGGCGCGACAGCACCGTGCCGATCATCATGCTCACCGCGCGCGGCGACGTGATGGACCGCGTGGTCGGCCTCGAGCTCGGCGCCGACGACTACCTGCCCAAGCCGTTCGAACCGCGCGAATTGCTGGCGCGCATCCAGACGGTCCTGCGGCGCACCGCGCCGGCCGCCGCCGCGCAGGCGCGGCGACTGCAGTTCGAAGGCCTGGCGATCGACCTCGACCGGCGCAGCGTGTTGCGTGGCGGCGAGGCCGTCGACCTCACGGGCACCGAGTTCGAATTGCTGGCGCTGCTCGCCGGCACGCCGAACAGGGTCTTCAACCGCGACGACATCCTCGAGAAGCTGCGCGGCCGATCGGCCGAGGACATCCATTCGCGCGCGGTCGACATCCTCGTCAGCCGGCTGCGCCGCAAGCTCGAGCCGCTGGACTGCATCCACACGCTGCGCAACGCCGGCTACACCTTCGTCGGAGTGAGGCAGTGACGCCGCATCGCAAGCAGCGGCGTGGCCAATGGCGGGCCGCCGGCCGGCGCTGGCGGCACTCGATCCGCTGGCGGCTCGTGACGCTTTTCCTGCTGCTCGCGCTGGCGACGACCGCCGTCTTCCTTTACGGCATGCAGCGCATCGTGCAGGGCGGCTGGCAGGGTTATGCGAGGCCGCTCGTGGCCGACTACATCGACCGCCTGGCGGCGGAGATCGGCTCGCCGCCGAGCGCCGACAAGGCCGCTGCGCTCGTGGCACGCCTGCCCGTGTCCGTGCGCATCGAAGGCCCCGCGGTCCAGTTCGACTCGCATCCGGCGCGTCGGCACACCAGCCACCTCGATGACACCGAACCCGACGACAGCGGCGCCGGCTTCAGCCTGCACCGCAGCACAGCCGACGGGCACCGAATCACCTTCGGCCTCGCGAGCCCGCTGCCGCGCGACCGGCCCCGTGCCTTCGGCTGGATCACGCTGGCCGTGCTGCTCGCGCTCACCGCGCTGGCCTACGGCACCGTGCGCCGCCTGCTGCGTCCGCTCGACGAGATCGGCGCCGGTGCCGAGGCCTATGGCCGGGGCGACTTCTCGCGCCCGATCGCTGTGCGCCGGCAGGACGAACTCGGCGACCTCGCCACGCGCATCAACCAGATGGCGCAGGGGCTGCACGGCCTGCTCGACGCCAAGCGTGCGCTGCTGCTGGCGATCAGCCACGAGCTGCGCAGCCCGCTCACACGTGCCCGCGTGAACGCCGAACTGGTGGAGGAGGGTGACGCGAAGACCGCACTGCTGCGCGACCTGGGCGAGATGCGCGACCTCGTCATCGACCTGCTGGAGAGCGAGCGCCTGTCCGATGGCCATGCGGCGCTGCAGCCGCAGGCCATCGATGTGGCGACCCAGGTGCGCGAGACCGTGGCGTCGGCCTTTCCCGATGTCGGCCTGACGCTGGCGCTCGAACCCGGCATCGGCCCGGTGCAGGCCGATCCGGTACGCCTGCGCCTGCTGGTGCGCAACCTGGTCTCGAACGCGCTGCGGCACGGGGTCCCGGCAGCGCGCGCACCCGAGGTCTTCTTGCGCCAGGGGGACGATGGCCGCGTCGCGCTCGGCGTGCGCGACTTCGGCCCCGGCGTGCCGCCGGAGCATCTGTCGCACCTGGCGCAAGCGTTCTACCGTGCCGATGCGGCGCGCCAGCGCGCGACGGGCGGCGTCGGCCTCGGCCTGCACCTGTGCCGGCTCATCGCCGAGGCACATGGCGGCGAACTGCGGCTGCGCAATGCCGAGCCGGGCCTCGAGGTCACTGCATGGCTGCCGCAGGTGGGCCAACCCCGTGCCGCGTAAGGCTTTCTGGCGCGGGCTGGGACAATGCGAACCGTGTCCTCCGCCACCGTCACCCCCACCGTCACCGCGACCCCCAAGCCGTCTGCCGCCCCGGCGGCACGCCCGCTGACGGCCTACAAGCCGTATTGGGCCAAGCGTTTCGGGCCGGCGCCCTTCCTGCCGATGAGCCGCGCCGAGATGGACGCGCTCGGCTGGGACAGCTGCGACGTCATCATCGTCACCGGCGACGCGTACGTGGACCACCCGAGCTTCGGCATGGCCGTGATCGGCCGCACGCTCGAGGCGCAGGGCTTCCGTGTCGGCATCGTCGCGCAGCCCGATTGGCACAGCGTCGACGCCTTCAAGGCGCTTGGCAAACCGAACCTGTTCTTCGGCGTCGCCGCCGGCAACATGGATTCGATGATCAACCGCTATACCGCGGATCGCAAGATCCGCAGCGACGACGCCTACACGCCAGGCGGTGCCGGCGGCCGGCGGCCCGACCGCGCCACGCTCGTCTATACCCAGCGCTGCAAGGAGGCCTGGAGCGACGTGCCGGTGGTCATCGGCGGCATCGAGGCCAGCCTGCGCCGCATCGCGCACTACGACTACTGGCAGGACAAGGTGCGCCGCTCGATCCTGGTCGACGCCAAGGCCGACCTGCTGCTTTACGGCAATGCCGAGCGCGCGATCATCGAAGTGGCGCATCGCCTGGCCAGGCGCGAGTCGATCGAGAAGATCACGGACGTGCGCGGCACGGCCTTCATGCGGCGCACGGACGACGTGTCGGCGCAGGGCTGGTTCGAACTCGACTCCACCGAGGTCGACCGGCCGGGACGCATCGACGATCACATCAACCCGTACCTGACGACGAGCGAAGCCGCGGCCTCGCAGGGCCAGGCCTGCACCATGGGCGAAGGCGACGCGGCCGCGCCCGTGCCCGCACAGGCGGTTGTTGCGATGCCCGCCAATTCGTCGGTCGTGCGCAGGACCGGCGCCATCAGCATGCCGCCGCGCGAGCGGCTGGTGATCCGCCTGCCGGCCTACGAGCAGGTGAAGAGCGACGCCGTGCTCTACGCGCACGCCAACCGCGTGCTGCACCTCGAGACGAACCCCGGCAATGCCCGTGCGCTCGTGCAACGCCACGGCGACGACCGGAATGCGCGCGACGTCTGGATCAACCCGCCGCCGGTGCCGCTCACGACGGCGGAGATGGACCACGTGTTCGACCTGCCGTACGCGCGCAGCCCGCACCCGAGTTATGCCGATTCACAAGGCGGCCACGACGGCCCGACCAAGATCCCGGCCTGGGAGATGATCCGCTTCAGCGTGAACATCATGCGCGGCTGCTTCGGCGGCTGCACCTTCTGCTCGATCACCGAGCACGAGGGCCGCATCATCCAGAGCCGCAGCGAGGATTCGGTGATCCGCGAGATCGAAGAGATCCGCGACAAGGTCAAGGGCTTCACCGGTGTCATCAGCGATCTGGGCGGGCCCACGGCCAACATGTACCGCATCGGCTGCAAGAGCGCCGCCATCGAGGCCGCATGCCGCAAGCCGAGCTGCGTCTACCCCGGCATCTGCCCGAACCTGAATACCGACCACGACCCGCTGATCCACATGTATCGCCGCGCGCGCGCGCTGCGCGGCGTCAAGAAGATCCTGATCGGCTCCGGCCTGCGATACGACCTGGCGATCCGCTCGCCCGAGTACGTGAAGGAGCTCGTCACGCACCACGTGGGCGGCTACCTCAAGATCGCTCCCGAGCACACCGAAGGCGGGCCGCTGTCCAAGATGATGAAACCGGGCATCGGCAGCTACGACCGGTTCAAGCAGCTGTTCGAGAAATTCAGCGCCGAGGCGGGCAAGAAGCAGTACCTGATCCCGTATTTCATCGCGGCGCATCCCGGCACGAGCGACGTCGACATGATGAACCTGGCCGTCTGGCTCAAGCGCAACGGCTTCAAGGCCGACCAGGTGCAGACCTTCTACCCGTCGCCGATGGCGACCGCCACGGCGATGTACCACACCAGCCTCAATCCGCTGAAGGGCATCAGCCGCGATGCGGCGCGTGCCGAGCGCGTGGACATCGTGCGGGGCGAGAAGCGCCGGCGGCTGCACAAGGCCTTCCTGCGCTACCACGACCCGAATCACTGGCCGCTGCTGCGCGACGCACTCAAGGCGATGGGCCGGGCCGACCTCATCGGCAACGGCAAGCACCACCTGATCCCGAGCTTCCAGCCCGCCACCGACGGCAGCTATACGAGCGCACGGCGCAAGAATTCGACAGAGCCCGCAAATCCCGCCGCAAAGGTGTCGCGCGGCCGGTTGTTGACGCAGCACACCGGGCTGCCGCCGCGGCCGTTGGCAAAACCCGTGGTGCGCAAGAAGGCCCGCTGAGCGCTTCGCAACGGGCGGCGCGCCACGGTGGACCGCCCCGGGGCCGTCGCCGCACGGCCGCGTGGCCGCAGCGCGGCAGTCTCGATCAATGCGCGCGCCAGCGGCCAGCGCCAGTGCGCCGTCCGGCCGGACATGGCCACCTGCCCCGGCCGCCGCTGACGAGGCACCTCTCCCCGAAACAATTTCCGGCGGCACGTGCCGTGGGTCAACGGCGCCCCGGTGCGCCGCGTTGCAGCCTGCACGGCGTGACACGGGCCGCGGGGATTGGCGGGACCCCTTACCGCCCGCGCGACAAGAAAAACCTGGAGTCGACATGCTCAAACGTTTGATGATGGCCGTGATGGGCCTGATCGCTGCCACTGCCTTTGCCGCGGTGGATGTCAACAAGGCCAGCCAGGCCGAACTCGACGGCATCAAGGGCATCGGCCCCGCCATCGCCGGCAAGATCCTGGACGAGCGCAAGAAGGGCTCGTTCAAGGATTGGCAGGACTTCGTCGACCGCGTCAAGGGTGTCGGTGAAGGCAATGCCGCCAAGTTCTCGGCTGAAGGCCTGACCGTCAACGGCGCCACATTCAAGGGTGCCGCGCCGGCCCCGGCGGCAGCGGCCAAGCCCGCACCGGCCACGCCTGCCGCACCCGCGGCCACCACTGCTGCGGCGCCCGCCAAGCCGGCGATGCCCGTAGCCCCT
>JAHECD010000219.1 GCA_024641945.1 Rubrivivax sp. | reverse complement strand
ACGCGTAGTCCTTTGCGAGCTGGTCATTTGCGAAGTACCGCACGCGCCGCGGCGACACTTTGGATCGGATCATCTGGCCGTCTTTGACCAAGGCCTCTGCCGTGCGCCTAACCTGCTCCGGAGAAAACCCCGTTATCTCGCTCGCCGAAAAACCGGCCGCGGTCTGGGAAAGATTAATGAGATTGATTTGAAGCGTTGAGTATGTGGTTTGATTGTTCATGATTAAATTATAACACTGTTTCAAAAGGATCTGTATTTTTCAGTTGATGTCGCACCAATCAAGTGCGGTATTGGCAGCTTGATACCTCTCCGAGGCTGCCAGATGAAACATCAAACGCGATTCCTCAATCGGAGACATTTTCCAAGTATGTGTGCGCACGCTTACTTTTCATATAACGTCGTCATTGTGTTCGTGAAGAGGCAATTCTCGGAAGATGTTTGCATGGGAGGAGAATGTGGATGCCTTCCGCAAATTTTGCAAGAGTTCCTTCGCAGCTGCGACCGAGAATCGGCCATGAATCCAGCGGTCGTGCCGTCAATAAATTCGGCCAATGTCGTGTCCGGCCGCTCTCCGGCTGAAACGACATGTCCGTTGCTTACTCATCGGCCGGAAGTTCGCGACTTACTGCGCACAGGAGCGTGATCGAAGAATACCCACCCCTCAAGATCGAGCGCTCCCGCACGAAATGACCGAGAAGGTGGGATGGAGGCATCCCCGTTCGCGACCAGACCCATCGCAGGCCCACACGGGCCATATCGGCTATACATGAAGAGGACCGCGCTTGTCTGACGAGAATGTGGCGCAGGCCTGCACCCCATCAGGTACCGCCACTCCCGACTGGTGGCGCACCGTGCGTTGCCGCAACATGGGGCCGTTCGACCAAGTGCTGCGCACAGGCATCGGCCTGGGCCTCGTCTGGTTCGGCTTCTTTGACACGTGGTTCATGACCGACCGTCTCGCCGGCACCATCGTTGGCCTATTCGGTGTCGTGAACCTGCTGTGCTCGCCGCTGGGGTTCTGCCCCGTCTACCAGATGGCCGGCCTTAATACACGGCCGATCGCGGCAGAGGCCGGTGGCGCGTCGAGCGCCGATCTGCGCAAGCGCATGCTGGCCGCGACGATCGGCGTATCGGTCCTCGTGCTGGCCATCTTCGGCGCGATGGCCTACCGCATTGCTGACGATGTACAGACACGCAGCGCGCCAGCACTGCTCGAGGACGTTGCCGCACGGCTGGCCCGCGGGCTGGGCGACGCGCCGGCGGATGAATTGGCCCTGCGTCTCGCGGGCGTGGAGTCGGCCCACCACTTCTTCGGCGTGAGCGACGCGCGGGGCCGGCCGCTTTACCTCTCGGCGGCAGTTCGACAACGCCCGGGACTGTGGGATGCCGTGGCCGCCGCAAGGACGCGGGGAACGTCGAGCTTCGAATTCGGGGGTGACCGTTACTACCGGGTGGAGAGCCTGGGCCCCTCGACCCGCCGCGTGCTGACACTGCTCGAACCCCGCCCAAAGGTGGCACAGCCGGTCCTCGAGTCTCTGGCGTTGAAACTTGCTGTACTCGGCGTGGTCGTCGTCTGGCTCGCCGTCTGGGCCGCATTGATCATCGCCACCAGCATCGGCCGACGGCTCGACGAACAGAACGCTGCGCTGCTCCACCAAGCCCAGCACGACGAACTCACCGGTCTGCCCAATCGCGGATTGCTGCACGCGCGCCTCGCGCATGGCCTCAACCTGGCCAGCCGACGGAACGAGCCGCTCGCATTGCTGATCATGGACCTCGACCGCTTCAAGGAAGTCAACGACACACTCGGGCACTCCTACGGCGACGAACTCCTCCGGCAGTCGGCTGCGCGCCTCCAGGCGGCATTGCGTCCCGCAGACACCTGTGCCAGGCTCGGCGGCGACGAATTCGCCATCGTCCTGCCCGACACCCACGGCGACGGCGCCATCGCCTGCGCACGGTCGATCCAACAAGCACTCGACCGGGACTTCATGGTCCATGGCGTGTCCCTGCGCCTGCGCACCAGCGTGGGCATTGCCATCCATCCGCAACACGGCAACAGCGCGGATTCGCTCATCCAGCGCGCCGATGTGGCGATGTACGACGCCAAGCGCAGGCAATCCGGCCACGCGCTCTACGCAGCACAGGCCGACCCGAACTCGCTCGAGAGACTCAGGCTCGTCAATGACCTGCGTGTAGGCATCGAGCGCGGCGAGTTCGAGTTGCACTACCAGCCCAAACTCTCGCTCACGACTTCAACGCTCGACGGCGTCGAGGCCCTCGTACGGTGGAAGCACCCGCAACTGGGCCTGGTCGCCCCGGACCGGTTTATCCAGCTCGCAGAACAGAACGGCCTGATCCACCAACTCACCGCCTGGGTCCTGCGCGAGGCCATTGCGACGGCCGCAAAGTGGCACGCCCAAGGCAGGCAGATCACGGTCGCCGTCAACCTCTCGCCACTGGACCTTCTCGACGAAACACTGCCCACGCACATTGCTGCCTGGCTCGAGGAAGCGCGCCTGCCGCCAGCGCTGCTGGAGCTCGAATTGACCGAAAGTGCAGCCATGGACGATGTGGCGCGCGCTGCCGCGACCTTCGAGACCCTTTCGGCGATGGGCATCCGTATCGCGATCGACGATTTCGGAACCGGCATGTCGTCGCTTTCGTACCTGAAGCGGTTGCCATTCGACGACCTGAAGATCGACCGATCATTCGTCACCGACATGCTTCGCGATGACCACAACGCGGTTCTTGTGCGCTCCATCATCGACCTCGCACACAACCTCGGGCGTCGTGTCATTGCAGAGGGCATCGAGGATCGCGACACGCTGCAACGATTGCAGGTACTGGGCTGCGACGCAGCGCAGGGATACTTCATCAGCCGGCCCGTGCCGGCAGCCCAACTCGAACAACTGCTCGACGCGG
>JAHECD010000218.1 GCA_024641945.1 Rubrivivax sp. | reverse complement strand
AACGCCGTGGCCTGGCGCCTGCCCGGTCCCAACCGCGAATCGGGCCTGCGCCCGCAGGCACCACCAGCGCCCTGCGACACGGGGTTTCGGGCCTGCAGGCACGCCAACGTCTCGGCGGGGGCGGGCGGTTCGGGTGTGCGGGCGCAGGCCCGATTCGCGGTGGGGGCGCGGCTGGCGTCGAGCCACGCTGTTGACGAGCCAACGCCGGTCCGTCGCGATGGTCGCCCGCGAGCGTGGGCCGGAGAACGCATGCCCGGACCGCCTGCCCCTGCACAGGTGCCACGCACGCGTGCGTCGAGGGCTCGCGAAATCGTCGATGCGGGCCGCCGCGAACGGCCGCTTCGGGCCGAAACGGGGCGCCTCGTACCGCAGGCCAATGGCCGGGGGGCCGGTCGGAGGCTATAGATCCGCAGTCTGCGTCGGCGGCGCCCAGACCGCCCGGTTGCGTCCGCTGGCCTTGGCTTCGTACAGCGCCGTATCGAGCCGACGCTGCAGGGCGGAGACACTTTCCTGCAGGTCGTCGGCGGTGGCCACGCCGACACTGACAGTGACCTGCAGACCGGGGTCGATATCCGGATAGACCTTGAGCGCGACGGCCTGCATCAGCCGGTAGGCCGTCTGGTCGGCACCGGCCGCGTCGGCGCCGGGCAACAACACGCAGAACTCCTCGCCACCCATGCGGGCGATCGTGTCGACGCCGCGCAGTTCGGCGGCCATCGCCGTGGCCACGCCGACGAGCACCTCGTCGCCGGCCGTGTGGCCGTAGCAGTCGTTGATCCGCTTGAAGTGATCGATGTCCACCGACAGCAAGGCAAACCCGGTGCCGAAGCGGGCGCGCCGCCCTTCCTCGGTGGCCAGCCTTGCGCTCATGCCGCGGCGGTTGAGCAGGCCGGTGAGCATGTCGTGGTGCGACGCGTGCTGAAGTCGCCGGACCAGCCGCACCAGCACGAGCGCGACCAGGGTTGCGTTGAGAACCAACCCGATCAGCAGCGAGACCATCACGATCGCGGTATTGGCCGCTTGCGCCGTGGTGACGGATTGCGCAATCTGGTGTGGGAGGAAGGGCGCAAACGCCCCACGCGCCGCCCAGGCGACCGTCAGCGCGGCCAGCGGCACGGCGCAGCCCCAGGCCGCGTGGCCGAACTCCCGCCGCAGGCCCGTCGCGGTCTGCGCCGTGGCGCGGCCCATGCTCCACGCGATCGAGAGTGAAACGGCCATCACGACGATCACGAAATCGACGCCGCCGCGCACGCCGTATGCGATCGCCCCGGCCGCCAGCAGCAGGACCACCACCTGTTCGGGATCGTGCACGGGACTCGCAATGAACAAGGAAATGCCACGGCGAACCAGCACGAAGCCGACAAGCATGCCCAGGTTGCCGCCGAATACGCTGATCCACAGCGTCAGCTGGTCGCGCATCAGCACGAGGCCCATCGAAAGGGCGAAGACCAGCGCGGCGGCGCCCCAATGCAACGCCGGCAGGCGCGCCATCTTCAGGCCGGCCATGCCGAACCACAGCAGGCCGAAAAAAGCCTGCTGGAGCACGATCACGGCCAGCAAAGTCTGCGAGTTGGTCATTTGAGGCGGGCGCGCGCCGCCATCGCCGCACGCGTCCACAATAGGACATCGGACGAAATGACATGCTGATCAACTTCTTCTACACGCTTCGTGCCGCCAAGCTGCCGGTCTCCGTGAAGGAGTACCTGACGTTGCTCGAGGCCATCCAGGCCGGCGTGATCGGGCCGTCGGTGGACGAGTTCTATTTCCTGTCGCGCACCACGCTGGTCAAGGACGAGTCGAACTTCGACAAGTTCGATCGTGCCTTTTCGGCGTACTTCAAGGGCGTGGAACTGCTCACGGATTTCACCCAGGACGTGCCGCTCGAGTGGCTGCGCAAGACACTCGAGCTCGAGCTCAGTGCCGAAGAGAAGGCCGCGATCGAGAAGATGGGCTGGGACGAGCTGATGGAGACGCTGAAGAAGCGCTTCGAGGAGCAGAAGGAGCGCCACGAGGGGGGCAACCGGATGATCGGCACCGGCGGCACCAGCCCGTTCGGCGCCTATGGCTACAACCCGCAAGGCATCCGCATCGGGCAGGACAAGGGGCGCAACAAGAGTGCCGTCAAGGTCTGGGACCAACGTGCGTACAAGGACTACGACGACACCAAGGAACTCGGTACGCGCAACATCAAGGTGGCGCTGCGTCGCCTGCGCCGCTTCGCGCGCGAGGGCTCCGAGCTCGAGCTCGATCTCGACGACACCATTCACGCCACGGCGGCGAATGCCGGCATGCTCGACATCAAGATGGTGCCCGAGCGCCACAACAAGGTGAAGGTGCTGCTGCTGATGGACGTGGGCGGCACGATGGACGAGCACATCCACCGCGTCGAGGAGATCTTCTCGGCCGCCAAGAGCGAATTCAAGCACCTCGAGTTCTATTACTTCCACAACTGCGTCTACGACTTCATGTGGAAGAACAACCGGCGCCGCTTCAGCGAGAAATTCCCGACCTGGGACGTGATCCGCAAATACAACCGGGACTACAAGCTGATCTTCGTGGGCGACGCGACCATGAGCCCGTACGAGATCCTGCAGCCCGGCGGCAGCGTGGAATACAACAACGAGGAGCCCGGCGCCGAATGGCTGCAACGCCTCACCCATGCGTTCCCAAAATTCGCTTGGATCAATCCCGAACCACAGGGCGTGTGGCAGTACCGGCAGAGCATCGCAATCCTGCAGCAGCTGATGAACCAGCGCATGTTTCCGCTCACGTTGGCCGGGCTCGAAAGCGCGATGCGGCTCCTCAGTAAATGAGGCGATGGCTCGCGACGCCGCTGCTCGTGACGCTGGCGCTGCTGGCCGCGGGCTGCGGCACGCTGGCGCCGGGCGCCGAGCCTGCCGCTGCCGCCGCGTCGGCACCCGCTGCCCCG
>JAHECD010000217.1 GCA_024641945.1 Rubrivivax sp. | reverse complement strand
GGTTGACGCCGGCCAGCGCCGCGGCTTGGGTCGACGCCGGTTATGCACGGCCGGCGGCGGCCGCCATCGACTGACGCGCCGGGCGGGCGATGCGTCGTCGCGCGATCATCACCGCCGCGGCGCTCGGCGCCGCGCTGACGCCGGTCGACGGCGTCAGCGCGGCCCCCGCCGAGGTGGCGATCGGCGGCACGTTGCGCGACGCCCGCCTGCGCGGCCTGAACGGGCCCGACCGGATGCTGTCGGCCTACCGCGGCAGGCCGCTCGTCATCAACGTCTGGGCCAGCTGGTGCGCGCCGTGCCGCGCCGAGATGGCTTCACTGGAGCGGCTGGCCTGGCACGACCTGGCGCGCGGCTTCGCGATCATCGGCATCTCCACGGATGATTACCGCGAGCGTGCGATGGCCGTGCTCAAGCAGACGAACGCGACGATCAGTCATTTCATCGACCACCAGCTCGAACTCGAACACCTGCTCGGCGCGACGCAAATCCCGCTCACGGTGCTCGTCGATGCGCAGCACCGCGTGCGCGACAGGGTGGTGGGTGCGCGAGATTGGGATTCGCCGGATTCGCTGCAACGAATCGGCCGCGCGTTCGGGCTTCGGAAGGCACCGGGCAACCGTTGACGGGGCGCATGCCCACCGGCACCGGGTCTCGCCCCGGTGCCCTGCGATCTCAATCCTGCTCGGCGCGCCAGAGGATGTACTTGAGCGTGCCCACCGAGCCCGCCACGATGCCGGCGACGGCGATGGCCGATCCGATGGCGAGCGTGGACAGGCCTGCGAGGCCCTGGCCGATCGTGCAGCCCAGCGCGGTAACGCCGCCAAATCCCATCAGCACGGCGCCGCCGAGCTGGTTGCGCAGGTCGTCCATCGACGCAAAACCTTCCCAACGGAATTTGCGCGTCGCCAGCGCATAGGCCGCCGAGCCGGCGACCACGCCCACCACGCTGGCGATGCCGAACGTGGCGTGCAGCGAAGCGTCGGTCCACATCATCAACAACTCGAGCAGGTAGGCGATCGGCGCGACGAAGCTGAGCGATTCGATCGTGCGTGTATTCGTCGCGAAGTACACCGTCTCGAGCGTGTCGGGGTTCTCGCCGAATCCGAGGTGGCCGGTGACGTACCAGCCGGCCACCACCAGCAAGCCGAGCAACGTGCCGCCGGCAATCTGTGCGCCGCTGGCGCGGAAGCGCTTGTCCTTGAATACGAAGACGAGCAGGGCCAGCGTGCAGGCGGCACCGGCCACCATCAGGGCGGTCTTCGGCGCCAGGCCGGTCAACCGCGCGAGTGCGGTCCCCAGACCCTGGTCGGACCAGCCGCGTTCGCCGAGATTGACATTCACCGGGTCGAGCCAGCTCGCGCGCCATTGGCCGAACAGGCCCTTCAGCGTCATGTAAGAGGCCAGCCCCATGAAGACCAGCACGACCAGCGAGCGCACGCTGCCGCCGCCCAGGCGCACGAGATTCTTGTTGGCGCAGCCCCCTGCCAGGGTCATGCCGATACCGAACACCAGCCCGCCTGCCAGCAGCGACAGCCAGGGAAGGTTCGGCCGCTGCACGACGGATTTCGACAGGTCCACCAGGCCCGTGTACGACAGCGCGGTGGTGCCCGCAATGGCCACCGCGATCGTCAGCAGCCACATGCGCATGCGACCCCAGTGGCCCATGTTGACGATGTCGGACAGTGCCCCCATCGTGCAGAAATTGGTCTTCGCGGCCACGAGGCCGAAGACGAATGCAAGCGCGAAGCCACCTGCGACAACGACCTGACCGAGGCTGGCGGCGGTACTGTTCATCCGGAATTCTTGCGTGAGGGTCGGTGACGCGGGGCCGCGTCAGGCGCAAAGTATGCCGGGCCGTCTCGACGCCCTATGCGCCTTTCAAATGAAGAGGCAGACGTCGGTCTCGCCGGCGAACTTCATGAAGGTGGCGGCACCCCCGTATTCGATGCCGTCGATGAAGTCGCTCTTGCTGAAGTCGAACAGGTCCACCGTCATCTGGCAGGCGATGAACTTCACGTCGGCCTCCTGGCAGAGGTCGCGCAACTCCTCGAGCGAGGCGACCCCTTTCTTCTTCATCTTGGCCTTCATCATCGATGTCGCCATCGCCTCCATGCCGGGCAGCGCGGCCACCATGACGGGCATCGGCACGGGCATCGGCATCGCCGGGTTGCCGATCGGGCTGATCGCGATGCCGCTCAGGTCCTTGCGCAGCAGCTGCAGGCCGTAGAAGGTGAAGAAGATCTGCACATCCCAACCCAGCGCCGCCGCCGTGGATGCCAGGATGAGCGGCGGGTACGCCATGTCGAGCGCGCCCTTGGTGGCGATGATCGCCATTTTCTTGGTGGCCATGCGGTCGGGTCCGTTTTGCAGGTGCGGGTTGGGGCCGTCAGGCCTTCTTCAGAAAGAAGACGTACTTGCCACCCTCTTCGCCCGACTCCAGCAGGGCATTGCCCGTCTGCTCCGCAAAGGCGGCCATGTCGCACACCGAGCCGGGGTCGGTCGCGACGACACGCAGCACCTGGCCGGGCGCCATGTCGGAGAGTGATTTTTTGGTCTTCACGATGGGCAGCGGGCAGGCGAGCCCCGATGCGTCGAATTCCTTGTCGAAGTTCATCTTGGTTGTCTCCAGGTGGCTGCGCACGACACGGCGCGCGCACGGTCTTTTCGGCTACCGCATTAACGTCCGGCAGCCGCCGGGTCGTCTATTCCCGCAACGGGTGATGCCGGATAGCCCATCCGGGTAGTACGGTCATGTTAGCGAATGCCTCACGATGCGCCCGCGTCTCACAGCATGTGAACGCCGACCAACGCAATCCGACAGGAGATGGGCCCATGCAAACGAGACGCGAGATGCTGGCGCAAGGCGCCAAGGTGGCGGGCCTGATGGCCGCCGCGGGGCTGGTGCCGAACCTGGCGCACGCCGAATGGAGCAAGGACGCCTTCGAGGCCAAGA
>JAHECD010000216.1 GCA_024641945.1 Rubrivivax sp. | reverse complement strand
GGCATCGACCACCTGTACTCGGAACTGGTCTACCTCGGCATCGGCTGAGTGCCGCGCGCACCGTGCGCGCTAGGCGCTGCCACGGGCGCGGAACTCGTCCACCATCCGGCGCAGCTGGGGTGCGAACAGCACGGCCATGGCCAACGCGTACGTGAGTGTGCCCACCGTGACACCACCGATCAGCCCGCGCAGCGCCGGCGCCGCGTCGAACCAGACGAGCACCAGCGACATCACGAGCGTGGCCACCAGGATCTTGACCATCTCGATCCAGGGCCAGGAAAACTGCAGGCGGCTGTGCGCCCAGTGCATGCTCAACGCCAGCGTGACCAGCGAGCCGAGCGCCTGGCCAATGACAGCGCCCTTGAGTCCGAACCACAGCAGGCCCACCAGCGACGCTGCGGCACAGGCCACGATTTCGACGACATCGATCTCGGCCACCATGCGCAGGCGGCGTTCGAGCACCATCAGCTGGTCGGTGATGTGCATGTGCAGGTTGCGCAGCGTGCCGGCAAGGACCGACAGACCGAGCAGTTCGGTCGTCAGCTGGCGATAGTCGGGTGCCACCGTGAGCGCCACCAGCGACGGGCCCAGCAGGTCGAGTGCGGCGGTCACCGGCACGAGCACCGCCAGCATCAGGGCCGCGTTGACGCGCAACTGCGCCAGGGCCTCCGAGCGCCGGCCTTCGTTCAACAGGCGCGATGCGAGCGGAAATGCCGCGGTGGCCACCAGCATGCTGGCGACGGAGGCACATCGCCGGCCGAGTGACCAGCCAACGATCATCAAGCCAAGCGCCGCCGCGCCCGATGCCCACTGCACGAGGTAACGGATGTAGTTCTCCGCCGCCCAACCCAGTGCACCCAGGCCCAGCATCGGCCCGCCGAATCGAATGGCGGCGCGCAACAGCTCGGGGTCGGGACGCGCAATCCGCCAATGCATGCCGAGCATGGGCAAGGCCAGCAGGGTACCCACGGCTTGTGCCACGGCATAAGCGGCCAGCAGCACCATCGCGCCGGGTGCATACAGGCGGAAGGCGACGAGACCGAGCGCCAGCCCGCCCAGCGGGCCGGCGACCTGCAGCAGCGTGTAGGCCAGGAACGCCGACTGCGCACGTGCGCGCTCGGCATAGTGGGCATTCACGGCGCGGGTAGCAAAGAACGCGCCGATGGCCAAGGTGCCCTGCCACAGCGGGCGGTCCGTATGCAGGCTCCACGCCGTGACAGCCGCCACCAGCGCGCTGGCGGCAATGCTGGCCAGGACGACGACGTTTTCCGTGCCGAGATACCGATGGCGCGCATCGGTGTCCTTGTCCGGCGGAAGGTAGCGCAACGCGTAGACCGAGAACCACCCCAGGCAGGCCACGTAGGCCATCTCCTGCGTCACGGTGACGAGCGTATACAGCCCCATCTCCGTGGGCACGAGCCAGTGTGTCCACAGGATCATCGACACCAGTTGCGCCGCCGGCGAAAGCAACTGGGCCGGCAGATAGCGGAGCGTGTGGCTGATCAGCATAGGTCGGGTCAGCCCGCGTAAAGGCTCTCGAACAGGCGAAGGTACGCCGCGCAGGCATTGTCCTGGCTGTAGCGCAGCGCCGCGGCGCGTGCGCCCTCGGGCAATTCTCGACGGTCGAGCGCGCCGTCGATCGCCAGCGCCATCGCCTGCACATCGCCCACCGGCACGAGAGCACCATACCGACCACCCACGAGCACCTCGCGCGGGCCGACCGGACAGTCGGTGGCAACCACCGGCGTGCCCGCGGCAAGGGCCTCGACCAGCACGTTGCCGAAGCCTTCGTACCGCGAGGCGAGCACGAAGACTGCAGCGCGGTGCATCCACGCCAGCGGCCGCGCCGTCCAGCCGGGCATGGAGACCACCGCCTGCAGCCCCATCTTCTCGATCAATGCCTGCAGGCGTGCGCGGTCGGGCCCTTCGCCGGCCAGCACCAGACGGGTCGCCGGTTGTCGCCGATGAACCTCGTCGAACGCCCGCAGCAGCGTGGGCAGATCCTTCTCGACGCTCAGCCGGCAAACACTCAGCACGACACGAAGCGAGGCGTCCGCGAGCCAGGGATGCTCGGGTACATGCGCAAATTCGGTCTCGAATCCGCGCACCAGTACCGGGTTGCCGATGACCTGCGGCGCCACGCCCGGGCCCAGCAAGGGCTGCAGGTCGTCGCGCACACCCGTCGACACCGCCACCACGGCATGCGCACGGCGGTAGGCCCATCGAACCAGCGGCGGCAGCAGCCGATAGCGCCAGCCGCCTTGCTGCGCGATCTGGCGCGACAGCGGAGCGTGCTCGGACAGGATGCAGCGGCCGTCGATGCCCGAAAGCATCATCGCCGCGACGGATGCGACATTGGTGTGAGGAAACGCGCTCAGCAGCCATTGCGGCCGCCGATCACGCAGCAGGCTCGCCAGCCGACGCACCGCACTGATCGTCCCGCCGCAGTCCAGGCTGATGACGTTGATTCCCTGCGGCACCACGAGTTCGCTCGTCCCGAGTTCGTGCACGATCAGGTCGACTTCGAGGCCGCCGGCGGCAAGCCCCTCGGCAAGCCGCAGCATCGAGATTTCGCCGCCTCCGGTGCGCAGGTGCGGGATGTAAACGGCCAGCCGGCGAGTCCCGGCGGTGCCTGCCATCACGACATCGCGGCCGGCACGCCCCGGCATCGCCCGCCGACGCACCTTGCGCCAGAGGTTCAGCGGATTGAACCCGTGCGCCTTGCCGTCGATGAGCGTGCGATCGCCCCAGGCCGTGAGTGTGTGCAGGCCGTGCGGGCACGGGCCGCTGGGGTCGGGCAGCAGGCGCCGCACCTCGACCTCTTCGAACTCCGTCGGCGTCAGGCGCACGATGCGCTTCAAAACGACCGAGGCACCATAGGTATGCAGGCAGTCCTGCGCCGGTCGGTACAGCGCGCCCGCGTGTTCGAACAATCGGCCGGCCATGCGCGCGCCGGCGATGTCGGTCTTCACCGGATTGTTGGCGTGGGCCTGCCAAGGA
>JAHECD010000215.1 GCA_024641945.1 Rubrivivax sp. | reverse complement strand
GCCGATGCGCCGCCCTCACGCCTGGCCTTCTACACGGCCCCGGCCGCCGGCGCGCCGGACGCACACCGCACGCTGCCGCGCCTGAGCGACCTGCTCCGGCTGGGCGACGCGGGGCTGAAGGCGCTGCTCGTCGACTGGCTCGAAGGTGTCTATACCGCGCCGAATATCGACGAGGCGCTGGCGCACCGCGCCAAGTTGACGCATGGCGAAGTGATCATGACCCGCGAGGGCCACGCGGTGTCGCAGTTCGCGGTGAGCTTCTACGCGCCCGACTCCGAGCAGGCCGGCATGCTGGCGCGTGCGCAGGAGATCGAGAACCTCGAGCGCCAGGTGCGCGCGCAGGCACTGATCGCGGACGAGGCGAAGACGGCGCTCGTGCGGCTCGACGCCGCCTTCACCGAAGCCTCGCAGAGGCTCGTCGGCGCCCGGCGCGAGGCGGGCGAGACGCAGACCCGCGCTCACCAGCTGCATGTCGAGTTGCTGCGCTTGAGCCAGCAGGCCGAGGCGACGCAGACGCGCCGCACGCAGCTCGAGGACGAGCTGGCCGAGATCGATACCCAGCTCGAAGACCTGCAGGAGCGCCGAGCCACCGGCGAGGCCCGCTTCGAGGAGCTCGACCTCCAGCTCGCGACGACCCAGGAGCGCCACGCCGAGCTCGACGAAGCCGTGATCGCGGCCGAGCGCAAGCTGGCGGATGCACGCGAGCAGCAGCGTGCCCTGGAGCGCCAGGCGCAGGAGGCCCAGTTCCAGGCGCGTGCGCTGGCTGCCCGGCGCGGCGAGCTGCAACGGGCCATCGAAACGGCCGAACAGCAGGCGCAGACCAACGCGCAGGCGGGGCAGCAGCTGGAGATGGAGCTCGGCACGCTCAACGACGCCGCCGCACAGGCCGGCCTGCAGACGGCCCTGGTGCTCAAGCTCGATCGCGAACGCGAACTCGCTGCCGTGCGCAGCGAATACGACGACCTCACCGCCAAGTTGCGCGGTGGTGACGAAAAGCGCATGGAATTCGAGCGCAGCCTCGACCCGCTGCGCGAGCGCATCACCAAGCTGCAGCTCGAGGAGCAGGCCGCGCAACTCGGCGGCGCGCAGTACCTCGAGCAGCTCACGGCCGCCGGGGCCGAGATGGAGGCACTGCAGCGCTCGATCGAGGAGGGCGGCGTCAAGCTCTGGGGACTGCAGGGCGAGATCGACCGCATCCAGCGCGAGGTCAATGCACTCGGTGCGGTCAACCTCGCCGCGCTCGACGAACTGACCGAGTCGCGCGAGCGCAAGACCTTCCTCGATGCGCAATATGCCGACCTCACCGAGGCCATCGATACGCTGGAAGACGCGATCCACAAGATCGATCTCGAGACCCGCGACCTGCTGGGGCAGACGTTCACGCAGGTGAACGAGCATTTCGGCCGCATGTTCCCGAGCCTGTTCGGCGGCGGTGCGGCGCGGCTCGTGATGACCGGCGACGAGATCCTCGACGCCGGCGTGCAGGTGATGGCGCAGCCGCCGGGCAAGAAGAACTCGACCATCCATCTGCTGTCGGGCGGCGAGAAGGCGCTCACCGCGATTGCGCTCGTGTTCGCGATCTTCCAGCTCAACCCGGCGCCGTTCTGCCTGCTCGACGAGGTGGACGCGCCGCTGGACGACGCGAATACCGAGCGCTACAGCAAGCTCGTGCACGAGATGAGCAAGGGCACGCAGTTCCTGTTCATCAGCCACAACAAGATCGCAATGGAAATGGCCGAGCAGTTGATCGGTGTGACGATGCAGGAGCAGGGCGTCTCGCGCATCGTCGCGGTCGACATGGAAGTCGCGGTCAGCCTGGCCGAAGCGGCCTGACCACGAACCGCGCGCCGGATGTCGAACATGAACCTGACCATCGCCCTGGCGCTGCTCGGTGTGGTGGTGCTGGTCGCCATCGCCTTGCAGAGCTGGTGGCGCGCCCGCGGCGCGGGGCCGAAGCAGGCCGTCGCGCCGCCGCAGGGCACCAGCCCGCGGGTCGAGCCGTCCATGGGCGGCGCGGGCGAGGGCGGCGTGCCGGATCTGCAAGCGCCGGCCGTGCTGCGCATGCCGGCCACACGACGTGCGGCACGCCTGGACGCGCTCATCGATGTCATCGTGCCGCTCACGCTGGACGCACCGGTGGCCGGAGAGGTGGCGATCGCGCACCTGCCCGCAAGCCGGCGCGCCGGGACCAAGCCGATGCAGATCGAGGGCCTGGACACCGAGACGGGCGAATGGGAAACGCCGGCGCACGGCCGCATGTACGGTGAATTCCAGGCCGGTGTGCAGCTTGCCAACCGCAGCGGCGCGCTGAACGAGATCGAATATTCCGAGTTTGTGCAGAAGGTGCAGGCGTTTGCCGAGGGCATCGGCGCGGCGCCCGATTTCCCGGACATGCTGGAGGCGGTGGCGCGGGCACGCGAACTCGACGCCTTTGCCAGCCCGCTCGACGCGCAGCTGACGATGCTGCTGCGCGCCAACTCGGTGGCCTGGTCGGTGGGTTATCTGCAGCAGTGCGCCGGCCGGCATGGCTTCGTGCCCGGCTCGCTGCCAGGGCGGCTGGTGCTGCCTGGCGCCGAAGACGGCGCGCCGCCGATGCTGGTGCTGTCTTTCGACCCGCAGGCTGCGCTCGCCGACGACCCGCAGGGCACCGCCGTGCGCGAGGTCACGCTGACGCTGGACGTGCCGCAGACCGACGAAGCGGCCGAGCCTTTCCCGGCCTGGCACCGCTGCGCCACCGAACTGGCGGACGACATGGACGCCACCGCCGTGGACGACCAGGGCACGCCGGTCACGCTGCACGCGTACGACGCGATCGGCAAGGAGCTCGCCACGCTGTACCGCAGCCTCGAATCGCGCGACCTTGCGGCGGGGTCGGCGGCGGCGCGGCGGCTGTTCAGCTGAGGCGCCGCGGCGCCTTGAGGTGAATCTGGCAGCAGTGAACCCGATGTGACCCGCCCGCGGCGCCGTCTGTCGCGGCAAGTCAGCCTTGTGCCGTGCCCGC
>JAHECD010000139.1 GCA_024641945.1 Rubrivivax sp. | reverse complement strand
CGCCGAAGCGTGTTTCCAGATGCGCCAGCAGCGTCCGCACCGTCTGCGCCTCGCCGCCCACAGGCCGCCCCGGCCGGGCGGCGTCGTTCCAGGCGAACAGGTCGACGTGCAGCCACTCCACCGAATCGGGCACGAAGTCGGCAAGGAAGAGCGCGGCGTTGATGGCGCCGGCCGACGGGCCCTTGCCGGTGTTGACGATGTCGGCGATGTCGCTCTCGATGCCGGCGTGATACGGCTGCCACAGCGGCAGATGCCACAGCGGATCGTGCAGTTCCAGGCCGCGGTCGACCAACTCGCGGGCCAGGTCCATGCGGCGGCAGAACAGCGCCGGCAGCTGCGGCCCGAGCGCCACGCGCGCGGCGCCGGTGAGCGTGGCCAGGTCGATCATCAGCGCAGGCTTCGATTCGGCGCCATACGCGAGCGCGTCGCACAGGATCACGCGGCCCTCGGCGTCGGTATTGCCGATCTCGATGTGCACGCCGGCGCGGGTCTTGATGACGTCGCCCGGCCGGTAGGCATTGCCGGCGATCGCGTTTTCCACCGCGGGGATGATCAGGTGCAGGCGCACCGGCAGCTTCAGCGCCATCACGAGCGAGGCCAGGCCGAGCGCGTTGGCGGCGCCGCCCATGTCCTTTTTCATCTGGCGCATGCCTTCGGCACTCTTGATGTCGAGCCCACCGCTGTCGAAACACACGCCCTTGCCGACCAGCGTGAGCAGCGGGTCCTTGGCCGACCCCCAGGTCAGCTCGATCACGCGCGGCGCGCGCGCCGCATCGGCTGCGCGGCCCACCGCATGGACGGCGGGGAACCCGGCCTTCAGCAGCGCATCGCCCACCGTCTGCTTGAACTTGGCACCGTGCTGCGCCGCCACCAGCTTGACGGCCTGCGCCAGTTGCGCCGGTCCCATGTGCTCGGCCGGCGTATTGACGAGGTCGCGCGTGGCGCACACCGCGGCAGCCACGAGTGCCCCGCGGGTGCTGGGTTCGCTGGCCGCCAGTTGCAGCACGGCGGACTCGCGTTTCGGTTTGCGGTAGGCATCGAAGACATAGCTGCCGAGTTCCCACGACAGCGCGGCCGCGTGGGCGTCGAGCGCCAGGCCGTCGTCGCCGAGCCGGTAGCGGCCGGCGGGCAACTGGCGCGGCAGCGCGGCCAGCGCGTACGGGTGCGCAGCGCCGTGCACGCCGGCCCATACGGCCGCCAGGCGGCCATGGGCGTCGGGCAGCATCACATGGGTATCCGGTGCCCCTTCGAAACCCACGGTGGCGAGCCACGCCTGCGTGGCGGGGGGCAGCTTCGGCAACAGCGTCTTGAAGTGCGCGCGGTCGGTGGCGTGGATCGGGGTGGCGGCGGTGCCGGGCTTCTTCAGTTCGACGGTCATGCGGCGGGCTCGGGTTTGGTCGGGAGCCGGCAAGCATAGTCGCGCCGGCGCGCATACTGCCGCCGGCGCGCTGGCCGCGCCGCCTCGATTGCCTGCCCATCCCAGCGCCCAAGCCGATTCCCGATGCCCACTCCTCACGAGCCTGACGACCGTGCCGCCCACCCGGTAGCTGCACCGGGCGGCCTGTCACGGCGCGCGGTGGTGGCCGCCATTGCAGGGCTGGCTGCCGGGTGCGCGCCGTCCCCGCCGTTGCCCCCCCGGCCGCACCTGCCGCGACTGCGGATGCCGCCGCCCTGGTCGAACGAAGGCGAGCCGCCCGACACGGCGGCCCCGGCACCCCGCCCGCCGCCCGATGTGTCGCAGTTCCGCATTCCCGGCGAGTTCGAGCCGCTGCGCGCGCTCTGGCTGGGTTACGACGCCGGCCATGCCGAACTGACCGCCGACCTCGTCGCCGCACTGCATGCACACGTGCGGCTCGAGATGCTCGTGTCGGACGACGCGTCCGCGGAGGCCGCGCGTGCCCTGTTGCACACACGCGGGCTGGGCCACGCCGTCACCGGCATCCACGTCGAGCGCCTTTCGATGTATTTCCTGCGCGACGCCGCCGTCTTTGCCACCGGCCCGAATCGCGAACTCGGCGTGGTGGATTTCCAGTGGAACCACTACGGCCTGCCCGGCTGGTGCGCCACGCGGCATGCCGGTGACCCGCAGCGCGAGCGCGACTGCACCGCCAACACCGAGACCACCCGCAACGATCTCGACCGCGCGATCGCCGGACTCGTCGGCGCGCACATCTTCCCGTCCGCGCTGACGATGGAAGGCGGCGGTGTCGAATCCAACGGGCGCGGCCTGTTGATCGCCAACGAAACGCTCGTGCGGCAGCGCAACCCCGGCCGCTCGCGCGCCGAACTCGAGCGCCTGCACCTCGCGCTGCCCGGCGTGCGCAAGGTCATCTGGCTGCCCGACGGCCTGGCCGAAGACCCGCAGCTGCGCGCCACCATCACGGCCAATTACGTGGCCTGGGGTACGGGCGGCCATACCGACGAGTTCGTGCGGTTTGCCGACGCCGGCACGGTGCTGCTCGCCTGGCCCGACGACGCCGACGTGGCCGCGCACCCCGTGGCGCGCCTGAACCGCCAGCGCATGCAGCGCAACTTCGAGATCCTGGCGCGCAGCGCGGGCATCGACGGCGTGCCGCTGCGGGTCGTCAAGGTGCCGATGCCGCGCATCATCGAACGGCGCATCTTTCTCTCCGCCGGTGCGGACCCGGCCTGGTCGCAGGAGTGGACCGCGGACTACTTCCCGCCGCGCGAGCGCCGCCGCGAGGGCGACGCCGTGATGCAGGTGGCCTCGGCCAGCTACCTCAACTTCATCATCGCCAATGGCGTGGTCGTCGTGCCGGGCTACGAACGCCACGGCACGCCGCACGCCACGCAGGAGCGCGTGCGGCGGCTCTTCGAGGCCGCGTTCCCGACCCGGCGCGTGGTCTTCATCGACGCGCTCGGCGCCAACTGGGTCGGCGGCGGCCCGCATTGCGCGACGCTGCACGAGCCCATGCCGTCTGCGTTACCGTCCGTGCCGTGACGACACCGCGCACCGGAAAGCCCCGCACGCAGCCCGAGCTGGCGGCGCTGAACAATGCCGTGTGGTGCGACACCGTGTGCCGCGCGCATGGGGTGCCCGGCCACTTCGGCCACGGCTTGTGGAGCGTGCACCGCGCACCGCCGGCGTATCACGCCAACCTGGTGACGATCGACGCGGCCGACGCCGCGCGCAAGGCCGCGCTGCACGAGATTTCGGCATTGCGCGCGTTGCCGATGGCGCCGCGCTGGACCGTGAAGGACAGCCACGCTGCGCTCGACCTGGCGCCGCACGGCTTCGAGCCGCTGTTCGATGCACGCTGGATCTGGCGCGATGCGCAGCCGTCAGCAGTCCCTGCGGGCACCGGCCGTCGCTGGGCACGCGTACACGACGCCGCCGAGTTGGCGCGTTGGGAGCACGCGTGGTCGAGCGGCGGAGCGGATCTCGCGCTTGCCGGGCGGCCCCCGCAGTTTCCGGCCACGTTGCTGGCCGACCCCGACGTGGCGTTCTTCGCCGGCTACGAGCACGACCATATCGTGGCCGGCGGCATCGCCAACCGCAGCGGGCCGGTGGCGGGGCTGTCCAACGTCTTCGGCGTCGTGGGCGAGATCGAGGACGCCGATGCCGCACCGGGGCTGTGGGCCGCGCTCGTGGCGCTGGCGCAGTCCGCGTTCCCCGACCTGCCGCTCGTCGGCTACGAACGCGGCAACGATCTCGTTGCGGCGCAGGCGGCCGGCTTCACGCCGACGGGCCCGCTGCGCGTGTGGGTGCGCCATGACTGAGCCGAAGCCAGCCCCGCGCATCCTGCTGGCGCCGATGGAGGGCCTGCTCGACCACCACCTGCGCGACACGATCACGCAAGTGGGCGGCGTCGACCGCTGCGTATCGGAGTTCATCCGCGTGACCGACCAGCTGTTGCCCGCGCGGGTCTTCCTGCGCCTGATGCCCGAGTTGCGCCATGGCAGCCGCACCCGCGCCGGCACGCCGGTGCGCGCGCAGCTGCTCGGCTCCGACCCGGCCTGCCTGGCCGACAACGCCGCAGCGCTGTGCGAACTCGGGCCGGAAGGCATCGACCTGAATTTCGGCTGCCCCGCGCCGACAGTCAACCGGCACCGCGGCGGCGCCGTGCTGCTCGACGAACCGGATCTCGTGCATTCGATCGTGGCCGCGGTGCGGCGCGCGGTGCCGGCGCACCTGCCGGTCTCCGCCAAGATGCGGCTCGGGCACCGCGACGAGTCGCGCATGATCGAATGTGCACGGGCCATCGAGACGGCCGGCGCGTGTGAGCTCGTCGTGCACGGCCGCACCAAGCTGCACGGCTACCGCCCGCCCGCCTTTTGGGACCGCATCGCCCACATCCGCGCGTCGGTGGCGATCCCGGTGGTGGCCAACGGCGAGGTCTGGAGCGTGGACGACGCCCGCCGCTGCCTGGCCGAGAGCGGCTGCGACGCCCTGATGCTCGGGCGCGGCATCGTCGCCGATCCCGGCCTGGCGCTGGCACTGCGCCACGCAGAAGGCACCGGCGTCGAGTGGCCCACGCTCGCGCCGCTGGTGGCCGACTACTGGCACCGCATCGGCCCGCAGATCGCCGCGCGCCACCGTGCCGGGCGGCTCAAGCAGTGGCTCAACCTGCTGCGCCGCCGCTTCCCAGAGGCGCAGCACGCATGGGACACCATCCGGACCGTCAACGACCCGGCGCGGGTGGGCGCATTGCTCTTTGCGCAGGCGCCGCACAGGCCGCGGCCCGTGGCCGAATGCGCTTGACGGTATAGAGCGGTCCGCCACGCGCGGCACGGCCGGCGGTCGCGGGCCGCGGTGCGCAGGGCGCGTGCCGGTGCCGACGCCATCGACCTGCGCCTGCAGTCGCGCCTTTCTTTCCTTTGGGCCGAACGTGCCGGCGATTCGTCCGGCCCCGACGGTTGTGCGCTATTCGCACAAACACGGCCTTTCCTGGCTTGGCTCGAAGCGGGCTATTCGCTAGATTTCGAAGGCCATGAAACCACGCGCACCCGCTGCCCCCGCCATCGCCCCGGAGACCGACGGCGACACGCCGGCGCCGGCCGCGCGCGACCTCGTGGCCGGGCTCGAAAAGGGCCTGGCGGTGATCCGTGCCTTCGATCGCAGCCACCCGCGCCTGACGATCAGCGAGGTCGCGCAGCGCTGCCAGCTGAGCCGCGCCGCGGCACGCCGCTACCTCATCACGCTGGAACACCTGGGTTACCTGCGCAGCGACGAGAAGAAGCTCTACGCACTGACCGCCAAGGTGCTGCGCCTGGGCCAGAGCTACATGCAGTCGAACGTGCTGCCGCGCATCGTCGAGCCCGAACTGCACCGGCTGGCGAATGGTCTCCAGGAAGCCTCGTCGGCCGGCGTGCTCGACGGCGACGACGTGATCTGCATCGCCGCCACCACCGCCGGCCGGCTCGTCTCGCGCACGTTGCAGCCGGGCACGCGCGTGCCCGCCTGGTGCACCGCCAACGGCCGCGTGCTGGTCGCCGCACTGGCGCCGGACGAAGCCGAAGCGTGGATCGCGCGCCAGTCCCTGCAACCGCTGACGCCGCAATCGATGACCAGCGTGCGCAGGCTCGCCGCGGCCGTTGCGCAGGTGCGTGTGCAGGGCTGGGCCGCCGTCGACCAGGAACTCGAACCCGGCTTGCGCACGCTCTCGGTGCCGCTCGCCGGCCGCCGCGGCACCGTGCGCGCGGCGCTCAACGTGAGCGTGAGCGCCGACCGCTTCACGATGCAGCAACTCATCGACACCTGCCTGCCGCCATTGCGCCAGGCGCAGAAGGCCTTGCGCCCGCTCTTGTGAACCCGACCCTCACCACCAAGGAGACATCCCCATGACCACCACCCGCACCCAGGTCGCCATCGTCGGCGCCGGCCCGTCGGGCCTGCTGCTCGGCGCGCTGCTGCACAAGGCGGGCATCGACGCCGTCATCGTGGAAGCGCGCAGCCCCGAATACGTGCTCGGCCGGATCCGCGCCGGCGTGCTGGAGCAGGTGACCGTGGACCTGCTCGACGAAGCCGGCGTCGGCACCCGCATGCACCAGGAAGGCCTGGTGCACGGCGGGTTCGAGCTCGCTTTCGGCGGCGCGCGCCACCGCATCGACATGAAGACGCTGACCGGCGGCAAGCAGGTCATGGTCTACGGCCAGACCGAAGTGACACGCGACCTGATGGCCGCACGTGCCACGAGCGGTGCACGCACGGTGTACGACGCGGCCGATGTCGCACTGCACGACTTCGACAGCGACCACCCGCGCGTCACCTACTCCAAGGATGGCGCGAGCCACGAGCTCGTGTGCGACTTCATCGCCGGCTGCGACGGCTATCACGGCGTCAGCCGCGCCAGCGTGCCGGCGGTGGCGATCCGCACCTACGAGAAGATCTATCCGTTCGGCTGGCTCGGGGTGCTGTCCGACACGCCGCCGGTGAGCCACGAACTGATCTACTCGAACCACGAGCGCGGCTTCGCGCTGTGCTCGATGCGCTCGATGACCCGCAGCCGGCAC
The DNA here is from genome assembly GCA_024641945.1 of Rubrivivax sp. Lineage (GTDB taxonomy): Bacteria > Pseudomonadota > Gammaproteobacteria > Burkholderiales > Burkholderiaceae_C > Rubrivivax. Next base: position 4,866 of record JAHECD010000139.1, on the reverse strand, counting down.
TACGTGCAGTGCTCGCTCGACGACCACGTCGAACAATGGAGCGACGATGCGTTCTGGGACGAACTGCGCCGCCGCCTCGACCCCGAGGCCGCCGAGGCCCTCGTCACCGGGCCGTCGATCGAGAAGAGCATTGCGCCGCTGCGCAGCTTCGTCGCCGAGCCGATGCGCTTCGGCCGCCTGTGCCTGGCCGGCGACGCGGCGCACATCGTGCCGCCCACGGGCGCCAAGGGCCTGAACCTCGCGGCCAGCGACGTGGGCTACCTCTCAAGCTCGATCATCGACTGGTACCGCGGCGACCAACACTCGATCGACACCTACTCCGAGCGCTGCCTGCGCCGCGTCTGGCGCGCCGAGCGTTTCTCGTGGTGGTTCACATCGCTGATGCACAAGTTCCCGGAGACGGGCGAGTTCGGCCAGAAGATGCAGGCGGCCGAGCTCGACTATCTCGTCAACTCCAACGCCGCGTCCACGGCGATGGCAGAGAACTACGTCGGGCTGCCGATGATGGCCGCGGGCTAACATCCGCGGCAGGTGAACAAGGGCCGCTTGAGCAGCGGCCAGCCAAACCGTGGCGCAGACCGACACGAACATCGCGGAATTGCGCTACGGCGGCGACGAGGCCTTCGAGCCCTTCGAGTCGCTCGATCCCGCCGGCCGGGCCCGGGGTTTCCAGATCGACCTTCTGGAGGCGCTCGCTCCCCTGCTGGGCACCACGGTCAGCGTCCGGCTTCAAGACTGGCAGCGCAACGTGGCCGACTTCCGCGACGGCCGTCTCGACCTGATCGCGATGGTCGTCACCGACGAACGACGCCGCTGGGCGCTGTTCGCACCCGGTCATGCCACGCCGGTCCTGGCCGTCTACCGGCCACGCGAGCGCACTGAACTGCAGGACCTGCAGGACCTGGCCGATCTGCGTGTCGCCGTTCTCGACAGCGACGCCATGCGCGACACGTCCACCAAATGGCTCGGCGGCATGCACGGCCCGCTGCTGCCCCATGCCGACGCAGCGCGCGCGCTGGCCGCGGTCGCCGCCCGGCAGGCCGACGTGGCCCTGCTGCCGCGTGCCTACGGCGACGCGGCGCTGGCCGCCAGGAAGGACGGTGCGCTGGTCCTCAGCCGCGTGGCGCTCCGGTTGCAGTCGTATGCCTTTGCGGTGGCACCCGGCAACGAGGCGCTGCGGCAGCGCCTCGAACGCGCCTTGGCCACGCTGGAGGCGAATGGCCAGCTGGACACGCTGCGAACGCAGTGGCTGGGCAGCAATCGAGACGTCGCAGAGCGTGGCCGCCTGGAGCACCTGATACGGTCGCAGCAAGGTCTGACCTGGGGCGTGGCCAGCGCGGCAGGCGTGGCGCTCTTGCTGCTGGGCGCGACGTTGCGTCGACGCAGCCAGCGCCTGGTGGTCGAGGCGCGAAGACGGCGTGACGCCGAGGCCAGCCTGCAACAGGCCGAGGCCTTGCTCGGTCAGGCCTTCACCCACAACGCCATGCCGATGCTCATCGTCGAGCAAGGCAGCGGCGTGGTGCGCGACACCAACGAGGCGCTGTGCGGGCTGCTGGGCGTCGAGTCGGCCGCGCTGATCGACCGGCCGCTGCGCGAACAGGGTCACCACCTCGACCCGGCGGTGCTCGAACAGCTCGCACGCTCGCTCGACGCCGACGGTGTGATCGCGGCGATACCGTTGCGCCTGACCCGCGCGGACGGCCAGGTGCGCGACTGCCTGGTCAGCGCCGACCGCATGCAGCTCGGCACGTCGGTCCAGCTGTTCTGCATCGTGCAGGACATCACCGAATCGCTGCAACGGGACGCGGCCATGCGGCTCGAATACGAACGGCTGGCGCAACAGCTGGCGAACGCACGCAATGAGCTTCAGCAATTCACCGCCGCCGTGTCGCACGACCTGAAGGCGCCGCTGCGTGCCGTGCAAGGTCTGGCCGGCCTGCTGCGAGATCGCCTGCGGGCGGGCCACGTCCGCGAAGCCATCGACTACACCGAGCACATCGGCCGGGCGGCGGAGCGCATGACCACCATGGTCGATGCGCTGTCGCGCCTGGCCCGTGTCGGTCAGCAGCCGTTGCAGCGCCAGACCGTGGACATGCAGGTGCTGGCGGTCGAGACGTGGTCGCTGCTCGCGGCATCCGATCCGCAGCGCCAGATCGAGTGGCGGGCCGAACCGCTGCCGCGCGCCCAGGCCCATGCGGACCTCGTGGCACAGGTGTGGCAGAACCTGATCGAGAACGCGCGGAAGTTCACCGCGCGCAGCACGGCCCCGAAGGTGGCGGTGGACAGCTTCCACGACGAGCGCGGCACGTGGTACCGCGTCACCGACAACGGTGCGGGCTTCGACATGGGGCAGGCCAGCCTGCTGTTCACGCCCTTCCAGCGCATGCACAGTGCACGCGAGTTCGCCGGCACCGGCGTTGGCCTGAGCCTGGTGCGGCGCATCATCGATCTTCACGGCGGCGAGATCCGCGTGCGCAGCGCGCCGGGCGTCGGCACGGTGGTCGAGTTCTCGCTCGAGCCGGCACCGGCCTGAGTCCACGGCGCCGCGCGGCACGCCTCCCGCGCGTACGCCTTCCGGCACGCGCCGCGGGCCTGCGGGTTAGGGGGTCTGCGCGGCCCGGCATAGGGATTCATCGGGCCTGCGCGCGCCCGCAAAGTCTGCCTGCGCGGTCATCGCGTGCACTGCCCAGGAGAGACTGAAATGGATAGCAAACAAGCCCAAGCCCCCGTGGCCGTTGCGAGCCCGGAGCGCATCCTCGCGCGCCAGCTCGCCCGTGAACTGAGCCAGGAAGAACTGGACGAGGTGAGCGGCGGCATGTTGTCCCGTGTGTTCACGGGGCGCAGCAGCACCGTCTGCTGCGACATCGACGGTTCCTGCGACTGCTGATCGTCGACGGCAGGGCTCGCGCCCTGCCGCTCCGACGCTCCCCTTTCCGAGGCAGACCCCGAAGGAGCACGCGCGATGAGTCTCGTCCTGATCCCCACGTTCGTCGAAGACATCCACGCCTATGCAGCCGCCATCGTGCTCGAGCGCATGGGCCACCGCGCCGTGCTCTGGCACTGCAGCGACCTGCCCGAGCACGAATCCGCCAGCATCGCCTTCGAGCCCGGAGGGCCTTCGACGATGTGTCTGCACGGCCGCGACGCCGACATCGCGCTCGACCGCGTGGACGCCTTTTGGAACCGCCGCGTCGGGCCGCCGGTCGTGACCACCGACCTGGTCGCCTGCGACCGGGACATCGTCGTCAACGAGAGCCAGCGTCTTGTGCGCAGCCTGCTCGTGCAACTGTCGCAGGGCCGCTTCGCGGTGAACGGCTTTCACGCCGCGCGCAATGCCGAAGACAAGGTGCTGCAACTGGCCATGGCGCGCCAGGCCGGTTTCGAGCTGCCCGCCACGCTGGTCTCCGGTGACCCGGCGTCGATCCGGCGCTTCGTCGCCCGGCACGAGGCCACGGGCGCGGTCGTCAAGAATTTCAGCCCGATGGGTTGGCAGGGCGACCGCACGATGTGCGTCAATTTCACCGCCCGCATCGACGGCGGCCTGCTGCCGCGCGACGGCATGCTGCGCCTGACGCCTTCGATCTACCAGGCCGACGTGCCCAAGGCCTACGAGGTGCGCGTGACCTGCATGGGCGCCGAGATGGTGGCCGCCGCGCTGCATTCGCAGCGGCAGGAAACGTCACGCACCGACTGGCGCACGGTCAAGCCCGAATCGCTCGACATCCAGCGCATCGTGCTGCCACGCGACGTGGCACTGCGCTGTGCGGCCCTGATGTCGACGCTGGACCTGCGCTTCGGCTGTTTCGACTTCATCGTCACGCCGGATGGCCGCTGGGTTTTTCTGGAACTGAACCAGATGGGGCAGTTCCTGTGGGTGGAAGAGTCGCATGGCGACCTCCCGCTGCTGCAGATGTTCTGCGACTTCCTCGTCGCGGGCGACCCGGCCTTCCGGTATGCGCGGCGGCGCGGCGAGATCGCGTTCGAAGAGGTGGTGGCCGAGGCCTGCGGCCGCATGGAGGCCGCCGCACTGCGCCACCTGCAGCCCGAACGGCCCCCGCACATCCACGTCGAGGCACCCGCGCCGACGCGGCTGGCGGCGTAGACCCACGCAACCACGCCCGGAGCCCGCGATGTCGGCGTTGTTTCGAAAGGAGGCGTTTGCACAGGCCCGGCCAGCGGCCTATGGCACCGTCATGCTGGCGCGGCCGGTGTCGCACCTGGTGCTGACGCTGGTCTTCGCGGCCTTCGCGCTGGCGCTGGTGGCCTTCTTTGCAGCCACCAGCTACACCCGCAAGGCCAAGGTGCCGGGTGTGCTGCTGCCCGACAAGGGGTTGATCCGCGTGATGCCGGCACAGCCCGGCGTGGTGTCGGAGCGGCACGTGCACGAAGGCCAGGCGGTGAAGGCCGGCGACGTGCTGTTCGTGCTCGTCAGCGAGCGCAGCGGCGCCTCCAGCGGCGTGGCCGAGGCGCGGCTCGCCACGCTCTTGCGGCACCGCCGCGACAGCTTCGTCGCCGAGCGCGAGCAGATCCGGCTGCAGGTGCGCCAGCGCATCGACGCCGCCCACCGGAAGAGCAGCGACCTGGAAGCCGAACGCGGCCGCATTGCACACCAGGTCGTGCTTCAGCAGCGCCGCGTGGAACTCGCCGACAACGTGCTGCGGCGCACGACGGAACTCGGCGCCCAGCACTTCGTCTCCGCCGTGCAGGTGCAGGACAAACAGGGCGAACTGCTCGACCAGCAGCAGAAGCTCGCGGATCTGCAGCGAGCGCAGGCCGCCGTGGGCCGTGATCTCGCGGCGCTGCAGGACGAGGTGCGCGACCTTCAGGTGCAGGCGCAGCGCGACCGCCAGGCCGAGGACCGCAACA
>JAHECD010000138.1 GCA_024641945.1 Rubrivivax sp. | reverse complement strand
GTGACGCCGCTGCTGCCGTTGTGGCAGCTGGCGCAGTTGGTCGCGGCGTTGAACGTGCCGTGATCGACCTTGCCAGACGACCAGGTGGAGGTGGACTTGTGGCAGTTCTCGCACAACGTCTGGCCCGTGTGCGTGGCATTCGTCGGGCGCAGGCTCAGGTGGCAGGTGGAGCACTGTGCCGTCACGTTGACGCTGGTATGCAGCTTGGCTGGCGTCCACGCTGCGTAGCCGGCCTTGTGGCAGGTGTCGCAGTTGGCGCTGGCGGTCGCCGCGGCCAACTGGTACGGCGTGTGGTTGACCGGCTTGCCGTCGGCCGGCGCAAAGGTTCCGGTATGGCAGGTCGCGCAGCGTGCCGTCGCCGCCACCTGCGAATGGTTGAACGATGACGGTTTCCAGCCGGACCCTGTGGCCGAATGGCAGGCGATGCAGTTCGTCGTGCCCACGGGAATGTGCGTCGCATGTTTGCCGGTGACGCCGCCGGTGCCGTTGTGACAGCTGGCGCAGTTGGTGGCCGCGTTGTAGAGGCTGTGGTCGACCTTGCCGGCGGACCAGTTGGTGGTCGCCTTGTGGCACGCCTCGCAGGCGGTCTGGCCGCTGTGCGTGGCGTTCGTCGGTCGCAGGGCGAGGTGGCAGGTCGAGCATTGCGCCGTCACGCTCACGTTGGCGTGGAACTTGGCCGGCGTCCACGCCGTGTAGCCGGCCTTGTGGCAGGTGTCGCAATTGGCACCTGCCGATGCGGACACGAGTTGATAGGGCGTGTGGCTGGCCGGCTTGCCGCCGGCCGGCGGGAAGGCGCCGCTGTGGCAGCTTGCGCACTGGCCCGCCATCGTGCCTTGGCTGTGGTTGAACTTGGACGGCTTCCAGCTCGAGGTGCCATGGCAGGCGAAGCAGTTCGCGCCGCCCGCCGGAATGTGCGAGATCCCCTTGCCGGTGACGCCGCCGGTGCCGTTGTGGCAACCGGCGCAATCGGTCGCCGCATTGAAGCCGGCATGGACGACCTTGGCGCCGGGCCATCCGGTGGTCGACTTGTGGCAGGTCTCGCAATCGGTCTTGCCCGCGTGTGTGGCGTTGGCCGGACGCGTGGGCAGATGGCACGTCGAGCATTGCGCGGTGACGTTGACGCTGGTGTGCAGGCGCGCCGGCGCCCACGTCGTGAAGCCCGCTTTGTGGCAGGTGTCGCAGGCGGTGCCCGCGATCGCCGGGACGAGCTGGAACGGCGTGTGGCTGTTGCCGCGCCCCGTGGCTCGTGTGCCGTCGTGGCAGGTGGCGCAGGTGCCCGGCGCAACCCCCGCATGGTCGAAGTTGCTGGCGGGCCTCCACGCGGCCGTGGAATGGCAGGTATCGCACGACGCCGTGGTTCTGAAATGGTCGACCGACTTGCCCGACGCCTGCACGCCGTTGTGGCAGGTGGTGCAGGTGCCGCGCGCGATGCCGGCATGGTTCATGCGCGCGCCGGAAAAGGCCCGCGTCGAGTGGCAGGTGTCGCAGGTCGCCTGCGTCGGCACATGGGTCGTCGTCTTGACGACGTTGGCCCGCGCGAGGCGAGCGCCGGACACATGGCATGACTCGCAGTCGCGCGGCGTGCCCTTGAAGATGCCGCCGACGTGGCACGACTCGCAGCGTGCATTCGTGTGCGTGCCGGTGAGCGCGAAGCCGGTGCGCAGGTGGTCGAAGTCGCTCGCCGCACCCTGGGCGGCAGCCGGCGGCGCCAGCCACCACATCGCGATCAGGCAGAACAGCGCAAGCCCGAGGGCCCGCAACAGAAAGGCGGCGACTCGATTCATGTGGCGGTCCTCGCTGGGCGGGCGTCGGCCGCGCGTTCGGTCGGCAGGTGTCGCGAAAGCCGCTGTCGGTTCGTGACCTGCTTCCACTTCGCCGGGCCGTGACACTGCTCGCAGCGCAGCCCGAACGCGCCGTCATGGACGTCGTCGCGCCGATGGCAGCTCACGCAGGTGCGATCGAGCGGCGCTGACGCCTTGCCCTTCGGGGCCACCTTCACGTGGCACGCTTCGCACGCGACCTGGGCGTGCGAGGACTCGAGCCGGTAATCGGTCTGGCGCTGGTGGTCGAAGCTCCACAGCCGCCAGTCGCGCACGTTGTGGCAGCTCTCGCACTTCTCGCCGAAGCGCGCCTTGTGCCGGTCGTCCTTGGCATGGCAGCCGATGCACTCGCGGGCCGCGTCGCGGTAGCGCGCGTTGCGATGGCAGCTCTTGCACTCCACGCGCACGTGTGCGCCGGTGAGCATGAACCGCGCCGCCGCGTGGTCGAAGCGCGTGGTCGTCCAGCCGCGTTCGGCGTGGCAGCTCTCGCAGCGCGTGCCGAGTTGGCCTTCGTGTTTGTCGTCCTTTCGGTGGCAACTCAGGCAGTCCAGCGGTGCCTGGCGATAGGTCTTGTGATCGACGTGGCAGTCGCCGCATTTCAACGGCGGCACGGCGTGGCCGAAGCGCAGTGCGAAGCGCGTGCGCTGGTGGTCGAAGCGGCTGGCCTTCCAGTCGCGGTCGGTGTGGCAGTCGGCGCATGCGGTACCGAGCGTGCCGTCGTGTTTGTCGTCCTTGCGGTGGCAGCTCAGGCAGTCGCTGGGGGTTTCCTTGTAGCGCGCCGACTTGTGGCAGGCCGCGCATTCGGCCTTGACGTGGCCGCCGCGCAGCGGGAACGCGCTGCGGTCATGGTCGAACTTGCCCGTTTCCTTCCAGGTCTTCTCGGTATGGCACGCGGCACATTCGTTGCCCAGCGTCGTGTTGTGCCTGTCGTCCTTGCGATGGCAGTCCACGCAGCTGGTGCCGAGCTTGTCCTTGTACGCGTTGCCGCTCACGTGGCAGGCCTCGCACTTGATCTCGCGGTGCCGGCCGCGCAATGCATACCGTGTGTCGGCGTCGTGGCGGAAGGTCGTGCCGGTCCACGCGCGCGTGGCGTGGCAGGTCTCGCACTTCTCGCCCAGGCGGGCCTTGTGCTTGTCGTCCTTGCGGTGGCAGCCGATGCAGGTGTCGGGCGTGTCCTTGTAGTTCGCACTCTTGTGGCAGTCGCCGCACCGCGCCTCGGCATGTTTGCCCGTGAGCGGGTAGCGCGTGGTGCCGTGGTCGAACTTCGTGTCCTTCCAGTCGCGCTCGTTGTGGCAGTCCGCGCACTTGGTCCCGAGCGAGCCCTTGTGCTTGTCGTCCTTGCGGTGGCAGGCGTTGCATTCGGCGGGCGCTACGCGGTACTTCTTGCCGGCCACGTGGCATTGCGCGCAGTCGACCGCGGCGTGTTTCTCGCGCAGCACGTAATCCGTGGCGCGGTGGTCGAAGGTCTTCGGATCGAACTCGGCAATGTGCATGTCACGGCCCCGGTGGTCGGTGTGACAGCTGCGGCACGCTGCCGGCTTCTGCCGCCCGTGCCAGCCGGTCTTGTTGCGCAGGTCGGTACCAACCTCCTTGTGGCAGGCCACGCACAGGCCGTCCTGCGCCGCGCGGTCGAACCGCACGTGGCAGTTCTTGCACTCTCCTTCGGCTTTGGCGTGGTCGCGGATCAGCGGGCCGGGCGAAAGCGCCGACTCGAGCGACTGCGCATCCGCCGGCAGCGCGGCGCCGAGCATCAGGACGAGCGCGGCCAGGCTGCGCAGGAGCCACCCGGTCATGCGGCGGCTCCATGTCGGGGGTGCGAAGGGCGTCGGTGCCTGCGCATCGCATGTCAGTAGGCGTGCACGGCCACGACATGGGCGACGGCGCAGAACACCATCAGATAGACGAAGGGCACGTGCAGCACGTGCCAGAGCGAGAAGAGCTTCACGAAGGCCGCGAACTGCGCCACGCGTTGCACCGACTCGGTGTAGCGGGTCACCAGCTTGCGCATGCGGCGGCGGCGGTCATTCAATTCGGCCGCTGGACGCCCGCGTTCACGCGCGCGTTCGACGAGCACCTCGTCGATGTCGCGCAGGCAACGTCGGCGCACGCGGCGCATCTCGAACGGGAGCACGAAGACGCGGTGCAGGTGCACGCGCCACGCATCCGACGGATGCGACATGCGCTGCTCGAATGCACGCAGGCGCTCCTCGGCCTTGGGTGCGAAGTGCAGGCGGCTCTGCGCGGCCTTGGCGTCGAGCCCGAGGGCGTCGCGCAGTGCGTCGAACGACTCGCGCTCGCCACCCAGCCCGCGGTGGATGCGCAGGTAGATGAACCGCCCGATCACGCCGCTGGCAGCCACCACCAGCATGCTGAACAGGGCAACGCCCGCGTTCAGCGAACCGATCCTGAAAGTCGAATGCGCCATCACCAGCAGCGGGCCGCCGACACCCAGCACCATGTGGACGACGAACCAGTGGCGTGCCTTGCCAAACCGCGCCAGGGCCTGCCAGCGCTTGCGCAGCGGGTAGGCAAACAGCAACAGCATCATCACGCCGCCGGCCACGCCCATCCAGTAGCCGGCGTCCGAGCGCGCCGAGTAGAGATCCAGCCGGCTCAACCCGTAGACCAGCGCAAGGCTCGCGCCGATCGCGGCATAGAGCAGGAGGTCGGAGCTTCGCCCCCGGGACGGCCGGGCCGTCTTGCGCGGCAGGTCGGGCAGATCGCCCATCAAGGTGGTGGCGTGGCTCATCGTTGGTGGTGTTGTCTTTGGCGCGCCCCTTGTCTGGCCGGGCGGCACAATCGTTTTCGTCATCCCGGAGCGGATTTTGAATGGGCAACTTGCACATTCGCGTTACAGCGATCGAACGCCGAGGCCCTCTGCGCGGACGCGTTCACGTCTGCGGGCCAGGCGCGATCGGAACTAAGTCCTTGTCACCAAAGAACTATTTGCGCAGCCCATGGGGGCTTCGGCCTCCTGTGCAAGCCCGGGGCCCGGCGGGAGCGCCAAGACAATTCGACACAACCCTGAAGCCATCCTTAACGCCTCGGCCCGTTGCGGCGCGATGTGCGCAGTTCCGGTGCCAAGCTTTCGCACGATGAATCTCACCCTCGATCTCCTCTGGCCTTACCTTGGTGTCGGCGCGGCCGCCGTGGGCCTGCACCTTTGGCGTCACCGCCGACGCGAGGAGTCCGACGCGGCCGCACAGGAGACTTCGCGGCGCGAGGGGCTGAACGAACCGCCGTCGTTGCACCCGGTCGTGGACCCGCACCGCTGCATCGGCTCGGGTGGCTGTGTGCACGCGTGCCCCGAGCAGGCCCTCGGCATCGTCAAGGGCAAGGCGGTGCTGATCAACGCGGCGGCCTGCATCGGCCACGGCGCGTGCCATGCCGCGTGTCCGGTGGAGGCGATCTCGCTCGTCTTCGGCACCGAGCGGCGCGGCGTCGATATCCCCACGGTGTCACCTGACTTCGAGTCCAACGTGCCGGGCCTCTTCATCGCCGGCGAGCTCGGCGGCATGGGGCTGATCCGCAAGGCCGCCGAGCAGGGCCGGCAGGCGATCGATGCGCTGCGTCGGCGTGCCCGAGGCGGCGCCGAATTCGACGTGGTGATCGTCGGCGCAGGACCGGCGGGCATCTCGGCCGGCCTCGCCGCCATCGAACACAAGCTGCAGTACCGCCTGATCGAGCAGGAGGATTCGCTCGGTGGCACCGTCTACCACTACCCGCGCAACAAGATCGCGATGACGGCGCCGGTCCGGCTCGCCCTGATCGGCAAGGTTCGCATGGGCGAGGTGCAGAAGGAGAAGTTGCTCGAGTTCTGGCAGGGTGTGGTCGAGAAGACCCGCCTGGCGATCCACTTCCACGAGCGCATGGAGGGCATCGAGCGCGACGGCGCCGGTTTTGTCGTCACCACGAACGCGGGGCGCTGGCGCACACGCTCGGTGCTGCTGGCCATCGGCCGCCGCGGCACGCCGCGCAAGCTGGACGTGCCGGGCGAGGAGCAGGCCAAGGTGGTGTACCGGCTCGTCGACGCCGAGCAGTACGCGGGCCAGCACTTGTTGGTGGTGGGCGGTGGCGACAGTGCGCTCGAAGCGGCGGTGGCCCTGGCACCGCAGGCGCGGCGTGTGACGCTTGCCTATCGCGGAGAGGCGTTTTCGCGTGTGAAGGAGAAGAACCGCCAGGCGCTCGCCGAGGCGCAGCGCGCGGGCCGGGTCGACGTGCACCTGTCCACCCAGGTGCAGTCGATCGGCACCGACGATGTCGTGCTCGCGGCGCCGGCCGGCCCGAAGACCTTGCGCAACGACGCCGTCATCGTATGCGCGGGGGGCGTGCTGCCCACCGAGCTGCTGCGCAGCGTCGGCATCGAGTTTGCGACGAAACGCGGCACCGTTTGATCGGCGACCGCGCGCGGGCTTCAGGCCTCCTCGGGGTCGGGCTCGAAGCGGTCTGCCGACAGACGCGAGCGCCGGCGCAGGACAGCGAGGAAAACGGCCAACCCGGCCACGAGCAGGATGCCCGGGCCGAACCACAGCAAGGCGGTCGTATTCTTCACCGGCGGACGGTAGAGCACGAAGTCGCCGTAGCGCGCCGTCATGTAGTCGAGGATCTGCTGCTGGCTGTCGCCGCGCTTGACCATCTCGCGCACCTGGTTGCGCAGGTCGACGGCCAGGTCGGCGTGCGAATCGGCGATGGTCTGGTTCTGGCAGACCAGGCACCGCAGTTCGCTCGTGATGGCCAGCATCTTGGCTTCGAGCACCGGGTCGCTGGCAGCCGCGGGTGCGTCTGCCGCGCGCGCGGTATTGAACAGCAGCGCCAGGCAGGCGAGCATCAGCAGGCGGATCATCGCGTCAGGCTCCCAGTTCCTTGAGTACCGGCTCGAGCTTCTTTCGGATGGCGTCGTCGCTGAGCGGGCCGATCTGCTTGAAGCGCACGACGCCTTGTTTGTCGATGACAAACGTCTCGGGCACGCCGTAGACACCGAAGTCGATGCCGGCGCGCCCGTCGGCGTCGACCAGCGTCGCGGTGTAGGGGTTGCCGAGCTGGCGCAGCCAGCCCTGCGCGGCGGCGGTTTGGTCCTTGTAGTTCAGGCCGTAGATCGGCACGTTGTTGCGCTTGGCGAAGGCCACCACCAGCGGGTGCTCCTCGCGGCACGGTGCGCACCAGGAGGCCCAGACGTTCAGCACCCAGACCTTGCCGAGCAGGTCGTCGCGTTTGATGGTCACGGCAGGGTCGTCCAGGCGCGGCAGAGCGAAGGCCGGCGCCGGCTTGCCGATCAGCGGCGAGGGCACCTCGCGCGGGTCGAGCTTGAGACCCGCGGCAAGAAACCCCGCCAGCACGATGAACAGGGCCAGCGGGATCAGGAAACGCAGGCTCTTCATGGCGTGACGGCGCCCTGCGGCACGGCCTGCTCTGCCGTCTTGCGCTGGCGGTAGCGCTTGTCGCTGGCGGCCAGGCCGCCGCCGATGGCCATCAGCAGGGCGCCGCCCCAGATCCAGTCGACGAAGGGCTTGACATACACCCGCACGATCCAGGCACCACCGTCGACCTGCTCGCCGAGCGAGACATAGAGGTCGTGCGTGAACCGCGTGGTGATGGCGGCCTCGGTCATCGGCATCGTCTGCACCCTGTAAACCCGCTTCTCGGGACGCATGTCGACGATCTTGCGGCCGTCGCGCGTGACCTCGACGAGGCCCTGCACCGCGGTGTAGTTGGGCCCCTCGCGGTCGCCCAGGCCCTTGAGCGTGAATCGCCAGCCTTCGATCTCGGTGTAGTCGCCGATCTTCATCTTCACGTCGCGCTCGACCTCATGGGTCTTCACCATCGTGACGCCGAAGATGAAGACCGCGATGCCCAGGTGCGCCACCATCATGCCGAGCACGGCGCGCGGAATCAGGCGCGCCCGCTGCAGCACCGTCGCGGCCTGCCCGGCACGCGGTGCGATGCGCTCCCACAGGTCGGTGGCCACGCTGGCGACGACCCACCAGCCCATCAGCAGGCCGAGCGCCGACATCGGCGTCGTGCGACCGGCGATCAGGCCGCCGCCGACGGCGCACACCACGGCCACGCCCGCGGCCCAGCGCAGGCGCCGTGCGAGGTCGGGCAGTTCGGTCTGCTTCCAGCGCGCGAGCGGGCCCACGCCCATCAGAAAGACCACCGGTGCCATCAGCGGTACGAAAACCGTGTCGAAGTAGGGCGGGCCGACGGAGATCTTGCCCAGCCCCAGGGCATCGAGCACGAGCGGATACAGCGTGCCGAGCAGCACGGCCGCGCACGCCACCACGAGCAGCACGTTGTTGGCCAGCAGCAGCGTCTCGCGCGAAAGCAGACCGAAACGTGCGCCCAGGCCCACGCTCGGCGCCCGCCACGCGTACAGCGTGAGCGACGCGCCGACCACCACGAGCAGGAAGCCGAGGATGAACAGGCCGCGCGTGGGGTCGGTGGCGAACGCGTGCACCGACGACAGCACGCCGGAGCGCACGAGGAACGTGCCGAGCAGCGACAGCGAGAAGGCCACGATGGCGAGCAGCACGGTCCAGCTCTTGAAGCTGCCGCGCTTTTCGGTCACGGCCAGCGAGTGGATCAGCGCCGTGCCCACCAGCCAAGGCATGAACGAGGCGTTCTCGACCGGGTCCCAGAACCACCAGCCGCCCCAGCCCAGCTCGTAGTACGCCCACCAGCTGCCGAGCGCGATGCCCACCGTGAGGAACATCCAGGCGGCCACCGTCCAAGGACGCGTCCAGCGGGCCCATTGGGCGTCGAGATTGCCGCCGATCAGCGCGGCGACCGCAAAGGCGAAGGCCACCGAGAAACCCACGTAACCCATGTAGAGCATCGGCGGGTGGATGACCATGCCCGGGTCCTGCAGCAGCGGATTCAGGTCGCGGCCGTCGGCGGCCGCCGGGATCAGGCGTTCGAACGGGTTGGACGTGGACAGCGTGAAGAGAAAGAAGCCCACGCCCACGAGCGCCATCACCGCCAGGATGCGCGCCGCGACGGGCAGTGGCAGGTGGCGCGAGAACTGCGCCACCGCGGCCATCCAGCCGGTGAGCATCAACGCCCAGAGCAGCAGCGAGCCTTCGTGACCGCCCCAGACGCCGGCAAAGCGGTAGGGCAGCGGCAGCGCGCTGTTGGAATGCTCGGCCACGTAGAGCACCGAGAAATCGTTCGTGACGAAGCTCGACGCCAGCGCCGTGAACGACACCAGCACGAGCAGGAACAGCAACTTGGCGCCGGGGCGCGCCAACGCCATCCATTCGGTGCGGCCCTGCTGCGCGCCGACCATGGGCAACACGCCCAGCGCCACCGAGAGCCCGAGCGCCAGCCAGAGCGCGAAGTGGCCGATCTCGGGGATCATGGCTTCACCCCGACCGTGCTCTGGCCGAGCTTCTGGTCGCCGGCCTGGGCGCGCTTCAGCGCCTCGGCGGCCTCGGGCGGCATGTAGTTCTCGTCGTGTTTGGCGAGCACCTCGCGGGCGACGAAGACCCCCTCCTTGAGCTGGCCCTGCGCGACCACGCCCTTGCCCTCCTTGAACAGGTCCGGAAGGATGCCCTCGAAGCGCACCGGGATCGTCTTTGCGGTGTCGGTGACGACGAAGCTGACCTGCGTGCCGTCGCGCTTGACACTTCCCTGCTCGACCAGGCCGCCGAGGCGGAACGTGCGGTTCTGCGGGGCCTCGTGCTGGGCCACCTGGGTGGGCGAATAGAAGAACACCAGGTTGCTCTGGAAGGCATTGAGCACCAGGGCAGCGATGGCGCCCACGGAGACCAGCAGGCCGCCGGCGATGGCCAGTTTCTTGTGTCGCGGTTTCATGTCTCTACCGATCCTCGTTCATGTCGTCGGGTGTCGCCTCGCGCATCGCGCGTCGACGGCGTGAAAGTGCGAGCAGCGGCTCCACCAGCATCAATGCCGCGGTCACTGCGTACGAACCCCAGACGTACAGGCCGTACCCGCCCATGTGGAAAAAATTGTCGACGCTGCCCCAGTTCATCGGGAAGACCCCTTTGCGGCCAATTGGTTCACCCACCCGGCGCCACGTTCGCGTTCGAGCACCACCGCCCGCGCCCGCGTGAAGATCACCGCGAACGCGTAGGCCCAGAAGGCGAGCGACATCAGCAGCATCGCGGTCAGCATCGTGCTGGCCATCTTGGGAGCGGCCATCACGCTGACCGAGGCACCCTGGTGCAGCGTATTCCACCACTTGACCGAAAAATAGATGATCGGCACGTTGACCGCGCCCACGATCGCCAGCAACGCGCCCGCCTGGTCGGCACGGCGCGGATCATCGATCGCCTCGACGAGTGCGATGTAACCAAGATACAGGAACAGCAGGATCAGTTCCGACGTGAGCCGCGCGTCCCAGACCCACCACGTGCCCCACGTGGGCTTGCCCCAGAAGGCGCCGGTCCACAGGGCGATGAAGGTGAACATCGCGCCGGTGGGCGCCACCGCGCGCGCCACCATCGACGCCAGCCTCGCATGGAAGGCCCAGCCGATGGCCGCCCAGAACGCCATCACCAGATACAGGAACATCGACATCCAGGCGGCCGGCACGTGGATGAAGATCACGCGGTAGACCTCGCCCTGCGTGGCATCGGTGGGCGCGACGAAGAAGCCCATCCACAGGCCCCACGCCGCCAGCACGGCGAAGATGGCCCAGAACACCGGCACCAGCACGCCGGTGAGGGCATAGAACCTGGGCGGCGACGAGAAGGTGTAGAGCGTGAGGTTCATCGTGTGACGGTCATTCGGTCGATATGCGCAGTGCCGCGGCGGTGGCCCAGGGAGCCCCCAGCGCGGTGGCGATGAGCAGCGCGCCGAGCAGCGAGAAATGCCCCGACGCCGACAGCCCCGATTCCACCGCACCCACCGCGCCGGCGCCGAAGATCAGCGTCGGCGTCGTGAGCGGCAGCACGATCAGGATCAGCAGCATGCCACCACTGCGCAGGCCCAATGTAAGCGCGGCGCCCAGGCCGCCGAGCAGGCTCAGGATCGGGGTTCCCAGCAGGAGCCCCGCCACGAGGGCCCACAGCGCTGGCGACGACATGTCGAACAGCAGCCCGATCACCGGGGCGGCCAGGATCAAAGGCAGCCCCGATACCAGCCAGTGCGCCGACGCCTTGGCTGCCGCCACCGCGATGGCATGGGTTGGCGCCAGCAGCATCTGCTCGAGCGAGCCGTCGGCATGGTCGCCGGCATACAACGTATTCACCGACAACATCGACGCCAGCAGCGCGCAGACCCAGACGATGCCCGGCGCGATCTGGCGCAGCGTCTGCGGCTCGGGGCCGACGCCGAGCGGAAACAGGCTCACCGCGACGACGAAGAACACCAGCGGCAGCAGCGAGTCGATGCGCCGGCGCGCGGCCAGGCGCAGGTCGCGCTGCAACACGGCCAGGAACAGATCGGTCATGTCGCCACGGCAAAGACATCGAGGTTCAGTTCGCGCGGCGCCGGCGATTGCAGGCTGAGTGCCTGGTGGCTGGTCAGCAGCGCGGCGCCGCCGCGCGCTGCGTGCTCCGCGAGCAACGTATTCAGCGTGCCGATGCCGAGATCGTCGAGCGCGTCGAACGGCTCGTCCAGCAGCCACAGGCGCGGTGCGTCGGGCAGCGCCAGCCGGGCCAATGCGACC
>JAHECD010000026.1 GCA_024641945.1 Rubrivivax sp. | reverse complement strand
GGGCACCTGCCTTGTCAATTGAAAGACCGGATACAAGGTGATGTCCCGTCGACTGGCGCCATGACGGGCTGGTCCGCACGTTGCGGGCCGTGCGCCCTGCGTGCACACAGCCTCCGATGTCACCCCGCACAACGGCGCCAGCATGCCGAGTGCTTGCTTGCCCCCAGGTCGAGGCCACGACCCGGCAAGATTGCCGGCCGATCGACCCCGGCTTCGAATCAGGCCACCATGTACGCGCCGGCGCCCGTGGCGATCAGCGTGCCGTCCTCGCCCTGCAGGCGCATCTGCACCGAGCCGACGCGCCCACCCAGGCGCGTGACCTCGGCGGTGGCGATGAAGTGCGGGCCGAGGCCGGGGCGCAGGTAGTCGACGCGCAGGTCGATCGTGCCCATGCGCGCAAACCGGTGCATCACCTGCGTCGTATCGTCGTTCGGGTGGCGCTCGGCGATGGCCACCATCAACGCCAGGCCGCCCATGGCGTCGAGCGTGGCCGAGATCACGCCGCCGTGCAGCCGCCCGTAGGTGTAGTGGCCGACGAGTTCGGGCCGCATCACGATGCGCCCGCGCACGTCGCCCGGCTTGACCGACAGCACCTTCAGCCCGAGCACGCTGTTGAAGGCGATGCGCTGCTCGAACATGTCGACCAGCGCTGCATCGAGCCGCGCCTGCTCCTCGGCGCTTCGTGGCGTGGCGGGCGGGGTGGTGGTCACGGGGCCGTCACGCGGGCGCAGGAGCCGGCGCGAGGCCCAGCAGCGCGCGGGCCTCGGCGGGCGTGGCCACGCCGCGCCCGGCCCGTTGTGCACAGGCGGCCAGCGCTTCGATCAGCGCGCCGTTGCCCGGCGCGCGAGTGCCATCGGGCAGGTAGAAAGTGTCCTCCAGGCCGGTGCGCAGCATGCCGCCCATCTCGGCGGTCTTCTGGTGCACGGGCCAGATCTCGGAACGGCCGATCAGCGTGGCCTGCCACACCGCGCCGGGCGCCATCCAGCGCGGTAGCAGCGCCAGCAGATCGGCGTCGCACGGCATGCCACTGGCCACGCCCATGACGAAGTTGTATTCCGGTACGCCGGTGAACAAGCCGGCCTTCAGGTACATCGCCACCGAGCGCACGATGCCGACGTCGAAACATTCGAACTCGGGGTGCGTGCCTGTGACGCGCATCGCGTCCAGAAACTGCTGGACCTTGTTGACCGGGTTGTCGAAGACCATCGGCGGCCAGGCCCATTCACCGTCGTCGCGGATCTTCAGGTAGTTCAGGCTGCCGGCGTTGCAGGCAGCGATCTCCGGTCGCACCCGTTGCAGGCAGGCCAGCGGACCCGAGATGTCGCGCCCGATCACGCCGGTGGTCAGGTTGATGATCACGCCGGGGCAGGCGCTGCGGATCGCGTCGATCACGCTCGCCGCCACGTCGGGGTCCCAGCTCGGCAGGTGGCCGTGGCCGTCGGCCTGCTGGCGCACGTGCACGTGCATCACGCTGGCGCCTGCGTTGAAGGCGTCGCGCGCCTCGGCCGCCATCTGCGCCGGTGTCACCGGCACGGGATGGTGCATCGGGTTGGTGAGCACGCCGGTGAGCGCACAGGTGAGGATGGCCTTGTCGCGGGGGGGGTGCAGGGCGGTCATCGGGCGGTGTTTCCGATCAAGGGGGTCATGCTGCCACGTCCATCTCGACCAGCACGGCGCCAGCGGCGACCACGTCGCGTGGCGCGGCACGCACCAGGCGCACGGTGCCGGCGGCAGCGGCATTCAGCCACATCTCCATCTTCATCGCCTCGACGCTCAGCAGCGGCTGGCCCGCCGTGACGGTATCGCCGGCCTTGACGAGCAACTGCGCGACGACGCCGGCCACCGGCGATCGGGCCTGACCGGCGTCCGCCGCGCGATCGGTCCGCGGCCCCGGCACGGGCTCTTCGAAGACGAATACCGAACTGTCCAATGCGAGGTGGACGCGGTCGCCTTCGTTCGCGCAGACGCCTTGCTGCACGACGCCGTCGACCACGGCACGCAACAGGCCGCCGTCCTGCGAGACGATCTCGACGCCTGGCACCGGCGCGCGCATCGTGCGCGATTCGCCCTCGCAGTTGAGCGTGAGGTCGAAGCCGGCCACGCTGGCGGGCCGCCAGCCGGCCGGCCCGGCGCGCAGGGCGGCGGCGAGGCGCCACGCTGCATCGGGCACTGGTGGGCGCCGGAGCGGCGGCTCGACCGTGGCGGCCCACTCGTCGAGCCGCGTGGTCGTCAGCGTGGCGGCGGTGAACTGCGGATGGTTCACCAGGTCACGCAGAAAGCGGCCGTTGGTGGCGGGGCCGAGCAGGGGCACGTCGTCGAGCGCGCGCGTCAGGCGGCGCACCGCGTCAGCGCGATCGGTACCGTGCACGATGAACTTGGCCAGCATCGCGTCGTAGTGCGGCGTGACCTCGGTGCCGATGGCGATACCGTGGTCGATGCGCACGCCGGCACGCACCGGCGTCCAGCCCACGATGCGGCCGGTCTGTGGCGCCCAGCCGTCGTACGGGTCTTCGGCATACAGGCGGGCCTCGATGGCATGGCCCGTCAGCCGGATGTCCTCCTGCTTCAGCGGCAGCGGCTCGCCCGCGGCCACGCGCATCTGCCATTCGACGAGGTCCAGGCCCGTGACGCATTCGGTGACCGGGTGTTCCACCTGCAGGCGGGTATTCATCTCCAGGAAGTGATAACGCAGGTCGGCATCGACGATGAATTCCACCGTGCCCGCGCCGCGGTAGCCCACGGCCCGCGCTGCCGCCATTGCCGCGGCACCCATCGCCGCGCGCAACGGCGCATCGACGATGGGCGAGGGCGATTCCTCGATCACCTTCTGACGCCGGCGCTGCGCCGTGCAGTCGCGCTCGCCCAGATGCACGACGTTGCCGTGCGCGTCGGCAAACACCTGGATCTCGATGTGGCGTGCACCGTCGATCAGCCGTTCGAGCATCAGCGTGCCGTTGCCGAAGGCAGCCTGCGCCTCGCGCCGTGCGCCGGCCAGTGCGGTCGGCAGGTCCGCCAGCTCATGAACGAGCCGCATGCCGCGACCGCCGCCGCCGGCCACGGCCTTGACGAGCAGCGGCAGGCCCAGGCGGCGTGCTTCGTCGAGCATGCGCTCGTCGTCCTGGTCCTCGCCCAGATAACCCGGTGCACACGGCACGCCGGCCTGCAACATGCGGCGCTTGGCGCCGGCCTTGTCGCCCATCGCGCGGATGGCGTCGGCCGGCGGACCGATGAAGACGAGCCCCGCATCCATGCAAGCCTGCGCAAAGTCGGCCCGCTCGGACAGGAAGCCGTAACCCGGGTGCAGCGCATCGGCGCCGGTGCGCCGCGCGGCGTCGAGCAGCGCCTGGGCATTCAGGTAGGACGCGGCTGCCGGCGCCGCGCCGATGCACACCGCCTCGTCGGCCTGCGCGACGTGCAGCGCACCGGCATCCGCGTCGCTGTAGACCGCCACCGTGCGGTAGCCGAGCCGGCGCGCGGTGCGGATCACGCGGCAGGCGATCTCGCCGCGGTTCGCGATCAGGATCTTGTGCATGTCGGGCCGCGGTGCTCAGCGGGTGCGCGGCAAGGTCACTTCGGCACCCATTTGGGCTTGCGCTTTTCGAGGAAGGCGTTCGCGCCTTCGGTCCCTTCGGGCCCGTGTGCCGAGCGCGAAAACGCCGCAGCGGCGGTGCCGATCAACGCCGACGACGGCATGAAGCGGGCTTGCGCCAGCAGCGTCTTCGTGGCCGCCACCGCGCCGGGCGCGCAGAGCAGGATCTCGTCGAGCGTGCTGCGCAGCGCGGCGTCGAGCGCGTCAGGGGCGTACACGCCATGCACGAGCCGCAGCGCGAGCGCCTGTGTGGCATCGATGCGCCCGCCGGTGACCGCCAGGCGCTTGGCCTCGGAGTAGCCCAGCCGCTCGATGAGGAATGGCGCGACCTGTGCCGGCACGAAGCCGAGGGACGTCTCGGGCAGCCTGAAGGACACGTCCTGCGAGGCGATGGCCACATCGGCCACGCAGGCCAGCCCGAAGCCGCCACCCATCACCGAGCCCTCGAGCACCGCCACGGTGGCGATGCCGGTGCCCGCATAGGCGACGCAGAGTTCGCCGAAGCGCGAATTGACCTCGGCCATCGGGTCCGGCGCGGGCTCGACGTGTCGGTCTCGGTCGTCGGCCTGCGCGGCGCGCGCGCGTGCGGCCGCCATGTCGTTGATGTCGGCGCCGGAACAGAAGTGCCCGCCGGCGCCGCGCAGCACGATGACACGCACGCCGCCGTTGATCTGCGCATCGGCGAGCGCGGTCTTGAGTTCGCGCACCATCGCCATGGTCATCGCGTTGCGCACCTGCGGCCGGTTCAGCGTGATGTGCATCACCCCGGCGTCGCGGCGGACGAGGATCGTTTCGTAGTCGGTCCCTGCCTTGTTCATGTCCTACCCCTTGCCCGGCAAAGTGCCTTCGAGTTTGCAGATGATGCCCAGCATGACCTCGTCGGCGCCGCCGCCGATGGAGATGAGGCGCCCGTCGCGGAAGGCCTGCGACGCCGGATTGTCGGCCGTGAAACCCATGCCGCCCCAGTATTGCAGGCAGCTGTCGGCCACCTCGCGGTTCAGTCGCCCGCATTTGAGCTTGGCCATCGAAGCCAGACGGGTGACGTCCTTGCCCGAGACGTAGAGCTCGACCGCGCGGTAGGTCAGTGCCCGCAACGCCTCGACCTCGGTGCGCAGTTCGGCCAGCCGGTAGTGCACCACCTGGTTGTCGAGCACGCTCTTGCCGAACGCTTTGCGCTGGCGTGTGTATTCGATGGTCTGGTCGATCAGACGGTCCAGGCTGCGCAGCGAGCCCGCCGCGCCGTACAGCCGCTCTTCCTGGAACTGCAGCATCTGCAGCGTGAAGCCGATGCCTTCCTGCCCGATGAGGTTGCGCCGCGGCACACGCACGTGGTCGAAGAAGAGCTGCGCGGTGTCGGACGAATCCATGCCGATCTTGCGGATCTTCTGCTTCGTGATGCCGGCGGCGTCCATCGGCACGACGATCAGGCTCTTGTTCTTGTGCGGCGCGCCGTCGCTGGTGTTGGCCAGCAGGCAGCACCAGTCGGCCTGCAGGCCGTTGGTGATCCACATCTTGCTGCCGTTGATGACGTAGTCGCCGCCTTCGGTGCGGGCGCTGGTCTTGAGCGCGGCCACGTCGGAGCCGCCGCCGGGCTCGCTCACGCCGAGGCAGGCCACGAAGTCGCCGGCAATGGTCGGCGCGAGGTATTCCTTGCGCAGTTCGTCGGAGCCGAAACGCGCCAGCGCCGGCGTCGCCATGTCGGTCTGCACGCCGATCGCCATCGGCACCCCGCCGCACCGGCACTGCCCCAGCGCCTCGGCCATCACCATCGAGTAGCTGAAGTCGAGGCCGGCGCCGCCGTATTCCTCGGGGTATTTCAGGCCCAGCAGGCCGAGGTTGCCGAGTTTCTTGAAGACCTCGTGCGCGGGGAACTGCTCGGCCGCCTCCCACGTGTCCACGAAGGGGTTGATCTCCTTGTCGACGAACTTGATCACCGTGTCCTCGATCTGGCGATGTTCGGGCGTGAACTTCATCGGGCGTCCTCTTCAGGGTGCGGTGTCGGGGTGAGGTGTCGAAGGCAGTGTCGCGGCGCGTGTCAGAGTCGGGCGACGCCGAAGGTGTTGGGGCGCAGCGTGTGCGCGTCGCCCTCGGCGGCGATCGCCAGGCACAGGCCGAGGATGCGGCGTGTGTCCCGCGGGTCGATGATGCCGTCGTCCCACAGCCGCGCGGTGCCGAAGAGCGCGGCCGATTCGGCGTCGAGGCGCTTGCGCAGCAGGTCGCTCATCGCCGCCAGCGCCTCGTCGTTGGCCGGCAGCCCCTGGCGCTCGAGCTTGGCGCGGTTGACGATGTCCATCACCTGGGCCGCCTGCGCGCCGCCCATCACGGCGGTGCGCGCGCTCGGCCAGCTGAAGATGAAGCGCGGGTCGAAACCGCGCCCGCACATGCCGTAGTTGCCGGCGCCGTAGCTGCCGCCGAGCACGACGGTGAAGCGCGGCACACGCGCATTTGCCACCGCCTGGATCATCTTGCTGCCGTGCTTGATGGCGCCGGCCTGCTCGGCCGCCTTGCCGACCATGTAGCCGGTGGTGTTCTGCAGGAAGACGAGCGGCGTGCCCGACTGGTCGCACAGCTGGATGAACTGCGCCGCCTTGGTCGACCCGGCGGGCTGGATCGGCCCGTTGTTGCCGACGATGCCGATGCGGTGGCCGTGCAGCCGGGCATGGCCGCAGACCGTGTCGGCGGCATAGGCGGCCTTGAATTCGAGGAAGTCCGAGCCGTCGACGAGCCGCGCGACGACCTCGCGTACGTCGTAAGGCTCGCGCTCGTCGGCGGGCACCAGGCCCATCAGTTCGGCGGCGTCGAAATGCGGCGCGGGCGGCGTCGGCACGGCGGCGGCGTGCGCGGGCGGCCATTCGAGCTTGTCCATCAGGTCGCGCGTGACGGCGATGGCATGCGCATCGTCTTCGGCGAGGTATTCGCCGAGGCCCGTGACTTCGGCGTGCATCCGTGCACCGCCGAGTTCCTCGTCGCTTGCGTCCTCGCCGATGGCCGCCTTGACCAACGGCGGGCCCGCCAGGTAGATGCTCGAGCGCCCGCGCACCAGCACCACGTAGTCGCTCAGGCCCGGCAGGTAGGCGCCGCCCGCGGTGGACGGGCCGTGCACGACGGCGATCTGCGGGATGCCGGCGGCCGACAGCCGCGCCTGGTTGGCGAACGTGCGCCCGCCGTCGACGAAGATCTCGGCCTGGTACATCAGGTTGGCGCCGCCGGACTCCACCAGCGCGATCAGCGGCAGCCTGTTCTCGCGCGCGAGCTCCTGCGCGCGCAAGGCCTTCTTCAGCCCCATCGGTGCGACCGTGCCGCCCTTGATGCCGCTGTCGCTGGCCGATACCAGCACACGTTTGCCCGCGACCACGCCGATGCCGACGATGGAGCCGCCACCCTGCACGCTCTTGCGGCCGTCGTCGTCGTGCATGCCCAGCCCGGCGAGCGGGCTCAGTTCGAGAAAATCGCTCCCGCGGTCGAGCAGGCGGGCTACGCGCTCGCGCGGCAGCAACTGGCCGCGCTCTTCGAAGCGCGCAGCCTTGGACGCCGATTCTTCGACCACGCGCGCCTGCAGCGCGAGCACCTCGTCCAGCCGCTGCTGCATCCGGGCGGCATTCGCCGCGAAGGCGGGCGAGCGCGTGTCGACGCGGCTGGTCAGTGCCGGCACTACTTCAGCACCTCGGGCGTGACGGCGCGGTGGAAACCGTTGAACGGCACCGAGGCGGATGCCGTGCCGAGCGGAAAGATCTCGCTGCCGAGCGACGCCGCGCCGTCGACCTGCAACGTGACGCCGGTGACGAACGACGCGCCGGGGCCGAGCAGGAAGACGATGGCTGCGCTGACTTCAGCCTCGGTGGCCAGTCGGCGCAGCGGGACGTGCTGGCGCAGCGTCGGGATGAGCGCCTTCATCGCGCCGCCGTAGGTGTCCATGCCGCTGGACGCGACCCAGCCGGGCGCGACGGCGTTCACCCGCACGCCCGCATGGGCCCATTCGAAGGCGGCCGTCTGCGTGAGGTTGCCCATGCCGGCCCGCGCGGCACCCGAGTGCCCCATGCCGGGCATGCCGTTGCGGAAGTCGGCGGTCATGTTGACGATGGCTCCGCCGTGTTTTTGCATGCACTGGTTGAAGACCTCGCGCATCATCAGGAAGCCGCCGGTCAGGTTGTTCGAGACCACGGCGTCGAAGCCCTTCTTGCTGATCATCATCAGCGGGGCGGGAAACTGCCCGCCGGCGTTGTTGACCAGCCCCGCGACCGGGCCGTGGCGCGCGACCACCGCCGCCACGCCGGCCTTCACCGCCTCTTCGTCGCGGATGTCGAACGCGACGGTGTCGCACCGGCCGCCGTCTTCGGCGATCTCGGCGGCCACGCGGTCGAGCTTGTCTTGCGTGCGGCCGCTGATGACGACGTGCGCGCCCAGCGACGCGAGTTCGTGTGCGACACAGCGGCCGATGCCGCTGCCGCCACCGGTGACCCAGTGCACCTGGCCGGCGAACAGGCCGGGGCGGAAGACGCTCTCGTAGTGGCGGGCGGCGGGCGCAGTGCTCATCGTGACAGGGCAGGTGGCAACGTGGGCGGATTGGACTTCGAGGTAACGTTAACGTCAACTGCATGACATATGAGTGATTACGCGAATGCCTGCGTCGTGCGCGGCCGATAGCATCGAGTCACCGCGCCCCACGCGCCCAAGGGAATCCGCCATGGACATGCCCGCCATCATCGATGCACTGCGCCTCAAGGTGGGCGAATCGAGCGGCCTGAATGCCACCCTCAAGTTCGATTGCGGCGCCGAAGGCGTGGCCGTGATCGACGGCCGCTCGATGCCCAACACGGTCGACGCCGTCGACCGGGAAGCCGACTGCACGATCGCCATCACGCGCGAAAACCTGGCCGCGCTGGTCACTGGCGATCTGGAGCCGGCCACCGGCTTCATGATGGGCCGCTTCAAGGTCAGCGGCGACATGAGCGTGGCGCTCAAACTGCAGCGCGTGGTGTGAAGACCGTCACCGCCCGGCCGCGCTCGCGGTCACTCGATCGGCCGCGCGCGGCTTCGGCCGCGGGCCGGCGCCTGCCCTCGGCGCGCGAGGTGGTGGCGTCGCACCGCGACGGCGACGCCGCCGAGCTCTACGGCATCACCGAGCTGTGCAACGAGTTCGGCATCACGCTGCGCACGATCCGCTTCTACGAGGACAAGGGCCTGCTGAGCCCGCGGCGTGTCAACGGCACGCGGGTCTACACCCGTCGCGACCGCGCGCGGCTGGCCTTGATCCTGCGCAGCAAGGCGATCGGCGCGCCGCTGTCGGAGATCAAGCACTACCTCGACCTGTACGGTGACCATGGCGAGGGCCGCGACAAGCAGCTGCGGTTCGTCCTGCAGCGCACCGACCAGACGATCCGCGAGCTCGAGCAGCGGCGCGCGCACATCGACGCCACACTGGCCGAGCTGCGTGTCATCAATGCCGAGGTGCGCCAGCAACTGGAGTCGAAATGAGTCCTGCCGGCCCGCTGATGCCGCTGCGCACCCGCCGTGCCACTGCTGGGCGCACGCCGCACCTGCGAAAGCCGACATGAGCCTGCCCAACTTTCCTTCGGCGTGGATGAGCGACGAGCACCGCATGCTGCAGGATGCGGTGGCGCGGTACATCGCCGACAAGTGGGTGCCCCGTGCGGCCGAGTTCCGCGCCGCAGGCCGCATGGGCCCCGCAGACTGGCGCGACGCGGCGGCCAACGGCCTGCTGTGCACGTCGCTGCCCGAGGCCTACGGGGGCGGTGGCGGCGATTTCGGCCACGAAGCGGTGATCCTGCTCGAGCAGTCGCGTGCCAACGTCTCGGGCTGGGGCGGCGGCCTGCACTCGGCCATCGTTGCGCCCTACATCCTGCACTACGGCACGGACGCGCAGAAGCAGCGCTGGCTGCCGAAGATGTGCACCGGCGAGTTGATCGGCGCCATCGCGATGACCGAGCCCGGCACCGGCAGCGACCTGCAGGCGGTGCGCACGACCGCGCGCCTGGAACGCGCCAATTCGGGCGATCACTACGTGATCAACGGCACCAAGACCTTCATCACCAACGGGCAGAACGCGAATCTCGTGATCGTGGTCTGCCGCACGGGCCACGAGGCAGGCGCGAAGAACATCTCGCTCGTCGTCGTCGAGACGGACGACGCACCGGGCTTCCGCCGCGGCCGCCCGCTCGACAAGATCGGCCTGAAGGCGCAGGACACCTCGGAGCTGTTCTTCGACGACGTGCGCGTGCCGGCCGCCCACCTGATCGGCAGCCAGGAAGGCCAGGGTTTCTTTCAGCTGATGGAGCAATTGCCGCAGGAGCGATTGATCATCGCGGTGCAGGGCATCGGCGCGATGGAACGCGCGCTCGACGAGACGATCCGGTATACGAAGGAACGTAAAGCGTTCGGCAAGACGGTGTGGGACTTCCAGAACACGCGCTTCAAGCTCGCCGAGGTGCAGGCCGTGGTGCTCGCGGCACGCGCTTTCGTCGACGCCTGCATGGTGGCGCACCTGAAGGGCGAACTCGACGCTGCGCGCGCCGCGCTGGCCAAGAGCTGGGTCAGCGAGCAGCAGGGCCGGGTCATGGACGAATGCCTGCAGCTCTTCGGCGGTTATGGCTACATGATGGAGTATCCGATCGCCGAACTCTTCGTCGATGCCCGCGTGCAGCGCATCTACGGCGGCACCAACGAGATCATGAAGGAACTGGCCTCGCGTTTCATGTGAGGCCTCAGGAGAACACGATGGCTGACGCATTGATCTTCGACCACGTGCGCACCCCGCGCGGCAAGGGCAAGAAGGACGGCTCGCTGCACCAGGCGGCGCCGGTGTGGCTGCTGCGTACCTTGCTGCAGGCGCTGCAGTCGCGCAACGGGCTCGATACGTCGCTCGTCGACGACGTGGTGCTCGGCTGCGTCACGCCGATCGGGGAGCAGGGCGCCGACATCGCGCGCACCGCCGTGCTCGACGCCGAATGGGCGCAGACGGTGGCCGGCGTCACGCAGTCGCGATTCTGTGCGTCCGGTCTGGAGTCGGTGAACCTGGCCGCGGCCAAGGTGGCGAGCGGGTTCGAGGACCTGGTCGTCGGCGGCGGTGTCGAGAGCATGAGCCGCTGGGCGATGGGCAGCGACGGTGGCGCCTGGGTCATGGACCCGCGTGTGAACCAGAAGCTCGGCTTCGTGCCGCAGGGCGTGGGCGCCGACCTGATCGGCACGCTCGAAGGTTGGCACCGCGCCGACGTGGATGCCTTTGCGCTGCGCTCGCACCAGCGCGCCGCGGCGGCCCGGGCCGAAGGGCGCTTCAAGCGCTCGATCGTGCCGGTGGTGGACATTGCCGGCCTGCCGATGCTGGGCGAAGACGAGACCATCCGTGCCAACGCCACCCTGGAGGCGCTGGCCCGGCTCGACCCCAGCTTCGCGATGATGGGCGGCATGGGGTTCGACGCCACCGCGCTGCGCAAATACACAACGGTCGAGCGCATCGAACACATGCACCACGCGGGCAATTCGTCGGGCATCGTCGACGGCGCGGCGCTGATGCTGGTGGGCACGAAGGAGGGCGGCGCGAAAGCGGGACTGAAGCCGCGTGCGCGCATCCGTGCCGCGGCGGTGATCGGCTCCGAGCCGACCATCATGCTGACCGGCCCGACGCCGGCCTGCCGCAAGGCGCTGGCAAAGGCGGGCATGTCACCGAAGGACATCGACCTGTGGGAGATCAACGAAGCGTTCGCCGTGGTGCCGATGAAGACGGCACGCGACCTGGGCGTCGAGATGGACCGGGTCAACGTCAATGGCGGCGCGATCGCGATGGGCCATCCGCTCGGCGCCACCGGCTGCATCCTCCTCGGCACCTTGCTGGACGAACTGGAGCGCCGCGACCTGAGCACCGGTGCCGCCACGCTGTGCGTCGGCGGCGGCATGGGCATCGCCACCATCATCGAAAGAACGTGAACCACCCCCGAAGCGCCTTCGGCGCGCCCGCTCGAGGGCGCGCCCCCCGCGGCCCGGCCAGGGCAGCGCCGCGGCGGCCGCTCGACGGGATCGCCGTTCCACCCCTTCTGGAGCATTTGGCATGAGTGCAGTCAATCTCACCGTTGGCGACGACGGCATCCTCGTCGCGATGATGGACCTGGCCGGCCGGCCGATGAACGTGGTCGGCGACGGGCTGATGGAAGGGATCGGCGCCGCCGTTGACCGGCTGGCCGGGGAAGGTGTGAAGGGCATGGTCCTCACGTCGTCCAAGGCCGACTTCTGTGCCGGCGGCGATCTCGATCGCATGTCGCGATGGACGACGCCGCAGGAGCCGTTCGACGCCTCGATGGCGATGAAGGCCGTGCTGCGCCGGATGGAACTGCAGGGCAAGCCGGTGGTCGCTGCGATCAACGGCCACGCGCTCGGCGGCGGCCTCGAACTCGCACTGGCCTGCCATGCACGCATCGCCCTGGACGACCCGAGGCTCAAGATCGGCCAGCCCGAGGTCAAGCTGGGCCTGCTGCCGGGCGGTGGGGGCACGGTGCGGTTGCCGCGGCTCGTGGGCATCCAGCAGGCGCTGCAGATCTGCGGCGAAGGCGCGGACCTGTCGCCGGCGAAGGCGCACGCCATGGGCCTGCTGGCCGACACGGCAGCCGATCGCGACGAGCTGATGGCCAAGTCCCGCGCCTGGATCCTGGCGCACCCGGCGGCCAGGCAGCCCTGGGACCTGCCGAAGTTCAAGTTCCCGGGCGGCGACTCGCGTTCGCCGGCGGTGGCGCAGGTCTTCGCGATCGCGCCGTCCGTCGCGTCGCAGAAGACCTGGGGCAACTACCCCGCCGTGCAGCACATCATGAGTTCGATCTTCGAGGGCGGCCTGGTCGATTTCGACAATGCCTGCGCGATCGAGAGCCGCTACTTCGCTGCCTGCGCGATGTCGCAGGCCTCGCGCAACATGATCCACACGCTGTGGTACCAGCTGAACGCCATCAAGAAGGGGGCTTCGCGGCCGCAAGGCGTTGCACCGTGCAAGGTCAGGAAGCTCGGCATCCTCGGGGCCGGCATGATGGGGGCCGGCATCGCCCACGTCTCGGCGCGCGCCGGCATCGAGGTCGTGCTGCTCGACAGCACGCAGGACGCGGCCGACCGCGGCAAGGCCCATTCGCAGGGCCTGCTCGACAAGGCGGTGAAGAAGGGCCGCTCGACCGCCGAGAAACGCGACGCGCTGCTGTCGATGATCACGCCGACCACCGACTTCGCACACCTGGCCGGTTGCGACCTCGTGATCGAGGCCGTGTTCGAGGACCGTGCGGTCAAGGCGGACGTGACGGCGCGAGCCGAAGCCGTCATCGCAGGCCAGGCGATCTTCGCGTCCAACACCTCGACGCTGCCGATCACCGGCCTTGCGCAGGCGAGTGTCAGACCGGCGAGCTTTCTGGGCCTGCACTTCTTCAGCCCGGTGGACAAGATGCCGCTGGTGGAGATCATCGTCGGCGCAAAGACATCGCCCGAGGCTCTGGCGCGCGGCTTCGACTATGTGTTGCAGATCGGCAAGACACCGATCGTCGTCAACGACAGCCGCGGCTTCTACACGAGCCGCGTGTTTGCGACCTACGTGATGGAAGGCATCGCGATGCTGAAGGAGGGGGTACACCCGCGCAGCGTCGAGGTGGCCGGGTTGCAGGCCGGCATGCCGATGCCGCCGCTGGCACTGCAGGACGAGGTCTCGCTGTCGCTCGGGCTGCACGTCGCAGAGCAGACACGCAAGGATCTCGCCGCCGACGGCAAGCCCTATGGGGAGCACCCGGGCATGGCCGTGATCCGCCAGCTCTGCGAGATCGGCCGGGTCGGCAAGAAGGCAGGCAAGGGCTTCTACGACTACACCGACGACGGCAAGCATCTCTGGCCCGAACTGACCGCGCTGTACCCCGTGGCGGCACGGCAACCTGTGCAGCGCGAGCTGATCGACCGCTTGATGTTTGCGCAGGCCAACGAAGCTGCACGCTGCTTCGAGGAGAAGGTGCTGCGCTCGGCCGCCGACGGCAATATCGGATCGATCTTCGGATGGGGCTTTGCGCCCTTCCACGGCGGCGCGCTGCAGTTCATCAACGCGATCGGTGCGAAGGCGTTCGTCGACCGGTCCCGTGAACTGGCGGCCTCCTACGGCCCGCGTTTCGAGCCGGCGGCCTGCGTGGTCGACATGGCGTTGCACGACGGCCGGTTCGATTGATGCCGTTACGCCACAACCGGGTGTCGGGTGCCGCCCCTGGGGAGTCGGCGGGTGCATGGCCGCTGGCCGTGTGGCCACGTCGGGACGATACTAAACGCCATGCGATACGCAACGACACATCGGGCCCTTGCACTGGCTTCGCTGATCTTCCTGGCCCCGCACGCCGCGCAGGCACAGGCGGCTGCGCCGGCGGCCCCGGCCTCCGCCGCGGCCGGCACGGGAGACACAGAGCCGGTCTGGGAAACCACCCGCGGGGCGGTGCGTGCGTCGACCGAGTGGCTCGCGCGCGGCGTCGACAGCTGGTTCGGTGACAAGCCGTTCGAGCAGGGCGGCAGCGTCACCAACGGCCGCGCCAGCATCGGGTTCCTGGCGCGCGAGGGCGAAAAGACCGATTTCGACCTGCGGTTCAACGCCCGCTTCCGTCTGCCCAACGTCGGCGAGCGCGGGTATCTCTTTCTGGGCCGTGACAACCGCAACGAGGTCGTCTCCGACCGGCCCGGCACGCTGACGAACCGGCAACGCCTGGTCACCGAGTCTCGCAACGACCAGGGCTTCTTTGCCGGACTCGGCCTGGCGGTGCGCGATACGTTCGACCTGCGGCTGGGCTTTCGCGGGGGCCTGAAGCCCTATGCGCAGGCGCGTTATCGCAAGTCCTGGGCGCTGTCGGACGCGGACGTTGCCGATTTCCGCCAGACCTTCTTCTGGTCGTCGAGCGACCATCTCGGGTCGACGACCGCCTTCTCGTTCGACCACGCACTCTCGCCACGGCTTGCTGCGCGCTGGCTGCAATTGCTGACGATCACGCAGGTCAGCAAGCACTTCGAATGGTCCGGCGTGCTCGGCCTGCACCGCGACATGGGTGCGAGGCGCACGTTGGCGCTCGAAGCGCTGTATGCCGGCCGCGAAGGCTCCGGCGTGGGTCTCACCGACTACGGTGTGCGGGCGCGCTGGGAACAGCCGCTGTACAAGGACTGGCTGAACTTCGAGCTGATCGTCGGCCACTTCTGGCCGCGTGCGGACGATACGGTCGCGCGCGGCAAGGCGTGGGCCGCGGGTGGTGGCCTCAAGATGAAGTTCTGATCCGGAGCGGCCGCGAGGTGCGTGATGACGACCACGACACCGCCTGGTGTCGACTGCTCCCCGGCAGCCCGCAAGCGACATTGAAGTTGTCGGGCGCCTGGCGCCTGGCGAACCTGCCCCAGATCGAGGCCACGTTGTCCCGGCTGGCGTTGCCGCGCGAACTGGCGGTGGACGCCACCGCGCTCGAGCAGATCGATTCCGCGTCGGCCCTCGTGCTGCTGCTGGCGGTCGAGGCGCCACGCGGCGATGGCGCCCACGCCGCTCCCGCATGGGCGGGCCTGAGCGAGAGCAATCGCCGTGTCGTCGAACAGGTGCGTGCGCGCCTCGGCCTCCAGCCGGCGCGCCTGGTGGGCGAGCGCCACGGGGTGCTCTGGCAGCTCGGCCGCCAGACGGTGGCCCTGGGCGACCTGCTGCTCGGGCACCTCAATTTCCTGGGGGCCACCGTGGCAGCCCTCGGCGCGGTGGCGCTGCGCCCGGCGCGCCTGCGGCTGCGCGAATTGACCGTGCAGACCGAGCACGCCGGGATCGGCGCGATCCCGGTCGTGGCGCTGGTGACCGCGCTGATCGGCGTGGTCATGGCCTACCTGCTCGGGCTGCAGGCCGAGAAGTACGGTGCCAACATCTTCGTCGTCGACGGCGTGGCCATCGGCGCGGCGCGCGAGTTCGCGCCGATCATCGTCTCGGTGATCGTGGCCGGGCGCTCCGGCGCGGCGTTCACGGCGCAACTGGGTTCGATGCGCCTGACCGAGGAGATCGACGCCATCCGCACGCTCGGCCTCGATACCTGGCAGGTGCTCGTGGTGCCGCGCGTGCTGGCGCTGATGTTGGCGCTGCCGCTGCTGGTCTTCGTTGGCGACGTGATGAGCCTGGTCGGTGCGATGGCCATCACCGGCCCGATGCTCGACATCGCGCCCGGTGCGTTCGCGGCACGCCTGCGCGAGGCGCTCGACCTGCGCCACGTCGTGATCGGCCTCGTCAAGGCGCCGTTCTTTGCTTTCGTGATCGCGGTGATCGGCACCCACATGGGCATGTCGGTGGCGCGCGATACACGTGCCGTCGGCGCGGCCACCACGTCGACGGTGGTGCAGAGCATCGTCGCGGTGATCCTGCTCGATGCGGCCTTCGCGGTGCTTTTCCAGGCGCTGGGGTGGTGAGCGCGATGACGCAGCCGGACGCCGCCCGCGGCCATCCGCCGTCCGTGCTCGAAGTCGACGGCATCGTCACGCGCTTCGGCAAGCAGACGGTGCACGACGGCGTGTCGTTCGACGTGGCGCGGGGCTCGCTGGTGGCGCTCATCGGTGGCAGCGGCACCGGAAAATCGGTGCTGCTGCGCGAGATCATCGGCTTGCACCGGCCGACGGCAGGCCGCGTGACGCTGCTCGGCACCGACATGTGGGCCGCGCCGGCCGCCGAGCGAGATGCCGTGCGGCGCCGCTTCGGCATGACGTTCCAGGACGGCGCGTTGTTCTCGTCGCTCACGGTGGCGCAGAACGTGGCCGCACCACTGCACGAACATACGCGGCTCGACAGCCGCACGATCGCGCGGCTGGTCTCGCTGCGCCTGCTGCAGGCGGGCCTGGACGAGTCCGCCGGCCGGCGCATGCCGAGCGAACTTTCCGGCGGCATGCGCAAGCGCGCGGCGATCGCGCGCGCCATCGCGCTCGAGCCCGAAGTGCTGTTCCTCGACGAGCCGACGTCGGGCCTGGACCCGATCACCGCGCGGGCCTTCGACCGCCTGGTGCGCTCGCTCGTCGACGACCTCGGCCTCACCGTCTTCCTCGTCACGCACGACCTGGACACGCTGCTCACGGTGGTCGACCGCGTGATCGTGCTGGCACATGGCAAAGTGCTCGCCGACGGCACGGTGCAAGACGTGATGCGGGTGGACGACCCGTGGATCCGCGACTATTTTTCGGTCCGCAGCATGGCGCCAGTAGACTCCGACCATGGAAGCTGAAGCGCGCTACACGGTGGTGGGCGCCACGGTCCTGGCACTGCTGGCGGCCCTGGTCGCCGGCGTCGTGTGGCTCAAGGATATCGGTGGCCGTGGCGACTTCAACCGCTACACCGTGTATTTCGAGCGTCAGGCGCTCGACGGCCTGGACGTGGGCGGCGAAGTCAACCTGCGTGGCATCAAGGTCGGCCGGGTCGAGGACTACGCGTTGTCGGGTGCACGGCCGAACCGCGTGCGCGTCGAGGTCCGCGTCGACAAGCGTGTGCCGATCCTGGCGTCGACACGGGCGGTGGTGACACGCAATTTCGTCACCGGCATCGCCGCCATCGCGCTCGTCAATCCGGATCCCCAGGGCAAGCCGCTTGGCGAACCACCCGAAGGCGAGCGCTACCCGGTGATCGCCGAAGGCCAGTCGGACCTGGACGCGATCGCCGGCCGCGTGAACCAGGTCGGAGAGCAGGCCACCGAGGCGCTCGTCAAGCTCAACCAACTGCTCACCGCCGACAACCAGCGCACGGTGATGCAGACGGTCGTCAACCTGCGGGACCTTGCGGGCGGCATGAACCAGCGCCTGGTGTTGCTCGACAAGACGTTGCAGCGCGCCGGCGCCGCCGCCACGCAGGTCGGCGCCGCAGCGACGCAGGTGGGTGCGGCAGGGCAGCGCGTGGCTGCGATGTCAGAGCAGGCCGGCCAGCGGCTGGACACCACGCTCGCGCAGACCGAGCAGACCCTGCGCGATGCCAGCGCCGCGCTCGCGCGTGCCTCGGTCTCCATCGAGAACATGGAGCGCCATGCCGGCACCATGGCGCAGCGACTCGACAGCACCGCGGTGCAGATCGACGACCAGATCGGCGCGGCCGTGAACGAGTTGCGCCTGAGCATGGAGACGGCCACCCGCGTGCTGGAGCGCCTGCGCGACCCGCACACGGCCCTGCTCGGGCCCGGACCGGCGCAGCTCGGCCCTGGAGAGAAGCTCAAATGAAACAGCCGTTGCGCGCGTCGGGCGCTCTGTCGATGGCGCGGGCCTGCGCCGCTCGTTTCATGCGACGCGGGTGGTGCGCCACCCGGTGGGCGTGCGGGTTGAAGGGCGGGTTGCCGCATGCGCTGCGTGGGCCCGTGCTGGTGCTGGGCCTGGCCGCCGCGGCGGGCTGCGTCTCGGTCGAGGTCGGCGGCCCGGCGGCGGCGCAGGTGCAGCTGTCGCTGCGCGATGCGGTCGAACATCCCGTGGTGCGCCGCGCCGCGCCGCTCGTCAGCGCGTTGCTGCTGCAGGCACAGCCGGGCCATGCACTGGCCGATTCCGTGGCCAT
Organism: Rubrivivax sp.; assembly: GCA_024641945.1. Lineage (GTDB taxonomy): Bacteria > Pseudomonadota > Gammaproteobacteria > Burkholderiales > Burkholderiaceae_C > Rubrivivax. The sequence continues at coordinate 25,973 of JAHECD010000026.1, read as the reverse complement.
CGCCTATTCGCGCCGGAGTGACGAATTTGCCTATTACCAGCTCGCATCGTGGACCGAGCGGCCGGTGCGCCTGATCCCGCGCCTGCTGGAGCAGCGCCTCGAGGCACGCGGCGTGGCTGGCGCGGTGGGCATGGTGGGCGACCCGATGCGCGCCGATTGGATGCTCACGATCGCCATCGATGCGCTGCACCACGACGTGTCGGCGGCCACGGGCACCGCGCGTTTCTCGGGCACCGTCGATCTTTTCGACCGCCGCACGCGGGTGCGCGTGGGGCACCGCGGGTTCGATGTCAGTGTGCCGTCGGCCAGCCAGGACTCGGCGGCCGCTGCGCAGGCCCTGTCGCTGGCCGTGGCACGGTCGTTCGATGATCTGGTGCCCTGGATCGAAGACACGCTGCAACGCGCCGCCGCGCCATCGCGCTGAGGCGTCCGCACCACCGCGCTCGCGCCGCGCACCGACGTTGAGCCAGGTCATCCCGCGCTGCGGCAGGCCGCGCGATCCTCGCCACTCGATGGAGGTTTCGGCGCAGTTCGCGTCTGACAGGGCCGGGCCTTGTGTTTCAGGGCCGATCGGCTAGGCTTGACCGCAGGCCTTGCGCACGCTGCACCTCGAGGAGATCGACGATGAACCCGACGCCCGCACCGTTGCGGCTGCATGTTCCGGAGCCCACCGGACGGCCGGGGCACGAGACCGATTTCTCCTACCTGCACCTGTCGGCCGCAGGTGCGGTGCGCCGGCCGTCGCACGACGCCACGCCGCAGGCGACGGCCGACCTGGCTTACACGCTCGTGCGGGTGCTCGACGATGAAGGCCGCGCGGTCGGCCCCTGGGCCGAGGCCAACGACACGGCGCTGCTTCAGCGCGGGTTGCGCGCGATGATGAAGACACGGGCCTTCGACGCGAAGATGCTTACCGCGCAGCGCCAGAAGAAGATCTCGTTCTACATGCAGTGCCTCGGCGAGGAGGCCATCGCGACCGCGCATGCGCTGGCGATCCAGCCCGGCGACATGTGCTTTCCCACCTACCGCCAGCAGGGCCTGCTGCTGGCGCGCGACGACATCCCGATGGCCGAGCTGATGTGCCAGCTGATGAGCAACGAACGCGACCCGATGAAGGGCCGCCAGCTGCCGGTGATGTATTCGTACAAGCGCGCCGGGTTCTTCTCGATCAGCGGCAACCTGGCGACGCAGTTCATCCAGGCCGTCGGCTGGGCGATGGCCTCGGCGATCAAGGGCGATACGCGCATCGCGTCGGCCTGGATCGGCGACGGCGCCACGGCCGAGGCCGATTTCCACACCGCGCTGACCTTTGCGCATGTCTACCGCGCGCCGGTGATCCTGAACGTGGTGAACAACCAATGGGCCATCTCCACCTTCCAGGCCATCGCCGGCGGCGAGGCGACGACCTTTGCCGCGCGCGGCGTGGGCTGCGGCATCGCGTCGCTGCGGGTCGACGGCAACGACTTCCTGGCCGTGCTCGCGGCCACGCGCTGGGCGGCCGAGCGCGCACGTGGCAACCTCGGGCCGACGCTGATCGAGTGGATCACCTACCGCGCCGGCGCGCATTCGACGTCCGACGACCCATCGCGCTACCGGCCGGCTGACGACGCGCAGCGATTTCCGCTCGGGGACCCGATCGCGCGCCTGAAGCAGCACCTCGTGGGCCTGGGTGCGTGGTCCGACGAAGAACACACACGCACGCAGGCGGCGCTCGACGCCGAGGTGGCCGCCGCGCTGAAGGAGGCTGAGAGCCACGGCACGCTGCTCGACGGCCACATCCCGCCCCTCGAGACGATGTTCGAGGGCGTCTACAAGGACATGCCGGCGCACCTGGTCGAGCAGATGCGAATGGCGCGGCCATGACGCACCGCACCCTGCCTTGCCATGGCGTCGCGCAACGCTTGCGTCGATGGCCACGGCTCGAGACCCGCCCAGCGCGGCGGAGCCGCTGACATGGCACGCATGACGATGATCCAGGCGCTGCGTTCGGCGATGGACGTGATGCTCGAGCGCGACCCCGACGTGGTGATCTACGGCCAGGACGTGGGTTATTTCGGCGGCGTCTTCCGCTGCACCGAAGGCCTGCAGGCGAAGTACGGGCGCTCGCGTGTATTCGACGCGCCGATTTCCGAAGGCGGCATCGTCGGCTCGGCGATCGGCATGGCGGCCTACGGCCTGCGGCCGGTGGTGGAGGTGCAGTTCGCGGACTATTTCTACCCCGCGTCGGACCAGATCGTCTCCGAAGCCGCGCGCCTGCGGTACCGCTCGGCGGGCGACTTCAGCGCGCCGCTGACGATCCGCATGCCGTGCGGCGGCGGCATCTACGGCGGGCAGACGCACAGCCAGAGCCCGGAGGCGCTGTTCACGCATGTCTGCGGCCTGCGCACGGTGATGCCGAGCAACCCGTACGATGCCAAGGGGCTGCTGATCGCGTCGATCGAGAACGACGACCCCGTCATCTTCCTGGAGCCCAAGCGGCTGTACAACGGCCCGTTCGACGGCCACCACGACCGGCCCGTGGTGCCGTGGTCGCAGCACCCGGCGGGCGAGGTGCCCGAGGGCCGCTACACCGTGCCGCTGGATACGGCGGCGGTGGTGCGCGCCGGCGCGGCCTGCACCGTGCTGACCTACGGCACGATGGTCTTCGTCGCCGAGGCGGCGGCTGCCGAGGCCGGCATCGATGCCGAGATCATCGATCTGCGCAGCATCTGGCCGCTCGACCTGGCGGCCATCGTGGCGTCGGTTCGCAAGACGGGCCGCTGCATCGTCGTGCACGAGGCCACGCACACGAGCGGCTTCGGCGCGGAACTGTCGGCGCTGGTGCAGGAACATTGTTTCTATCACCTCGAGGCCCCGATCGAGCGTGTGACGGGCTGGGACACGCCGTATCCGCATGCCCTCGAGTGGGCGTATTTTCCCGGGCCAGCGCGTGTGGCCGCGGCCCTTCGCCGCGCGGTGGAGGCTTGAAATGAAACCGCTCCCAGCGCACTTGGTTCGCGGCCCCCGAGGGGCGCGTCGTCACCTTCTGACGCTCGGGCGCTACTGACATGGCCGCCACCCACCATGTGATCAAGGTGCCCGACGTGGGCGAGGGCATCGCCGAGGTCGAACTCGTCGAGTGGCACGTGCAGCCTGGCGAAGCGGTGGCGGAAGACCAGGTCATCGCCGAAGTGATGACCGACAAGGCGGGTGTCGAGATTCCATCGCCCGTGGCCGGTCGCGTGCTGGCCCTCGGCGGCGCCGTCGGCCAGATGATGGCCGTGGGTTCGGAACTGATCCGCATCGAGCGTGCGGCGGGCGATGGCGCCGCGCGTCGCGCACCGGCCGGCGCACCTGCGCCTGCGGTGGCGGTGGCACCCGCCGACGCGGGCCGGGCGCCAGCACCGGCGAAGACAATGCCACGGCCCGATTCGGCGCCGCTGCCTGCGCCGATATCCATGCCCGTCGCAGCGCCCGTGGCCGCGCCGGCGCCTGGTCCATCGATGGCGCCGCCGCCTGCCGAGATGCCCGCAGGGAGAGCCGGGCGTCCCATCGCGTCGCCCGCCGTGCGGCGGCGCGCCTGGGAACTGGGTGTCGATCTCGCGCGGGTGCCCGCCGGTGGACCGGCCGGCCGCATCATGCAGGCCGACCTAGATGCCCATGTCGCTGCCCACGGGACCGCGCGGCCTGCCGGTGCGCCGCCCGGCGCCGCTCCGGGCGCCGCGGCCGAGCGCCACGACGAACAGGTGATTCCGGTCATCGGCCTGCGCCGGCGCATTGCCATGCAGATGCAGGAATCCAAGCGCCGCATTCCGCATTTCAGCTACGTCGAGGAGGTCGACGTCACCGACGTCGAAACCCTGCGCGCCGCACTGAATGCACGCTGGGCAGCCGAGCGCGGCCACCTCACGCTGCTGCCGCTGCTGATGCGCGCGCTGGTGCTCGCGGTGCAGGACCATCCGCAGATCAACGCGACCTTCGACGACGAGGCCGGCGTGGTCACGCGTCACGGGGCCGTGCACATCGGCGTGGCGACGCAGACCGAGCGCGGGCTGCTCGTGCCGGTGGTGCGCCATGCCGAGTCGCTGACGCCGTGGGCGCTGGCGGCGGAGGTCGCTCGGCTGGCCGAGGTCGCGCGCAGCGGCCGTGCGACGCGCGGCGAACTGAGCGGCTCGACCATCACGCTCAGCAGCCTCGGCGCGCTCGGCGGCATCGTGTCCACGCCGGTGATCAACCGGCCCGAGGTCGCCATCGTCGGCGTCAACCGCATCGTCGAGCGCCCGGTGATGCAGGGCGGTGCGGTCGTTGCTCGCCGTCTGATGAACCTCTCGTCGTCGTTCGATCACCGCGTGGTCGACGGCATCGACGCAGCGCGCTTCGTCCAGGCCCTGCGCGCGCTGCTGGAGACGCCGGCACTGCTCTTCGTCGCCTAGGCACCGCGCCGCCGCGCCGCATCGGTGCAAAGGCGGATCGCCGGCCGCGTGCCGCTGGGGTATCGTGAACGTCGATCGGCAACCGGCAGTCATCACGCAGGAGCGTTTCGATGGGACAGAAGGTGGGGGTCATCGGCCTCGGAGCGATGGGTGCGGGCATGGCGGGTTCGCTGCGGCGCGCCGGCCACGACGTGCATGTGTGCGACGTGCGTGCCGAGGCGGCCAAGGCCTTCGCGGCCGACGGTGGCACGGCCTGCGCCAGCCCGGCCGAACTCGGCGCGGCATGCGACGTGGTCGTCAGCGTGGTGGTGAACGCCGAGCAGACCGAGGCGGTGCTGTTCGGCACACAGGGCGCCGCGGAGACGATGAAGCCGGGCAGCGTCTTCGTGATGTGCTCCACCGTCGCACCGCAATGGTCGGTGGCGCTGGAGCAGCGCCTCGCCGACCGCGGCCTGCATTACATCGACGCACCGATCTCCGGCGGTGCCGCCAAGGCGGCGTCGGGGCAGATGACGATGATGACGGCGGCCCGGCCCGAGGCCTATGCCAAGGCCGGCGGGCTGCTCGACGCGATGGCGGCCAAGGTCTACAAGCTCGGCGACCGCGCGGGCAACGGCAGCAAGGTCAAGATCATCAACCAGCTGCTCGCCGGCGTGCACATCGCTGCGGCGGCGGAGGCGATGGCGCTCGGCCTGCGCGAGGGCGTCGACGCTGCCGCCTTGTACGAGGTCATCACGAACAGCGCGGGCAACAGCTGGATGTTCGAGAACCGCATGGCACACGTGCTGGCGGGCGACTACGCGCCGCTGTCGGCGGTGGACATCTTCGTCAAGGACCTGGGCCTCGTGCTCGACACCGCGCGTGCGAGCAAGTTTCCGCTGCCGCTCTCGGCCACCGCGCACCAGATGTTCATGCAGGCGTCGACCGCGGGCTTCGCGCGCGAGGACGACAGCGCCGTGATCAAGATCTTCCCCGGCATCGAGCTGCCGGCACGCAAGGAGTGACCATGGCCCGCCCGCTGCTTGGCTGCATCGCCGACGACTTCACCGGCGCCACCGACCTGGCCAACAACCTCGTGCGCGCGGGCATGCGCACGGTGCAGACCATCGGCGTGCCGGACGGCGTGCTCGACGCGCAGGCCGACGCGGTGGTGGTGGCGCTCAAGTCGCGCACGATTCCCGCGGCCGACGCGGTGGCGCAGTCGCTCGCCGCGCTGCGCTGGCTGCAGGCGCAGGGCGTGGAGCAGGTGTACTTCAAGTACTGCTCGACCTTCGACTCCACGCCGCAGGGCAATATCGGCCCGGTCACCGATGCGCTGCTCGATGCGCTGCACGGCGCCGGCCAGGGTTTCACGATCGCCTGCCCGGCGTTCCCGGAGAACAAGCGCACGGTCTTCAACGGCCACCTGTTCGTCGGCGAGGTGCCGCTCAACGAGAGCGGCATGCAGAACCACCCGCTGACGCCGATGACCGACGCCAACCTGCAGCGTGTGATGCAGGCACAGACGCGGCGCAAGGTCGGGCGCGTGGGCTTCGAGACGGTCGCGCGCGGCGCGGGTGCCATCCGCGCGCGCTTCGACGCACTGCGCGCTGAAGGCGTGGGCGTCGCCATCGTCGACGCCATCGGCGACGCCGACCTGATGCAGATCGGTGCCGCGCTGGCCGGCATGCCGCTGGTCACCGCCGGCTCCGGCATCGCCATCGGCCTGCCGCAGAACTGGCAGGCCACCGGCCGGCTCGACAAGGCGCAGGTGGCCGACGCGTTGCCGGCCGTCGGCGGCGCGGGCGCGGTGGTCTCGGGCAGTTGTTCGACGGCGACCAACGGGCAGGTGCGCGAATTCATCGCCAGTGGCCGCCCGGCGCGCGCGGTCGACCCGCTCGACATCGCCGCGGGCCACGACGTGGCGGGCGACGTGCTGCGCTGGGCCGAGCCGCTGCTCGGCGACGGCGCGCATGCACCGGTGCTCGTCTATGCGACGGCCGAGCCGCAGGCGGTCAAGGCGATCCAGGCGAAGCTCGGCGTGGCCGAGGCGGGCGAGATGGTCGAGCGCACGCTGGCGGCGATTGCGCGCGGGCTGGTCGAGCGCGGTGTGCGCCGGCTCGTCGTCGCCGGCGGCGAGACCTCGGGCGCGGTCGTGCAGGCACTCGGCGTGCGGCAGATGCAGATCGGGCCGCAGATCGACCCTGGCGTGCCGTGGACCTGCGCCGCCACCGACGGCGGCGCGCACATCCATCTGGCGCTCAAGTCCGGCAACTTCGGCACGCCGGATTTCTTTCTCAAGACCTTCGGAGCGCGGGCATGACCTTGGCGGCCGTCGCGCAAGAGGTCTGCCGCATCGGCCGTTCGCTCTACGAACGCGGTTATGTGCACGCCAGTGCCGGCAACATCAGCGTGCGGCTCGACGAGGCCGACGGCAGCGGCTGGCTCATCACGCCCACCGATGCGTGCCTGGGCACGCTGGAGGCGTCCGCGCTGGCGCACATCGACGCCGAGGGCCGGCAGGTCGCCGGGGAGCGCGCGAGCAAGACCCTCGCCCTGCACCGCAGCATCTACGCCGCAGCGCCGCAGGCACGCTGCGTCATCCACACCCACGCGACGCATCTCGTGGCCCTCACGCTCGCGGGTGTGTGGAGCGCCGGCGACATCGTGCCGCCGATCACGCCGTATTACGTGATGAAGGTCGGCCATGTGCCGCTGGCGCCTTACCAGCGCCCGGGCGACCCGGCCGTGGCGGCGTGGGTGGGCGCGGCCATCGAGGCGGCCAATGCACGTGGCGTGCCGATCCGCGCCGTGATGCTCGAGCGTCTGGGCCCCGTGGTCTGGCACGCCAGCCTGCACGAAGCCTCCGCCACGCTCGAAGAATTGGAGGAAACCGCGAAGCTTTGGCTGATGACCGGCCGCCACGTCGCCCCGTTGGACGAGGCGCAGATCGACGCGCTGCGCCGTCAGTTCGGCGCCGCTTGGTGAGCCGCATCGTCAGCCGCCTGCCGCCCGCGATGAGGAGACGCCGACCATGATCACCGCCCATGGCCACTGCGGCGCCGTCGAGGTGAGCCTCCCGCGCCGGCCGCGGTCCATCACCCACTGCAACTGCTCGATCTGCCGGCGCTACGGCGTGCTGTGGGCGTACTACAAGGAAGAGGCCGTCACGGTGACGGCGGCGCCCAAGGCCACGCAGTCCTACATCTGGGGCCGCAGGTTGCAGCGCTTCGTGCGCTGCAAGACCTGCGGCTGCGTCGTCCACTGGCAGCGGCTCGAGTCCGTGCCGAACGGGCGGATGGGGGTGAACGCGCGGCTTTTCGATCCGGAGCAACTCGGGCCGGTCACCATCCGCCAGTTCGACGGCGCCGCCTGGGCCATCGACTGAACCGGCGTCACGCCCGCAGCGCCTGCATCGCGGGATCGACCTCACCCTCCCCGTAACGTTCGCCACCAGCCACGACACCACCACTTGACCGAGGACCGCCATGCCCCGCTTCGCCGCCAACCTCAGCATGATGTACACCGAGGTCGACTTCCTCGACCGCTTTGCCGCGGCCGCGGCCGACGGCTTCGAGGCCGTCGAATACCTCTTCCCGTACGAGTACGCACCGGCCGAACTGGCGGCCCGGCTGAAAGCCCACGGTCTGCGCCAGGTGCTCTTCAACGCCCCGCCCGGCGACTGGGCCGGCGGCGAGCGCGGCATGGCGTGCATTCCTGGGCGCGAGGCGGAGTTGCGCACCGCAGTCGGCAAGGCCCTGGACTACGCCGCGACGCTCGACTGCCCGCGCATCCACCTGATGGCGGGGCTCGCGCCGGCAGGCGCGGACGTGGCGCGACTGCGTGCAACCTATGTCGCCAACCTGTCCTGGGCCGCCGCGCAGGCGGCGCAGGCCGGCCGCGACGTGCTGATCGAGCCGATCAATACACGCGACATTCCGGGCTTCTATCTCAACCGCCAGGACGTCGCGCACGCCATCGTGCAGGAGGTCGGAGCACCCAACCTCAAGGTGCAGATGGACCTGTACCACCTGCAGATCGTCGAAGGCGACGTGGCGATGAAGCTGCGCCAATACCTGCCCACCGGGCGTGTCGGGCACCTCCAGATCGCCGGCGTGCCGCAACGCCACGAGCCGGACGTGGGCGAGCTGAATTACGGCTACCTCTTCGACGTGATCGACGAGGTTTCGGCGGCCAGCGGCTGGGACGGCTGGCTGGGTTGCGAATACCGGCCGAAGGCGGGCGGACAACCGGGCGGCACGTCGGCCGGGCTGGGGTGGTTCCGCAGCCGGAAGCAGCGCTGAGCGCCGCGGCGCTTGGAACGTCGCCGATGCGCCGGTCGTCCGTCCTGAAGGTCGCGGCACTGGCCGCCGTCTTCGTGCTCTGGCTCGCCACCTGGCTCGTCTTCGGCACCGCGCTTTTCGGCGCCGACGCGCACTACTGGGGTCAGGTCGTTGCGGCCGCGGTCAGCGGTGGCGTGGCCTTCTACGTGGCGCGAAAGGCGTCCGGGCCGTATCCGGCCTTTCTCGTGATGCTCGGCATCGCGTTCTTGCTGCTGGCGGTGTCCTGGGCCAGCTACCCGGTCAAGGGCCACGGCTGCGGAGCGGCCGCGGTCTTCGGCCGCGTGCTCGACGAGGGCGCCTGCGACCTGCTGGCCAACGGGATCTACGCCGCGAGTGTCTTCGCGCTGGTTTGCGCGTGGGGCTACCTGGCCATCGACCGCTGGCATCGTGCGCGGCCGTCGACCTTCACCGGCCTCGTCTTCGCCGCGCTGATGGGCGGCCTCGGCACGATCTTCTGGGCGTTCTACGTGGGGCACGACGCCAAGGCGATGGCTCAGCCGGCCGACCGCCTGAACGCCGTCACGGCGGCACTCGAATTCGCCGTGCTGGTGGCCGGCTTGTTGTCGATGCTGCTGCGGGTGCCGGCGGTCGTGGTGTGGACCCTCGTGGGCACTGTGATCCTGATCGCCGGCGACATGGCGTACAGCGTCGAGAGCCTGCCATTGGCCGATGGGCTGCCACCGGTCATCGATGCGGTCTGGATGTTCGGCCAGCTGCTGATCCTGGCCACCATGTGGGTGATGCCGGAGGCCCACCTTCGTGCCGACGCCAAGGCTGCGCAGGTGGGCGAAAACGGGCACCAGCGATCCGGCTTGTCGGGCGTCCTGATCCTGCTGTCGCTCGGCGCCGTGCTGTTGTCGCCGCTGGTCTGGTTCCTGCCGGTCGACGCCGTCTGGAAGTCCTTCTTCTCCGTGCTGTTCGTCATCTCGCTGGTGGTCATCCTCGTCTGGATCACCGACCGTTTCGACGATACGGTGGACTACCTGCGCGGATATGTCCGGCAGGTGCATGACTCGCGCCTGGAATCGCACGACTGGCGTGCCGCGCCGGCGCGCATCCGGCAGGCCCTGGCGTCCACCGGGCTGGGCGCGTTCGTCGAGGAATTCCGCGGCTCGGCGGCGCGGCTGAAGCAGGACGTGCTCTTCCTGGGCCCCGAGCGGCTATACGGTCCGCCCCGCGCGCTGGCCGCGCAGCGGGCGGCGTCCTGTTTCATCGTCATGCCGTTCGGTCAGGTCTGGTCGCCCGACGTGCACCGCATCCTCGCGACGGCGTGTGGCGCGGTGGGTGTGCGCGCGGTGCGCGGCGACGACCTGTTCACACCGACCGACATCCTCGAGGACATCTGGCAGAGCATCCTCGCGGCGGAGTTCGTGATCGCCGACATCACCGGGCGCAATCCGAACGTGCTGTACGAACTGGGCATCGCGCACACGCTGGCCAAGCCGGTGCTGATCCTGTCGCGCGACGCGGGCGACATCCCGATCGACCTGGCGACGCGGCGCGTGATCCTGTACGGTGCGGTCGATGGGGCGTGGCAGGACGAGCTCGCGCGCAAGATGTCGGCTGCACTCGCCGCACTCGTGGCGGACTACGGCCTGAAGACGCAGGCACAGGCGCCGGCGCCCCGCTGACGCCGCTCAGCGCGGCGTCTGCATCCTGAGCCGCCGCGCGGCCTCTTCGGCACTCGCGTCGTCGATCTCGCGCAGCACGCCGCCCAGGTCCACCGGCCCGGTCTTGCGTGCGAACCGGCCCGTGAGCGGGCTGTCCACCTGCAGGCGTCCGCCCTGGAACAGATCCCAGATCTCGGGGCCGTAGTGCGTCTGCCGCAGCTCGGGTGCAAAGCGGCCGAAGAAGTCGCGCAGGTTGCCCACGTCGCGCAGCAACATGCGCTGCGCATGGTTGTTGCCGGCGGCGTCCACCGCCTGCGGCAGGTCGATGATCACCGGCACGTCGGCAGCGCCGTCGTGCCCGAGCAGGATGTTGAATTCCGACAGGTCGCCGTGCACGACCCCTGCGCCAAGCATGCGCACCACCTCGCGCAACAGGGTGTCATGGTGCTGGCGTGCCTGCTCGGGCGTGAACTCGACATCGTTCAGTCGTGGCGCGGCGTCGCCGTGCGCGTCGGCCACCAGTTCCATCAGCAGCACGCCGTCGTGGAAGTTGTATGGACGCGGCACCCTCACGCCCGCGGCGGCGAGGCGGTACAGCGCATCGACCTCGGCGCTCTGCCACGCGGCCTCGGTGGCCTGCTTGCCGAAGCGCGTGCCCTTGGCCATCGCGCGTGCCTGGCGGGTGTTCTTGACCTTGCGGTTCTCGGTGTAGTCCACCGCCTGCCGGAAGCTGCGCTGCGTGGCGTCCTTGTAGACCTTGGCGCAGCGGGTCTCGTCGCCGCAACGTACGACGAAGACGGACGCCTCCTTGCCGCTCATGAGCTGGCGTACGACGCTGTCGATGAATCCTTCTTCGAGCAGGGACTGCAGGCGCTTGGGTGCTTTCATCCCGCATTCTGCGCTGGCGCGCCGGCACGCGTGGTCGGTGCACCGAGAATGGCCCTCGATGCCCGCCAAGCCCACTGCGACCGAAGTCCCGACCCCCGGCTTCTTCCGTCCTCGACTGACCCTGCAGACGCTCACCCGCGGCGACGGCCTGCTCGGAATGCGCGCGATGGACGGCTTCGGCCCACGCAGCACGCAGCTCACGGTGGCGCGTGTGGACTGGACCTACGAAACACCGGCCGGCCTGCATTGGGAGACACACGCGCCCGAGCGCATGCTCAACACCCGCCCCAAGCCCACCGAGTTGCTGCGCGGCGCCTGGAGCGAGCGGGTGCTGCTTCAGCGCGACCTCACGGCCGAAGCCGACGCACGCGATGCGCTCTGGTCCAGCGGCCTGCGCCCGTTGCCGGCGCAGGCGCTGCAGTGGCGCAACCGCGACGCGGCCGAGGGCCAGGACCATCTCTGGGCCCTGCCCGAGGAGCCGCAGTTCGGCGACTTCTGGGCCGAGCAGGTGCCGCGCCTGCAGGCCAAGGGTTGGCGCATCGTCGTGCGCGCGGGCTTTGCGCACCAGAGCGTGCCGGTCGACCGCTGGAAGCTCGTCATCGACCCCGCCACCGGCGACGAGACCGGCCGCGAAGTGGCCGCGCCGCCGGGCCGGAAGGTGCAACCGCTCGGCGCACTGCGAAACCCCCACCGCGAAGGGTCCTGGCTGCTCAGCCTGGGTGTCGAGGTCGACGGCGAGACGCTGGACCTGTCGCCGCTGCTGGCCGACCTGATCCGGCGTGATTCACGCTGGCTCGACGCGCGCGAGATCGCCGCCATCGACGACGACGCGATCATCCATCTTCGGGCACCGGGCGGGCGCGTGGTCGAGGCGCCCGCGGCGCCGCTGAAGGCGATCGTCGGTGCGATGGTCGACCTGCTCACCGATCCGCACCGCGCCGCCCACAGTGGCGAGCCGCTGCGCCTGTCGGCCTGGGAAGCCCAGCGCATGGAGGAACTTCGCCACGGTCTGGCGCAGACGCAGGCGGCACGTGCGTTGTCCACCGGCCCGCAGGCCGCATGGCAGTTGCAGGGCGACGCCGGGCTGGCGACGCTGGCCCAGCGGCTGCGCGAAGCGGGCACGCCGCCGCCCGTGCCGGCGCCGCAGGGCCTGCAGTTGAAGCTGCGCGACTATCAGTTGCAGGGTCTCGCGTGGCTGCAGTACCTGCGCGAGCACCACCTCGCGGGGATCCTGGCCGATGACATGGGCCTGGGAAAGACCGCGCAGGTGCTGGCGCATCTGCTCGTCGAAAAGCAGGCCGGGCGCCTCGACCTGCCGGCACTGGTCGTGCTGCCCACGTCGCTCATCGCCAATTGGCAGGCCGAGGCGGCACGCCATGCGCCGGCGCTGAAGGTGCTCACGCTGCAAGGCGCGGCGCGGGCGAAGGCGTTCGACGGCATGGCCCGGCACGACGTCGTCTTCACGACCTATCCGCTGCTGTGGCGCGACATCGACGTGCTGCACAAACAACCCTGGCACCTGCTGATCCTGGACGAGGCGCAGATGGTCAAGAACGCCGGCAGCCGGGCGGCCGGGGCGTTGCGCCGGCTGAAGGCGCGGCACCGCCTGTGTGTCACCGGCACGCCGCTGGAGAACCATCTTGGCGAGTTGTGGTCGCACTTCGACTTCCTGATGCCGGGCTTCCTGGGCGATTCGCGCAGCTTCACGCGCCAGTGGCGCAAGCCGATCGAGACCAACGGCGAGACGCTGCGCGCGCAACTGCTCGCCCAGCGCGTGCGGCCGTTCATCCTGCGCCGACGCAAGGAAGACGTGGCCGCGGAGCTGCCACCCAAGACCGAGGTGATCCGCCGCGTGCCGCTCGAAGGCGAGCAACGCGCTCTGTACGAGAGCGTGCGCCTGGCCGCCGACCAGCAGGTGAAGCGCGTACTCGAGCGCAAGAGCTTTGCCGGATCGCAGATCGCCATCCTCGATGCCTTGCTCAAGCTGCGCCAGGTGTGCTGCGACCCGCGGCTGGTCAAGGGCACGGCCACGCCGCCGACGATGGAGCGCGCCAAGATGACGCTGCTTTGCGAGATGCTGGAAGAGCTCGTGGCCGAGGGCCGGCGTGTGTTGGTGTTCTCTCAATTCACCGAGATGCTGGCGCTGGTCGAACTGGAACTGCTGCGTTTGTCGATGCCCTATCTCATGCTCACCGGCGATACCGCGGTGGCCGCGCGAGGCGGCGTGGTGCAGCGTTTCCAGGCGGGCGAGGTGCCGGTGATGCTGCTCAGCCTGAAGGCTGGCGGCGTGGGCCTGAATCTCACCGCGGCCGATACCGTGATCCACGTCGATCCGTGGTGGAACCCGGCCGTCGAACGGCAGGCCACCGACCGCGCCCACCGCATCGGCCAGGACCTGCCGGTCTTCGTCTACAAGCTGGTGGTGGAAGGCAGCATCGAGGAGCGCATGCTCGCGCTGCAGGAGCGCAAAGCGGCGCTGGCCGAGGGCGTGCTGGGGCACGACGCCGCGGCCGCTCCCAAGTTCAGCGCCGAGGACCTGCAGGGGCTGCTCGCCCCGCTCGAATGAGCGCACGGCGCGGCGAGAATCCGGTCATGCGAAAGACAGGTTACGGCGGGCTCGTGTACTCCACCGACAGCGGCCGCATGTGCCCGGCATGCCGGCGCCCGGTGGCCGACTGCCTCTGCGGCAAGCCCACGGCGGCCGTCGGGGACGGCCGTGTGCGCGTGAGCCGCGAAACCAAGGGGCGCGGCGGCAAGGCCGTGACGCTGGTGCGCGGACTCCCGCTCGACGCCGAGGCGCTGGCGGCCCTGGGCAAGCGCCTGCGTGCGGCCTGTGGCGCCGGCGGCACGGTCAAGGACGGCGTGCTGGAGGTGCAGGGCGACCACTCTGAGCGTGCCGTGGACTGGCTGAGGAACGAAGGCTTCGACGCGCGGCGCGCCGGCGGTTGATCGGGCCGCGTCAGCCACGCGCGGATGGCGCGTGAATCGTGAATTTTTCCGGTCCACGGGCGCTGACCCTTCATTCAGGGGGTGCGAGGCACGGCCCGCCCGCGCTTAGGATCGCGCGCCCCATAACTGCCGAAGTGTGGCGCCGGCCCCCAGGCGGGGCGCCACGGGGGCCGGTTGACCAAGATGACGAGGATTCCACCGCCATGGACGGGTTCCAGTTCGACTACCTGCTGATCGTGATCAGCGCCGCGGCTGTGGCGGGGGCTGGCGTGGCCGTGCTGGCCTGCCGCCGCATCTACGGCGCCAGGATCGGCACGCTCACCCGGCAGCTCGCACGCAGCGAGGCGGCCCGCACCACCGCCGAGGGCCTGCTCGTGCAGGCCCAGCAGCAGGCCACGAACCTGCACGAGCACCTGAAGCAAGCGCTCGAGCCGAGCCATCGCGCGGCCGCGGCGCAGCAGCGTTCGCCGGCGCCGTCCGACTGGATCGAATTGCCCGAGGTCGTGGACCACTCCCTGGTCGACTTCGAAGATACCGAGCGGTCCAACAAGGTCTGATCCGGTCGGCGGGCGCTTGCGCGACCGCTGCATCGACAGGCGCGGCCGCGTGCGGCCAACCTCTCCGTCGTCGTCTGCCCCGTACGCGGCGTCGGAGTGACGCAAGTCAAGGAGTGCGCGGCGCGCCGGCGGCAGCATGGCGCCAGCGGGTCGGCATCCCGACAGTGCCGGCGTCGCAAGGAACCGGCCGACTTCGCGCCGGCGTCGTGTCGACAAAGGGGTTTGCCGTGGTCACCGTCAAGAAACAACGCAGCGCCGCCGTGCGCGCGCAGAAGTGGGTCTATCTGCTCGCCGAGGGGCGGGCGAACATGCGCGACCTGCTCGGTGGCAAGGGCGCCAACCTGGCCGAGATGACCCGCCTGGGGCTGCCTGTGCCGCCGGGGCTGGTCATCACCACGCGCGCCTGCAACGCCTACCTGGCGGCGGGCGGCTTCCCCGATGCGATGTGGAAGCAGGTCGTGGCCGCGCTGCGCAAGGTGGAAAAGCAGGCCGGCCGCCGGCTCGGCGACGCGGCGAATCCGCTGCTCGTGTCGTGCCGCTCGGGCGCCAAATTCTCGATGCCCGGCATGATGGACACGGTGCTCAACATCGGGCTGAACGACGAGGTGGCGGCGGGATTGGCTGCTTCCACCGGCGACCCGCGCTTCGTGCAGGACGCCTACCGGCGGCTGGTGCAGATGTTCGGCACCGTGGTGCTGGGCCTGCCCGACGCGCCGTTCGAGCAGGAACTCGAGCGGCGGCGCACCAAGTGCAAGGTCGCGAACGACGCCGACCTGCCGGCGCAGGAGTTGAGCGAGGTGACCACGGCCTTCAAGCGCATCGTGCGCCAGCGCTCGGGCCGCGAATTCCCGGCGGACCCGCTGGAGCAGCTGCGCCTGGCCACCGCCGCAGTGTTCGACTCGTGGAACGGCAAACGTGCGATCGACTATCGCAATGCGGCCGGCATCGCGCACGACCTGGGCACGGCGGTCAACATCGTCACGATGGTCTTCGGCAACATGGGCGACGACTCCGGCACCGGCGTCGTGACCACGCGCAACGTGACCACGGGCGAGCGCGAGATCGAGGGCGACTACCTCACCAACGCGCAGGGCGAGGACGTGGTCTCCGGCGTGCGCGCGACCAAGCCGATCTCGGACCTGAAGAAAGAGATGCCGGCCATCTACCGGCAGTTCGCCACCATCTGCCGCCAGCTCGAGAAGCACTACCGCGAAGTGCAGGACGTCGAGTTCACGATCGAGCGCGGCAAGCTGTGGATGCTGCAGACACGCGACGCCAAGCGCTCGGCGCAGGCGGCCGTGCGCATCGCGGTGGAGCTGGCGGTCGAGCGCCTCATCACGCGCGCCGAGGCGGTGCAGCGTGTCAAGCCCGAGCACATCGACTACTTCCTGCACCCGCAGTTCGATCCGGCCGACCGCGCTGCGGCCAAGGCGCGCGGCGACCGCATCGCGAGCGGGCTGAACGTCTCGCCCGGCGCCGCCAGCGGCGTGCTCGCCTTCGATGCCGACACCGCCGAGCGCTGGGCGGCGCAGGACAAGCGTGCCGTCATCATGGTGCGCCCCGAGACCAAGCCCGACGACGTGCACGGCATGCTCGCCGCACGCGGCATCCTCACGAGCCGCGGCGGGCGCACCAGCCACGCGGCCCTGGTCGCGCGCCAGTTCGGCAAACCCGCCGTGGTGGGTGTCGCGGCGATGGAGGTGGACGAGGAGAAACGCCGCTTCACGGTGGGCGGACGCACCTTCGACGAGGGCGACAGCGTCTCGATCGACGGCACGACGGGCGAGGTCTACGCCGGCGAACTGAAGACGGTGATCCCGGATTTCGAAGACCCGCACCTGCTCAAGCTGCTCGGATGGGCGGACGGTTTCCGCCGCCTGGGCGTCTGGGCGAATGCCGACTATCCCGACGATGCGCGCCGCGCGCGCGCCTACGGCGCCGAAGGCATCGGCCTTTGCCGCACCGAGCACAT
Source organism: Rubrivivax sp. (assembly GCA_024641945.1). GTDB lineage: Bacteria > Pseudomonadota > Gammaproteobacteria > Burkholderiales > Burkholderiaceae_C > Rubrivivax. Next base: position 9,263 of record JAHECD010000026.1, on the reverse strand, counting down.
GTTCTTCCAGACCGACCGCCTGCCGCATGTGCAGCGCATGATCCTCGCGCGCACCGACGCCGTTCGCGACGAGGCGCTGGCCCACCTGCTGCCGTTCCAGCGCGAGGATTTCGCGGGACTGTTCAGGGCGATGGACGGGCAGCCCGTCACGATCCGCCTGATCGACCCGCCGCTGCACGAGTTCCTGCCGAGCCACGACGACCTGCAGAAGGCGGTGACCGAGCTCGAGACGCGCCAGCGCCTGCACGACGACGCCGGTGGCACGCAGGCGGGCGAGCTCGCCGCCCAGCTGGCGGCCAAACACGAGATGCTCGATGCGGTGGAGGCGCTGCGCGAGCAGAACCCGATGCTCGGCCTGCGCGGCGTCCGCCTGGGCATCCACATGCCCGCGCTCGTGCGCATGCAGGTGCGCGCGATCTTCGAGGCCGCCTGTGCGTGCGTGAAGGCCGGTGTCAAGGTCAAGCCGAAGATCATGATCCCGCTGGCGGCCGTGTCGAGCGAACTCAAGCTCGAGCGCGACGTGCTCGAGGACGAGGCACGCAAGGTGCTGAAGGAGCAGCGCATGCGCCTGTCCTACGAGTTCGGCACGATGATCGAGGTGCCCCGCGCGGCGATCGTGGCGGACCACATCGCCGAGTACGCGGAATTCTTTTCCTTCGGCACCAACGACCTGACGCAGACCACGTTCGGCATTTCGCGCGACGACGCCGAAACGGGTTTCCTCACCGAATACCTGAGCAAGGGTGTGCTGCTGCGCAACCCGTTCGCCACGCTCGACCAGAGCGGCGTGGGCTACCTGATGTCGCTCGCCGTCAAGCTCGGCCGCCAGCGCCGCGCAGGCCTGCAGGTGGGCATCTGCGGCGAGCACGGCGGCGACCCCGCGAGCATCGACTTCTGCCACCGCATCGGGCTGGACTACGTGAGCTGCTCGCCGTTCCGCGTGCCGGTGGCGCGGCTGGCCGCGGCCCATGCGGCCCTGGAGGCGGCACGCTGACGCGCGTCCGGGGCCAGTGCGACCGCGTGGCGGCCCAGGGTGCGCGGCACAGGCCGGTCGATTGAACTTGTCGCCGGTGTGCCGACTCCGACCGGGATGCATCGCATCCCTGGTCTGCTCGTCACTTGTGCCGCTGGCGTGCTGTGCGGACCCGCGCAGACAGCGTCGGTGGAAGGTGAATGGCCCACCGGTTGCCAGGCGGCGCTGCAGGCGCTGACCGCCCAGGAGTCTGCGCTGCTCGAGACGCGGCGCGCTGCGTCTGCGGCGCTGGCGCGCGACCGACCCGTCCCCGACGCGCTTCTGGTGGCCTTGCGCCGCCGCGCGGCGGCCGAGTGCCTGGGGGAGGCCGCCGGCGCATCGGCGACCATGGCCGGGCGCACGGCACGGACGCCGATCGCGGTGCCGTCGGTCGTGCCGCCCCTGGCGCCGCCGCTCGTGTCGGTTCCGGGCGGCATGCTGCGGCCACCCTTGCCTGCAACGGCCACGCCATTGCCCGCTCCCGTGCCGGCGCGCGGTGCGCCCGCGGTCGTGGCCTGTGACGCCTTGGGCTGCTGGACGAACGACGGAAAGTGGTTGCAGCGTGCAGGCCCGCAGCTGCTCGGCCCCAAGGGCTTCTGCACGTTGCAGGGCGGCCTGTTGTCGTGTCCGCCTTGATGGAATTCCCATGCGTGGCGCGCCCGCTGCGCGGGTGTCGACGATGGCGAATCGCCTGAATCAGAGGTCGGGGTGAGCAGCGCGTCGAACGGACCCCGGCGGGGCCCCCCAGCAGCGACCTCGCGCCGCAGGCCCGCCGTGAAGGGGCATCCCGGTTCGGATCGACGCCTGGCGCCAGGCGCACCGAAGCGGCTGCTCGCCGCTGCGGCTTCATTTCACGACGCGTCAGCCGTTGCTCATCGCTTGCTCTCGACATACCGGGCGAAGCTGGCGAGGATCGCCTGCCAGCCTTGCTGCTGCTGCTCGACCGAGTGGGTGTCCTCGGCGTCGAAGGTCTCGCGCACGGTGACGCCGGCCGGCCCCGGGACGAACTCCACGCGCAGTGTGCGGTCTCCGAACGTGCATGCCAGAAGTTGGTGTTCCGCCACCTCGGTGTAGGTCCCCGCGAAGTCGAAGCCCATGCTGCCGTCCTTCGCCTCCATTCGCGACGAGAAGGTGCCGCCGACCCGAAGGTCCACAGAAGCCTTCGTCGTATGCCAGTCCTCCGAAGCGGCATTCCATTGAACGATGTCGCTGGGGGTTGTCCAGGCACGCCATACCTCTTGAATCGGTGCTCGGACAACGGTCTCGACGGTGATTTTCATTGGTTGGCTCCACGTGGATGAGGTGACTGAGGGCGGACTCTGTGGGCACATGGCGAACGAGAGTCCCCATGGCGACGACGAACAGGACCGCACCAGATCGACGGTGGTTGATCGGCATCGTGCCGACGCCGGCCGGCCCACCACAAGGCCAGGGCGCATTCGTGGCGGCGCGCTTGCCGCCGTGAGGTCCGCGGCACATCCCGCGGGGAGCGGTCAGTCGGCACGCGGCGGCGGGGCGGCTGGCATCAGACCCGACCCCTCGGCGGTGGTGGGGATGCCGTCGAGCTCCGGCAACCATGGCAGCGCCGAATGGTGCCAGATCTGCAATGACGGCTTCAACGCTGCCCGCTGCTTGACGCAGCCCAGGCGTACGACGACCGACACAGGGTTTTCAGGCGCGGTGGCCCACAACGGCGTGGCGCATTCCGGGCAGAAGACCTGCGCCCGTGGATTGCCACTCTGCGCCACTTTGACGTAGGCCTTCGTTTTGCCCTGGACCTTCAAGGTGTCGAAGGGAGCCACGGCCACGGCCCGAAACGGTGCGCCCGAAAGCACCTGGCAGTCCGAGCAGTGGCAGGCCATCACCCGGGCCGGGTCGATTAGAGCGGTGAACGACACCGCTCCGCAGTGACAGGATCCATCGATTTGCATGTGGCAACTCCGGCAGGGATGAAGGAGGGTTTTGCGTGCCGCCCCTCATTCGCGGGGGACGCGCTTGTCGGTACGACGTCGGCGGTGCGGGGGATTGAAAAGGTTCATGGCCCCGCGTGCAAGGAGGCCACCTGCTACTTCGCGATGATCTGACCAATGCGCACGAGATTGCCGTCCGGGTCGACGATGGCAAACTCCCTGAGGCCCCACGGTTTGTTCTCCAACGCGTCCATGCGTGGAATGCCGGTGCGCGGCAACCGGGACGATGCGCAAGCGTGATGGAAGCTATCGACATCCGTGACGCGGATGTAGCAGCCGGCCGATGATTCCGCGGGCACCAGCTCCTTGTGCGTGAAGAAGTGAATCTCGACGCTGCCTCTCTTGAGAATGGCGTACCCGCTGTCGAATTCGTGCGCGCCGCCCTCGAAACCAAGGCGCCGGTAGAAGGCCGCCGTGTCGCTGACCGAGCGGCTCGGCAGGATGGGGATGGCGAGGTCGTAGGGTTGCATGGTTTGCCGCTTGGCATCAGTGAGTGGTTGGTCGTCGATGGCGGCCATCACAACGATCGGGGGCATGGCGGAGCGGCGCGTGCGCTACTTGGTGGCCAGAAAATACGATGCCGGGCCTTTGACCTTGGGTTCCGTTGTCATCGCTCTGTGCTCATCGGCCGCCGATCCGCCAATATACGCCCGAGACCAGCCGCCACGCGTGTCACGACACATGGGTCCGCAGCTTGACCATGGGCAGTTGGGCCTGACCCATGAGCCCCTCGCGGTACGGCTCGAAGCCGAAGGATTTGTACAGGGACAGCGCCGGCAGGTTGTCTGCACTTGCGATGACTGAAAATACGAATCCGCGACCGCGTGCCAGTGCCTCCTGCACGAGTGAACGTGCAACGCCGAGCCGTTGGTGGGCGGGATGGACAACCAGCGCAGTGAGCGCAACCTGGTTGCCTTCTGCATCGGGACCAATGGTCAGTACGCCCACGAGTTCGCCGCGGATCCGCGCGCCCAGATGGAACTCGGCGCTGTTCATGATGTCCTCGACGCCTCGGATGGTCGAGGCGTCTGCATCCGATATGCCGATCGCAGCGGCCTCCTGCCAGTAGGCCAGGGCGAAGATTTCCTGAACTTCCTGCGCAACCGATGCGTTGCCGGTTTCAAGAGGCTGGAGATCGATCATGCAACCCGCTGGGCGTTGCAAATGAGGCGTGGCACCGGCCATGGCTGCAGGGCGCAGTACGAAATAGAAGTCCATGTTTGCGTTCGGGCCGACCCTGCACGTGGCCAGTGGCTCGAAGGCGCCGCCGTGGTCGCGGCAGGTCTTGACGAAGAACGCTTCGAACGCCAGTGTGGCCATGAGACACGCGCAAACGGCCGAGAAGGCCAGATCGGCGAGCGAGCGCACGACGACAGTCCCGGCAACCAGGCATCCGCGGTAAGAGCGTCCGCTCGACCAAGAGTCCCGGCGGTGGCGGGTGCCGATCCAAAGATGCGTTCGTCACTGCCCGGCAGGTGGTTCCCAGAGCTCAACCTTGTTTCCTTCGGGATCGATGACCCACGCAAACTTGCCGTACTCGGACTCTTCAATCTTCTCGAGGACATTGCAGCCCTCGTCGCGCAGCGCGGCAACGAGTGCGTGCAGATCCGCCACGCGGTAATTGACCATGAACGACGAAGTGCTCGGCGCAAAGTAGTCGCTCTTGGCATCACCGATGTTCCAGATGGTGCTGCCCGCGGTGGGCTTGCCTTGCTCGTCCGTCCAGGTGAATGCCGCGCCGCCCCACGCCTGCACATCGATGCCCAGGTGGCTCTGGTACCAGGCCCGAAGTGCGGCCGGATCCCGGGCGTGGAAGAAGATTCCACCGATCCCTGTGACTCTCTTCATCGGTGTCTCCAAAGCAAGTGGATGGATCAACTCGGCGGACTCCCAGGCCAGACGTGCGCGGTCAGCGGGCCTGCCCGGCCAAACGGTCGGGCTTCATGGCGCGCGGGTGCACTCGAAGACCTGTACGAAGCCTTGCCACGGTCCCGTGCGAATGTCGTGCTCCTTGTACTTGCCATCGGTGTGCTCGGCGATGACCTTGCGCCAGAAGGCCTGCGCGGCGTGGTTCCGTGGCATCTGGCCGACTTCCCACCGCCCTGGCAATTCGTTGAATACCGACCGGGCCAGGGCTTGTCCAAGACCATGTCGCCGGTACTTCTTGAGGACGCAGAACTGGTCCATCCAGTACCCGTGGGTTCCAACGCGAACGAACGGGTTGACCAGCGCGAACGCCGCATATTTGCCGCGCGCCGTGGCCACGAAGGCTTGGTAGCCGTCGGTGTCCCAGTAGCGATCGAGCGCATAGCCATACTCGCCGTGCGCGTCGAGATCCTGGTCCCAGATGTCCGAGAGGTCGTGCTGGTACAGCTCGAGCATCCGATAGATCGGAAGCCGGTCCGCCGGTTCAGCGATGCGGATGTCAAAGTTGCTCACGGCGAGGGGGTCACGGCTTGGATCTCCTGCAGTTTGGGCCATCGCGTCGGCGCACCAACGCAGCGAACCGTCAGACGTCACGCCGTGGCGGCTCGTTGCTCTCCCGGTCGTAGTAGTCGACCGTCCCCTCCGCGCGAAACATCTGGCGCAGTCCGGGGCCGCCACCAGCCTGCACATAGACACCCGTCTTGTTCGAGTCGGGATACTCGCAGACCTCGATGTCCGACATGCTGGAAAGTGCCAGATAACGCAGCGTCGTCGTCCCTGTGTTGATGATCTGGTGCGCCGTCGACGCATCACCCGTCGGACAGGCGATGACGTCGTGTCTACGGATGCGATAGGTGTCTGGCCCGTAGCGAAGCTCGCCTTCGCCGTCGAGGATCAGAAACATCTCTTCCTCTGCACGATGCGAGTGGAACGGACATTGCGCTGTGCCGGGAGGCAACTCGGTTAGGTTGTATCCCAGCTTGCGCGCGCCGATGGCTGCACTGAACTGTGCGCGCCTGGAGGTGTAGGTCCCGTTCGCTTCGACGTCGGTGAATTCCACGTCGGCGAGATTCACAAAGGGCTTGGGCATGTGCGCTCCGCAATTTCAAGTGGGTGAGAACCGATGTGCGAGGCGTGACGCCAAGCGATGGCGCTGCACCCGACCGGTAGATTAGGCCGGATTTACATCGCGCAGGCGCTTGGCATGAACTCTGTTTTCATGGGACTCGCCCTCGAAGACAAATTGCGTCAGACCGAAATCCTCATAGCCGCGCCGGATGTAGAAGGCAATTGCGCGGTGGTTGTGGACCCAGGGGGTGAGCCAGAGGACCGAGGCGCCACCCTCCGAAGCGAGACGTTCCGCGCAGGTGAGCAGCAGGGTGCCGACCTGCATGCCGGTGAACGGTTCTTGCACGTACAGGCGCAGCAACTCGGCCTGTTGCCCGGCAGGTGCAAGCCCGTGGGTCGCGCCAAGCGTCACCTGGGCAAAGCCGATGAGGTGCCCCGACCGTTCTGCAACGCACCAACGCGATCGGGGGTCTGCAAGCGCCGCGTTGAAAGCGTCCTGCGAATAGTTCGACAGCACTTCACGCGCGATCGCGGGCCGGATGCCCTCTGTCGCATACGTGTCCAGGAAGACCTGCATCGCAAGCACGGACAGACAAAGGGCATCCCCGGGCTCGGCCGCGCGGAGCCGCACGGGCGGAGGGTCGGGATCAGGGGTTGAAAGGGGCATCACGGCCTCTCTGCCGATGGTTCGTGCGACGCGGCTGGCCGCTGAAAATCTACCAGAGCAACGAATCGGGCGGCTCCGGCCGACCGCGGCATGCGTGCATGCACGTGTCCAAGCAGTTCAGCGACCCCAAAAAAACATGACTCTCAGGCCCGGCGCGGTTGAGCGCGCTCAATGGTGCAGCCTCGGCGACGTGCAGACTGGCGTGGACGGGCCAAGTCTTCGTCGGAAAGGAAGCTGATATGTATGCTCGAACCACCGTCATGCAGGGTCGACCGGAGACGTTTGACGAGTCACAAAAAGTCTTCTCTGAATCCGTGATTCCCGCTGCGAAGAAGCAAAGGGGTTTCAAGGGTGCTCTTTTTCTCGTGGACCCCAACACTGGAAAGGGCATGTCCGTCACGCTTTGGGAGACCGAAGCTGACTTGAAGGCCGGCGAAGCCAGCGGCTATTTCCAGGAGCAGCTCGCGAAGTTCGGGCCGCTGCTGGCAGGCCCGCCAACGCGGGAGGTGTTCGTAGTGGCGGCGCAGGCGTAGTCTCGACACAGCGCGACCGACTTGCGCTTTTAAAGCCGGACGTATGAGCCGCGTTGCGCTCGGCGATAGGGGGCTGCGACGCGGAGGATAGACCCGAGTGCCAGTGCGGAACGCCACGCCGTTGCGCGTGCGCTTGATCGGTTGATCGCGCGACATCTGGCCGGGCACTCAGAACATCGTATTCTGATTCTTCGCCTCGGACGGCACGACCTGCAGCACGTCCCAATGCTCGACGACCTTGCCGTCGGCATCGAACCGGAAGATGTCGATGCCCGCCCAGTCCTTGTCTTCATCGGTGGGCCAGGATTGGTGGCAATGCAGGACGACGAGGGGGCCTTCCGCCACGGACCGCTTGAACGAGACATGCTTTCCTGGGTACTTTTGCGCCATCTCCTCGAAGTAGAGAATGAACGCTTCTTTCCCGTCTGCGACATGGGGGTTGTGCTGTGTGTAGCTGGCACCGGCATAGCGCTCGATCGCCTCTCTCGGCTTGCACTGATTGAACATCAGGTCATAGAAGGCCATCGCATTCCTCCGGTTCGCTTCGGGGTCAGATGACATGCCTTGAGTACCTCAGTTGGTTCGTCCGTCGAGCTGTGCGCCGTGAGACCGAAGGTTGGCGGCAACGAGGCCGCGGCGGCTTGACGCCACGGGCCATGAATGAGATGGAAGCGTTTGGCGGTGTGCCGCTGCGGCCGGGTTGACCAAGGGGTTCGCCTCAATTTGCGAGGCGCCGCTTCAAGAACCACTTGTAGTAGTCCTCCCCGAAGCCGACCGCCCGCTGCTCACCGGCGACCAGCAACGGAATGCCCTGGCCTTCGTTGACGTCGGCATAGGCACGCTTGCCGGACGCCGTTTCGATATCGACGTCGGTGTATGAGATGCCATGCTCACGAAGGTACTTTCTCGCGCCACGGCAATGTGGACACCAACTGGCCGCATAGAGCACGAGGTCCGAGGTAGCGTCCGCGGCTTGTTTGGCGCCTTCGTTGGCAGAAGACTGTCGCTGTGCGGTTGCCTTGCTCTTGAGCGGCACCTTGGACGCCTTCGGCGGCTGCGGATTCAACGGGACGGGCGTTGTATCCATACCAGGTGGCGGCTCTTTCGAGGCCGTGGGATTCCCGTCGGCGTCGCGACCAAGGTAGATGATCTGCGCGATCGTGGGCTGCGCGATCAGAAGTACCAACAAGATGACCAGCCTTGTGATGGACAGCATGGTGTGCGTCTATTGGGCGGTTTCAGGCCTGAAGTGCAACGCCGGCGGTGGGGCGCCAAGCGCAAGCCACAGCATAGTGCCTGATGCACTGCGGTCTGAGCCTGGGCCTGTTGTCCCGCCGTTGGCGCTCCCGCTGAGCGACGGCTTGGGCGTGGCCTTTGCGGCCATTTGCGTACCCGCCTCTTCAGGCACTCATGCCAATAAGCCACGGCCGAATTTCAAACCGAAGGACCTCGGCCTTGACGGCCGGGTCTTCGGCAGCGAAAGCCGAAATTTCGGCCTCCGTTACACCAGCAGCAGGGATCATCATGCCGCCGCCTTTCCCATCGAGGTGCGGTCCTCCGAGCGCAAGTTTTCCTGCCTGTAGAAGCGTGCCGTAGTGGCCCACGTGGTCCATGACCCCGGGTTGCTCGAAAAGCGTCTTTCCTGGGAGCCACTTTGGGCCGGGTATGTGGAATACAACGAACCGGACATCCTTCATCCTTTTCCCCCCGAAATTGCTTCATATCCTCTGGTGCAGGCATGCCTACCGAGGCGGGTCAATCCGACTGCGCTTACGGACGCAATAGCCAATCGCAGCTCCGAGGGCGGCCCCAATGGCGACACCTTGGGCCATGGAACCCATCGCGGAACCGACTGCTGCTCCGATGCCGACGACGACAGCGACAGCCGTGGCCAGTGTGGTCTTTGCCTTCATCAACTGACTCCTCAAAATGCAGAGCGGTCTGGAACCAACGAGAGGCTAGAGCTTTCGGATCATGCGTTCTCTATCGCCGACAGATTATGGGCAAAGAGTAGGGCAAAGCGCCTTGCAAGGCATCGGGCCTGGGTATGCGAAGCCCAGCGTGTGAGCCGACCTGACCGCGGAGGC
>JAHECD010000025.1 GCA_024641945.1 Rubrivivax sp. | reverse complement strand
CTCGACCGCGGCTGGCCGCTGCCCGCGCTCGTGGCGTGGGCGCTGGCCTGGGCGGTGCACCTCGGCCTGCAAGCGGCCGGCATGCCGGTGGCGGTGGCGCTGGTCGCGGCGCTGGTGCTGCCGGTGGTGCCGGCGCTGCAGGTCAGCGGGGGCTGGCGCCGCGGGCTGATGGTGGGGGGCTTTCCGATGTCCGCGCTGATGCTCGGCGCCGGCCCTGCGCTGCCCGGCTGGGTGTGGCTGCTGCCGCTGGCGATGCTGCTGTTGTTGTACCCGGTGCGCGCGTGGCGCGATGCACCGGTCTTTCCGACCGCGCCCGAGGCGCTGGCTGGCCTGGACGGGGTGGTCTCGATGGCACCCGGCGCACGCATCCTGGACGCCGGCAGCGGGCTGGGCCACGGCCTGCACGCACTGCACCGCGCCTGTCCGCAGGCGCAGGTCGAGGGCGTGGAGCACAGCGCGCCGCTGGCCTGGCTGTCGCGCCTGCGCTGTCCCTACGCACACGTTCGCCGCGGCGACATGTGGGCGGCCGGCTGGGGCGGCTACCAGATGGTCTACCTGTTCCAGCGCCCGGAGAGCATGGCGCGCGCCTGGGCCAAGGCCCGCGCCGAGATGGCGCCCGGGGCCTGGCTCGCGAGCCTGGAGTTCGAGATTCCGGGCGTGCCACCGGTGGCGGTCCTGCGCCACCCCGGGCAGCGGCCGCTGCTGATCTACCGCATGACGTCTGGATTGAGCGGTGCCGACCGCCCAGTTCCGGCTCAACCGGCGCCGTCAGGTGCCGATAAATCCCACAGGACGGCCCCCGCCCCGGCGGCCGCCTGACCCGACAACCTCTTACCGCACTCCATGTTCGTACTCATCGGCTGGGCCATCGCGATGGCCTGCATCTTCGGCGTGTACATCTTCCATGGCGGGAACATCACCGTCATCCTGCACGCGTTGCCGTTCGAGATGATCACCATCTTCGGCGCCGCCGGCGGCGCCTTCCTGGTGAACAACCAGATGAAGGTGGTGAAGGCCTCGCTCAAGGGCCTGGGCATGTGCTTCAAGGGCAGCAAGTACAACAAGGCGCGTTACATGGAACTCATGGCGCTGCTGTACGACATCCTGCAGAAGGCGCGCAAGGAAGGCCTGATGTCGATCGAGAAGGACGTCGAGGACCCGCACAACTCGCCGCTGTTCCAGAAGTACCCGGCGGTCGGCAACGACCACCACGTCACCGAATTCATCACCGACTACCTGCGCATGATGGTGTCGGGCAACCTCAACGCACACGAGATCGAATCGCTGATGGACAGCGAGATCGATACCCACCATGCCGAGGCGCACGCGCCGGTGGCGGCGATCGCGCGGCTGGCCGGCGGCCTGCCGGCCTTCGGTATCGTGGCGGCCGTGCTGGGCGTGGTCAATACGATGGGTTCGGTGGGCCAGCCCCCGGCGGTGCTGGGCGGCATGATCGGCTCGGCGCTCGTCGGCACGTTCCTGGGCATCCTGCTGGCGTACGGGTTTGTCGAGCCGCTCGGCGGCCTGCTCGAGCAGAAGCTCGAGGAAAGCGCCAAGGAACTCCAGTGCATCAAGACGACGCTGCTCGCCAGCATGCAGGGCTATGCGCCGCAGGTGGCGATCGAGTTCGGCCGCAAGGTGCTGTTCGCGCCCGACCGCCCGACCTTCGCCGAGCTCGAGAGCCACGTCAAAGGCAAGAAATGATGGCCCCCCCCCGTAGCGCCTTCGGCGCACCCCCCCAGGGGGGCGCCGCTGGTGGACCGGCGGAGCCGGATCCACGGCGGCCACTCGACTTGGGCCTGGCTGCGCCGGCCCACCCTGTTGCGCCGTTGGCGGCGGAAGGGGTTTGTCATGGCGGGTGACGCGAAGAAGCTGCAGCCGATCATCGTCAAGAAGATCAAGAAGGGCGGTCATGCGGCGCATGGTGGCGCGTGGAAGATCGCGTACGCCGACTTCGTGACCGCGATGATGGCGTTCTTCCTGCTGATGTGGCTGCTCGGCTCGACGACCGAGGGCGACAAGAAGGGCATCGCCGACTATTTCCAGTCGCCGCTGAAGGTGTCGATGTTCGGCGGCTCCGGTTCCGGCGATTCGGCGCACATCCTCAAGGGCGGCGGCACCGACCTGACCCGCAGCACCGGCCAGGTGAAGAAGGGCGACATCGAGGCCAAGCGCGACACCATCAACCTGCACAAGCTGAAGGCCGAGCAGATGCGCGCCGAAGTCGCGCGCCTCGAGAACCTGAAGCAGCAGGTCGAGAACAAGCTCGCCGGCAACCCGCGGCTGGAGGCGCTCAAGTCGCAGATCCGCCTGGACATGACGCGCGACGGGCTGCGCATCCAGATCGTCGACGAGAACAACCGACCGATGTTCGCCAGCGGCAGCGCCGTGGTGCAGCCGTACATGCGCGAGCTGCTGCGCGAGATCGGCAGCGTGCTCATGGAAGTGCCGAACAAGCTCACGCTGGAGGGCCACACCGATTCGCAGCCCTTCGGCGCCGGCGGCGCGGGCTACAGCAACTGGGAACTGTCGAGCGACCGGGCGAATTCATCGCGCCGCGAATTGATGGCCGGGGGCCTGACCGAGGACCGCATGCTGCGTGTGCAGGGCCTGGCCGCGAGCACGCCGTTCGAGCCGAAGGATCCCGCCGCGCCGCAGAACCGCCGCATCAGCATCATCGTGATGAACCGCGAGGCGGAGAACCGTGTATTCATCACCACGCCCGAGGCACCCGAGCCGGCCGAGCCTGGCGCACCCTCAAACCCCGTCAACGCCGGCCGATAACCAGCGGAACCTCCCCGCGAACCCGCACCGATTTGCCTCCAGGATCCACCATGAGCTCGCCTTCAGACCTGAAATTTCTCATCGTCGACGACTTTTCGACCATGCGCCGCATCGTCAAGGGCCTGCTCAAGGAAATGGGCTGCCAGAACGCCGACGAGGCCGAGGACGGCGTGGCCGCGCTCAACATGCTGAAGTCCGCGCGCTACGACTTCGTGGTGTCGGACATCAACATGCCCAACATGAACGGCTTCGATCTGCTCAAGGCGATGAAGGCCGAGGACGGGCTGAAGAACATCCCGGTGCTGATGGTCACCGCCGAGGCCCGCAAGGAAGACATCGTGCTGGCGGCGCAGATCGGCGCGGCCGGCTACATCGTCAAGCCCTTCACCAAGGCCACCCTCGAAGAGAAGGTGCAGAAGATCCTGCAGAAGATCGGCGCCGCGGCCTGAGGCCACAGGGAGCACAAGATGAAGATGGAATCCGCCGAGACCCTGTCGCAACGCGCCGTGCGCGATGGCAACGCGACCGAGGTCTTCGTGCAGGTGGGCACGATCACCCGCCTGCTGCACGATACGCTGGGGCAACTGGGCGTGATGCCCAAGCTGCAGCAGGCCGCCGACGGCCTGCCCGATGCACGCAGCCGCCTGAACTACATCGCCGAGAAGACGGCCTCTGCCGCTGACAAGGTGCTCAACTCGGTGGACCAGGCCAAGGCCGAGCATGCCGCGATCGCGCAGCGCACGCGCGACCTCGCGCGCAGCCTCACCGAGGATCCGGTGCGCGCCGTCGCCAGCGGCGCGGTGCTCAACTTCGTGGGTGACGTCGAGGCGTCGACCGCCCGCATCGACGCGCATCTCACCGACATCATGCTGGCGCAGGATTTCCACGATCTCACCGGCCAGGTCGTGGCCAAGGTCGTGGCGCTGGCGAACGACCTCGAGGGCAGCCTCGTCAAGCTGCTGGTCCAGGTGATTCCGCCCGACCAGGTGCACAAGGTCGAGCAGGCCATGCTGCAAGGCCCGGTGGTCGACCCCGCGGGCCGCACCGACGTGGTCGCCAACCAGGAGCAGGTGGACGACCTGCTGGCCAGCCTCGGGTTCTAGACGTTCTGCCCTGCGGTCCGGCGCGGCCGCAGGCGTGCCGCCCCGCGCGGGCGTGCGACCCCGGGTGGGCGCGGTGTCGGGCCGCGACTTCGCCGCGGCGTCGATCCGCCGCCACCACCCCGGCATCCTGTCACGCGGCTTTGTAAGAACGGCTGCTTTAGGCCTGCTATTCGGGCTCAAGTCGGGCCGCGCCCCCGGCACCATGCGCTTGCGCCTTCGGGCGCTTCAAAGCCATGTCCGACAGCGCCCAAGACCGCACCTTACCCGCCACCCCGCGAAAGATCGCCAAAGCCCGTGAAGACGGCCAGGTGGCGCGCTCGCGCGACCTGGGCCATTTCGCGGCATTCTTCACGGCCGGCCTGTTGCTGATGGCGCTGGCGCCCGACGCGATGGCCTGGCTGGCGCACTGGCTGGCCAGCGGGATGCAGTTCGACGCCACGGCGTTGGCCGGCCCGCAGGCGATGACCGACCGCCTCGCGCTCTTCGGCGGCCGCTTCGTGCTGGCCGTGGTGCCGATCGGCCTGCTGATGGCCGCGGTGGCGCTGGCCGCGGGCGTGGCCTGCGGCGGCTGGAACTTCACCTGGAAAGCGATCGCGCCCAAGTGGAGCAAGCTCGATCCCTTCGCCGGCGTGGCGCGGGTGTTCTCGCCCGCGCAGTTCGGCCAGGCGCTCAAGGCCTGCGCGCTCGCGCTCGTGCTGGCCGTCATCGGCGGCCTGTTCCTGAAGGCCAGCCTGCCGCGTTTCATGCATGCGCTGGGGATGCCGCTGCCGGGCGCGATCTCGCACGCCGGCAGCGCGGTCTGGTCTGGCGTCGTGCTGCTGCTGCTGGCGATGGGCACGTTTGCGCTCGTCGACGTGCCGTTGCAGCGCCACCTGTGGCTCAAGCGGCTGCGCATGAGCCATGCCGAGATGAAGAAGGAACACAAGGAGGTCGAGGGCAACGGCGACGTCAAGGCGAAGATGCGTGTGCGCATGCGCGAGCTCGCCAACCGCCGCATGATGGCGGCGGTGCCCGGTGCCGACGTGGTGGTGATGAACCCGACCCACTTCGCCGTGGCGCTGAAATACGACGACGCCAACATGGCCGCGCCGCGTGTCGTGGCCAAGGGCGCCGACCTGATGGCCTTCCGCATCCGGGACGCCGCGCGCGAGGCCAAGGTGCCCGTGCTCGAAGCGCCGCCGCTGGCGCGTGCGCTGTATGCCCATGCCGAGGTCGACCGCGAGATTCCGGCGGCGCTGTTCTCGGCCGTCGCGCAGGTGCTCGCCTGGGTATACCAGTTGCGCGCCGCGATGGCCGGCCGTGCCGCCGCGCCGGGCGACCTGCCCGCGCTCGTGGTGCCGGCCGAGCTCGACCCCAAGCATTCGATCCCCGAGGACGCTGAAGAATGAACCCGATGCTGCAACGCCTGCAGGGCCTGCTCGGGCCGAACGCCGGCGCGGTGAAGGCGCTGACCGCGCCGATCTTCATCGTCATGGTGCTGGCGATGATGGTGCTGCCGCTGCCGCCGCTGATGCTGGACCTGCTGTTCACCTTCAACATCGCGCTCGCGCTGATGGTGATGATGGTGGCGGCGACGATGACACGCCCGCTCGACTTCGCCGCGCTGCCTTCGGTGCTGCTGGTGACGACGCTGCTGCGCCTGAGCCTGAACGTGGCGTCCACACGTGTCGTGCTGATGCAGGGCCACACCGGCCCCGGCGCGGCGGGCCAGGTGATCGAGTCGTTCGGCCACTTCCTGATCGGCGGCAACTTCGCGGTCGGCCTGATGGTGTTCGCGATCCTGGTCGTCATCAATTTCATCGTCGTGACGAAGGGCGCCGAGCGCATCGCCGAGGTCGGCGCGCGCTTCACGCTGGATGCGATGCCCGGCAAGCAGATGGCGATCGACGCCGATCTGAACGCCGGCCTGATCGACGAGAAGGAGGCCAAGCGCCGGCGTGCCGAGGTCGGCGAGGAAGCCGACTTCTTCGGCTCCATGGACGGTGCCAGCAAATACGTGCGCGGCGACGCCGTGGCCGGCCTGCTGATCCTGTTCATCAGCGTCATCGGCGGGCTGGCGATCGGCATGCTGCAGCACGACCTGGGGGCCGCGCAGGCCGCCAACAACTACGTGCTGCTCGCGGTGGGCGACGCGCTCGTGGCGCAGATCCCGGCGCTGCTGATCTCGGTCTCGGCCGCGATGGTGGTGTCGCGTGTGGGCAAGGACCAGGACGTCGGCAGCCAGATCCGCTCGCAGGTGTTCGCCTCGCCACGCGCGATCACGGTCACGGCCGCCATCGTGGGCTCGCTCGGCCTCGTGCCGGGCATGCCGAATGCCGTCTTCCTGCTCATCGGCAGCGGCCTGGCGGCGCTGGCGTGGAGCGTGCGCCAGCGCAAGATCCGCGAGGCCATGCCGCCCGCGCCGTCGGCGAGCCCTGAGGCCATGCCGGCAAACGCCGAGGCGAGCTGGGACGACCTGGCGCCGGTGGACACGCTCGGCCTGGAGGTCGGCTACCGGCTGATCGCGCTCGTCGACAAGTCGCGCAACGGCGAGTTGCTCGCGCGGATCAAGGGCGTGCGCAAGAAGTTCGCGCAGGAGGTCGGATTCCTGCCGCCGCCGGTGCACATCCGGGACAACCTGATCGACCTCAAGCCGGGCATGTACCGGGTCACGCTGCGCGGTGCGGTGGTGGGCGACGGCGAGGCCTACCCCGGCATGCTGCTGGCCATCAACCCCGGCGGCGCCACGCAGGCATTGCCCGGCACGAAGACCATCGACCCGGCGTTCGGGCTGCCCGCGGTGTGGATCGAGGAACGCCACCGGGACACGGCGCAGATGGGCGGATTTACGGTCGTTGATTGCGCGACCGTGGTGGCGACCCACCTTTCACACTTGATGCAAGTGAATGCGGCCCGCTTGCTGGGCCGCGTCGAGACCCAGGCCCTGGTGGACCACGTGACCAAACTCGCACCGAAACTGATCGAAGACGTGGTGCCCAAGATGGTGGGCATCGCCACGCTGCAGAAGGTGCTGCAACTGCTGCTCGAAGAGGGCGTGCACATCCGCGACATGCGCTCCATCACCGAATGCCTGGCCGAACATGCCGCCGTCGTCAGCGACCCCGGCGAGCTGGCACGCCGCATCCGCGTGCACCTGGCTCCTGCCATCGTGCAGCAGATCTACGGCCCGGTGCGCGAGCTCGACGTGATCGCCCTCGAGCCCGAGCTCGAGCGGCTCGTCTCGCAGGCCCTGAATTCGCCGCACGGCGCCGCGCTCGACCCCGGCGTGGCCGACACCCTCTCGCGCAGTGCGGCCGATACCGCGCGCCGCCAGGAAGACCTGGGCGTGCCCGCCTGCCTGCTGGTGCCCGACGCGCTGCGTGCACCGCTGGCCCGGCTGCTCAAGCGCGCCGCGCCGCGCCTGAAAGTGCTGGCCCACAGCGAGATTCCTGAGACCCATTCCATCCGCATCGGCTCGATCATCGGAGCAACGTCATGAATGTCAAACGCTTCACCGCACGCACTTCGCGCGACGCCCTGGCGCTCGTGCGCCAGGCTTTCGGCAACGACGCCGTCGTGCTGTCCACCCGGCCCTGTGCCGAGGGTGTGGAAGTGCTCGCCATGGCGCCCGAATCGGTGCAGCAGTTCGAGCGTGTGTCGATGCCACCGGAAGCGCCCGTCGCTCGGTCGAAGTCGCGCGGCGTGGCGCCGCTGGCCGAGCCGCCGGCAGCGGCCGCACCCCAGGCCGATGGGGCCGCCGAGACCACCACGGTGTCGCAGGATGCCGAACGCCTGGCGATGAGCACGCTGTCGTTCCAGGACTATGTGCGTGAACGCATGCTGCGCCGGCGCAAGGCCGAGATCAAGAACGAAGGCAAGGCCGAGTCGCCCGCCGAGGGCCGCCCCGAAGCCACCCCGGCCAAGCGTGCCGCCGCCCGCACCCCGGTCCGCAACGACCACCGCGCGGACATCCGGATCGAGACCCGCGCGGACCCACGCATCGGCGCCCATGTCGACATCCAGCTCGACCACCATGACGACGTGCCCCACGCATCGCCTTTGCCGGGCGACGGGCCGTATGCATCGGCTTTCGCGGCCGAGGCCGCGCTGCGCGCACCGGTGGCCGCGCCGCGCGCACGCCAAGTGCCGACACCGACGCTGTACGACGACGAGCCTGCCGACGCGCCCACCGCGGCCCCGGCCCCGCGCCCGATGCCGGCCGTGCAGCCGCCCGTGATGGCCGCCGAGCCGGCGGCGGCACGGCGCGACCAGGCCGAGATGATGAGCGAACTGCGTGCGATGAAGGGCCTGATCGAAGAGCGCTTCGGCGCGCTCGCGTTCATGGAGAAGCTGCAGCGTCAGCCGCGCCAGGCCCTGTTGTCGCAGAAGCTGCTGGACTGCGGCTTCTCGCCCGCGCTGATCCGCAAGATGGTCGACAGCCTGCCGGACGACACCGACGAGGTCTCGTGGGCGGCCGGCGTGCTCGAGCGCAATTTTTCCACCGGCGAACATGAGCCGGCGCTGGAGGAGTCGGGCGGTGTGTTCGCCCTGATCGGCTCCACCGGCGTGGGCAAGACCACCAGCACGGCCAAGCTCGCGGCGGCCTTTGCCACCAAACACGGCGCGGCCAATCTCGGTCTGGTGACGCTGGACGCCTACCGCGTCGGCGCCCACGAACAATTGCGCACCTACGGCCGCATCCTCGGTGTGCCCGTGCATACCGCGCACGACCGTGCGTCGCTCGAGGACCTGCTCGACCTGCTGTCGGGCAAGAAGATGGTGCTGATCGATACGGCCGGCATGGCGCAGCGCGACGCGCGCACCCGCGAGCTGCTCGACATGGTGAGCCACCGCGCGGTGCAGCGCCTGCTGGTGGTGAACGCCGCGGCGCAGGGCGAGACGATCGAGGACGTGCTGGTCGCCTACCGCGCCGGCAATTGCCGCGGCGTCGTGCTGAGCAAGCTCGACGAGGCAGTGAAGATCGGCCCGGCAGTGGACGCGATGATCCGCCACAAGCTCAAGGTGCTGGCGGTGGCGAACGGCCAGCGTGTGCCCGAGGACTGGCATCGCCTGTCGGCGGCCACGCTCGTGCAGCGTGCGCTGCGCGGCGGTGGCAGCGCCGCCTGGAAGCTCGATGCGGGTGACGTCAGCCTGGTCTTCGCGGGCTCGCCGGCGCAGCGTGCCGGCGCGGTGCCCGGAGGCGCGGGGGCACGCGCATGAACGATTTCTATACCCACAGCGGCCTCGCGCCACTGGACCAGGCCGACGGCCTGCGCCGGCTGTTCGCCGGTGCCGGCCGGCGCTTCCTGCCGCTGGCGTCGAACCCGCATGCGCCGTTCGGCGGCGTGGCCATCGAACGCCTTTCGGCCGCCTGCGCACTCGCCGGCCGCCACACGCTGATCGTCGATGCCGCGGAGTCGTCGCCGGCGGCGTCCGAGGCGGCGGCGCTCGAACTGGCCCCGTGCATCGAGATGCTGGCGCCGCAGGTCTCGTACCTGGCGGCCCGCGGGCTGCCGATGCGCTATGTCAACACCCGCGGCTCGTCGGCACGCCTGCTCGACGAACTGGCGGTCGCTGCGCCGCAGGCCGACGTGGTGCTGGTGCACGCCGATGCCGCCGACCTGGCGCGGCTGTTCACGCGCCGCGCGGCGCGCCCGCTGCTGCTCGCGTCCGACCATCCCGAATCGGTGAAACATGCCTATGCCTCGCTCAAGCTGCTGGTGCAGCGCTGCCACTGGATGAGCTGCGACCTGCTCATCGTGGCGCCGCCGCAGTCCACGCGCTTGCCGCAGATCGCGCGCAGCCTGGCGAGCTGCGCCGACAACTTCATCGGTGCCGCGCTGGCGGGCTGGGCCGCGATCGACCCGGCGGGCCGGGCGAGCGACGCGCCCGACGCTGCGTTGTGCCGCATGGTCGGCGCCCAGCTGCATCTCGACGACGACCCGCTGCCCATGACGGCCGGGTCCTTGCGCACCCAGGCCGGCCTGCAGGCCGCCTGCCATTGAACCGGAGCTACCACGACATGTATACCGCCAAAGGCCAGCTCGACCCGAATGCCATGCTCAAGCAGTACAGCCCGCTGGTGCGGCGGCTGGCGCACCAGATGATCGCCAAGCTGCCCGCCAACGTGGAGATCGACGACCTGATCCAGGTCGGCATGATCGGCCTGAACGATGCGTTGAGCCGCTTCGACACCGCGCAGGGCGTGCAGTTCGAGACCTTTGCGACCCAGCGCATCCGCGGAGCGATGCTGGACGAATTGCGTGGCAGCGACTGGATGAGCCGGGGCGACCGCCGCCACCAGCGCACGATCGAGTCGGCCGTGCACAAGCTCGAGCAGAAGCTCGGCCGCGCGCCGCACGAGAGCGAGATCGCTGCCGAGATGGGGCTCAAGCTGACCGAATACCAGGAGCTGCTGGGCAAGGTGCGTGGCACCCAGCTCGTCTACCTGGAAGACATGAGCGGCGACGAAGGTGACGAGGACTACCTCGACCGCCACGTGGCCGACGCAAGTGCCAGCCCGCTGGCGCGACTGTCCGACCGCAAGATGCGCGAGGCGCTCGTCGCCGCGATCGAGCACCTGCCCGAGCGCGAACAGTACGTCATGAGCATGTACTACGAACACGACATGAATCTCAAGGAGATCGCCGCCGTGCTCGGCGTCACCGAATCGCGGGTCTGCCAGTTGCACAGCCAGTCGATCGCGCGTCTGCGCTCGCGACTGCGCGAGTGGTGAACCGAACCGGCAAGACACTCCTATGCTCACGCTATTCAGGAAGGCCGAACGGCCAGCGGAACCGGCCGTCGACCGGTCGCCTATGGCCGATACCCGTGTCAGCGACATCGTCGGCAACCTGAGCCGTCAGGCATCGACGCTCGGCCAGGAAGCGGCCGAGGTGCGCGGCGCCATCGACGATACGAACAAGTCGTCGGTGCACAGCGTGCAGGCCATGCGCACGGTGGTGACCCGGCTCGAGGAGGTGCGGCAGTCACAGGCTGCGATCGACCGCGAGACCCAGGGCAGCCTGGCGGCGGTGGCGGAAGCGCGCATCGCCGTCGAGTCGGTGGGCGACGGCGTGTCGGGCATCGTCGAATCGCTGCGACAGGTGTCTGGTGCGGCGAGCGACATCACGCGCATCGCGCTGCAGACGCGCCTGGTCGCGTTCAATGCATCGGTCGAAGCCAAGCGGGCCGGCGACGCCGGACGAGGGTTCGGCGTCGTTGCCGATGCGGTGAAAGACCTGGCAGGGCAGGTCGAGGCCTCGTCGAAGGCCATCATGGGCACCGTGGCGCTGCTCGACGAGCGCATTGGCGGGCTCGCGCGGGAGATCCAGCGACGCAACCCGGCGGCGGGTGCCGCGGCCGCACAAGAGGGCGCCGTGCACCAGGCGCTGGCGTCGGTGGACCGCAAGGTGGCGCGCATCCAGGAAGCGGCCTCGCTCAGCCGCAGCGTATGCGACCGGCTCGACGAGCAGATCGTCGGTGTCGAGTCCGAGATGCGGCAAAGCACGACCGCCCTCGAGGCGGCGTTGGGACGCACGGAGACCTTTCTGCGCATCTCTGAACATCTGCTGGAGACCGTCGCCGAGAACGGCGTCGATACCCCGGACACCCCCTACATCCAGGCGGTCCAGGACGGCGCGGCGCGTGTGTCCGAACTGCTCGACGACGCCTTGCGCACCGGCCAGATCGGGGAAGCGGATCTCTTCGACAGCACGTACGTCCCGATCACCGGCACCGAACCGGCGCAGCACACGACGCGCTTTTGTGCGCTCGCCGACCGCCTGTTCCCGCAGGTGCAGGAACCGCTGCGCAAGCTCAGCGACAAGGTGGTCTTCTGCATCGCGGCCGACCGCAACGGCTATATCGCGTGCCACAACGCGCAGTACAACCATCCGCAGCGTCCGGGCGACGCAGCCTGGAACGCCGCGCACAGCCGCCACCGGCGCATCTTCAACGACCGCACCGGCCTGGCATCGGGCCGCAATACGCGCCCGTTCCTGCTGCAGACCTATCGCCGCGACATGGGCGGTGGCAACTTCGTCGTGATGAAGGAAGTGGCCGCACCGATCACCGTGCAGGGCCGCCACTGGGGCGGTCTTCGCCTGGCCTACCGGTTCTGATCGGCCGTCGTCGCGGCTGCGCGCACGGGCTTGCCGGCCGCGGCGAATGCACGAACGCCGGGCGGCGCGGACGGCGAAGAGGACGCGGGCGCCGGCACCTTCCTCATTGCCAGCGTGAACACGAATCGCGCGCCGATGCCCGGTCCTGAGGCGGCCTGGACGCTGCCGCCATGGCGCTCGACGATGCGCTGCACGATCGTCAGGCCGATGCCGGTGCCGTGATAGTCCTCGCCGGCATGCAGCCGGCCGAACGGCGTGAACAGTCGGCCCGCCTGTGCGGGGTCGAAGCCGACGCCGTTGTCCTCCACCGTGATCTGCACGCGCCCGTCTGCCAGGGCCCGCGCGCTGACGTGCACGGCGGGCTCGGCGGCCCGGCGCGTGAATTTGGCGGCGTTGCCGAGCAGGTTGACGAGCACGATCTTCAGTGCGCCGGGGCAGGCGTCGACGTGGATGGCCGGTTGCACCGTCCAGCGCACCGGCGCCGCCCGCTGGATCGGCGGCAGCGAATCGATCACCTCGTGGGCGAGCACGCTCAGATCGGTCGACTCGGTGGGCATCGGCTGCATCGTCGAGCGTGCCAGGTGCAACAACGCATCGACGGTGTCGCGCATGGCCGTCGCGGCCTGCGCCTGCAGGTCGAGAAGATGCCGGTCTTCGTCGGCGAGGCGGGCGCCGGCGCGTGCCTGCAACAGGTGCGCGAGTCCCTGCACGTGGCCGATCGGGGTGCGCAGTTCGTGCGCGAGCTGGCGCGAGAACGCGTCCAGGTCCAGGTTCACGGCTTGCAGGGCGTGTGTGCGCTCGGCCACGGCGCGTTGCAGTTCCTCGTTGTGGCGCAGCAGCACCCGCTCGGCTTCCTTGCGCTCGGTGACGTCGCGTCCGACGCCGTGAAAGCCGCGCAGGCGGCCCTGCGCATCGACACGCGGCACGCCGCTGATGGACAACCACAGGCGCCCGCCGTCGCCGGTGTCGAGCGCGAGTTCCACCGAGCGGAACGGGCGCTGCGCGTCCAGGTCGGCACGCAGTGCGTCCCAGGCGTCTTGCGGCATGGCCGACGGGAAGGCGTCCCACAGCGTTCGGCCCTCGGCCGGATCGGCAAATTCGGCGATGCGCCGATGCGGCTCGGACGTCATCGGCAACAGGCGGTGCCGCTCGTCGGTCTCCCAGTACCAGTCGGACGCCAGCCGCACCATCGTCGCCCAGCGCTGCTCGCTCGACTTCAGGCGCGACAACGCACGTTTGCGGTCGGTGACGTCGCGGCCGATGCCTTCGTAGCCGGTGAACCGGCCCGCGGCATTGGTGCGCGCGCGGGCACTCACGGCCACCCAGCGCTGCGAGCGGCGATCGCGCGAGACGATGTTGAATTCGAAGTCGCGCAGGGGCGCGCCGCGTTCGAGCAGATTGCGCAATTCGATCCAGCCGTCCTTGCCCGTGGCGGTGCGAAAGAAGGCGATCTGGTCGTGGCGCCACCCGATCACATCGTCGGCCTGCCAGCCCAGCCCCGTGAACACCGCCACCGAGCCGAACAGGCGCGAGATGCGGTGCTGGGCATCGCTTTCCCAATACCAGTCGGCCGACAGGTCGGCCAGCGCCTGCCAGCGGCGGTCGGATTCGCCCAGCACGCCCGCCACCCCCGTGGCCAGCGCATCGAAGGCCGACGGCGCACCCACGCGCCGGTCGTTGCGCAATGCCTGCACCGCGTCTTGCCAGTCGCCATTGCCCAGGTCGTCGGAGAACTGGCTGAGCGAGTCGCGCACCCGCCGCCGCTGGCGGACGAGGCCGTAGAGCGGCACCAGCATCAGCAGCACCAGCGTGCCGGTGAGTACCTTGACCCAGACCTCGAGCCGGCGGTGGCGCGCGTCGAGTCCGGACCGCACTTCGGCTGTCAGGTCGTGCGCCACTGTCAGCAGGTCCTTCACCCCGGTGCCTGCCGCGTCGAGCCGTGCGTCCGACCAGAGCGATTCGAATTCGGCCATGCGCGCCGGTGCCAGACCGTCGCGCGCCAGTGCCCGGCGAAGCCCCTCGACACAGGTGTCGATCTTGCGGACGATTTCGGTGCGGCGTGACAGGTCACCCGGCTGGACGGTCCACAGCGCGAGCTCGGCCACCTGCGCGGAGACTTCCGCAGAGCGCTCGATCGCGGCGCCGCCCGGCAGTCGGAACAGCATCGCAAACAGCACGGCAGCACACGCCAGCATGATGCCCATGAGCACGAGCCATGGACCGGCAGGACGCCTTGCGTTCGCGGAATCTTCGCGCGGCGCGCTCGCGGCGCGCTCGGCTGTTCTTGTTGTCGTGCTCGTTCGGCTTCCCAACGTCGCCCCGTTCTTGCGCCACCGGCCCGTGGCCCGTGGCGGCAGCGTTCTCAAGGCCCGAAGGCCGACTCCTGCCCCTGTCGCTTTGATCTTTGAGCAAGATTGTCGCTGCAATTGCACACATTTCGAAACGACGAAAGGGGCCCGGAGGCCCCTTGACGGTGTGACTTTTTTGGCGCGAAGGCCGGATCTACGCGAGCAGCGAGCCTGTCGAGACGGTGCGCGTGCCGGTGCCGCCGGCACCGTACGCAGAGGCCGAGCTGGGGATCAGCACGTCGATGGCGCGGTCGAGCGCGGCCGTGGCGCGTGCGAGAGATTCGCGCTGCGCCGCCACCTGGGCACTGGCCACGGCCAGACGCTGGCGCAGCGGCGCCGGGACGCTGCCCTGGCGCGCGGCATGCCGGAAATGGTCCACGGCGGCCGCCAAGGCGCTGTGCAACTCGGCCGCAGCGCTTTCGAGCGCGAGGCTGTCGTTCGAGCGAAGGGCGTCCGCGAGGGCGTGCAACTGCAGTTCGACACGGCTGAGCGGTTGCTCGAGATCGGCCGTGCCGGAGGCGATGAAGGGCATCGAATGGTCCAGTCGCGAATCCGCGTCAGGCCTTGGTGCGGCCGATGAGTTCTTGGGCGTTGGCGATCAGCTTGTCGGCGATGGCGCCCGCGTCGACCTTGAACTTGCCGTCCTTGATGGCGGCGGCGATGCGCTCGACCTTGGCCTGGTCGAAGGTGCCGTCGCCTGCCGTGCCTTCGGTGCGCAGCGCGGCCGACGAAGAAAGCGCCACCTTGGCGCTCGGCTCCACGGCGCCGGCTCCCTTGGAGGGATGGGCCTTGCGCTCGACGGCCGTGCTTGCCGGCTGAGGGGTCTTGGGTTCGAACTGACCGATCTTCATGATGTGCTCCAGCAGGGGGCAGACACTTTCGGCACCCCTTGAGTCGCTGTATCGGGTCGCCGGTTCGGGAACTTTAGCCCGGCGGACGAAAATCGTTCGAATCCCCCCTGGATGCGGGGGGTGGTGGGCCGGCGCACCCTGGAAAAGGCCTTCACAGCGGGACCTCGACGCGGCGCTCGCCCACCGCCATGCCGGTCAACGTGCGGCCGCTCTCGGTGCGCACGCGCACGGACTGGCCCTCGAAGCCCGGTGTCAGCGCCACGGCTTCGGCACCGACCGAAAACCCGCGGCCGGTGGCCAGCACCCGCACCGGGTCGCCGACGGCGAACCACTGGCGCTTCTTGAGATCGGCGTCCCGCAACGCGGCGCCGGCGTGCAGCGCGCGTGCCAGCGTGCGGCCGACGGCCAGGTCGGCGGATGCGACGACCGGTGATTCGACGGCGGCCCAGTCGGCCTCGCCGACCTGCAGGTGGCTCGGCTCGACCACCGTGCCCGCGGCCAGCGGCTGCACGGCCACGAGCGCGGGCGCGATGACCTTCACGGTCAGTGGCATGTAGACGTTCCAGGCCACCGGCCCGTCGGCGCAGCGCAGCCCGACCCGCGTGGCGCCCCAGGCGCGCTGGCCCGGCGGCAGATAGATGTCGACGCGCGCGCAGGGCGCAAGCTTGAGGCGCGGATCGAGCGTGCCGGGCACGACTTCGACGCGCACACCCGGGCGACCGCCCACGGCGGCCTGCGCCGCCTGCGTGGCGAGCGCTTCGACACGTGCGGTCCAGGCGGCATCGACGCCCGGTGCGGCGTCCGGTGTCTGCGCGACTGCGGGCAGCGCGCCCGCCGCGCCCAGCATCGCGGTCGCGACGGCACGTGAGCACGCCACGGCCAGGGAGCGGGGGGACTGCACGCCGGGCCGGCAGGGCCGGGCGGGATCGTGCGCGGAGGTTTGGAGACACTTCATCACAAGCGCCAATCTACGCGGGACCGGTTCACGCCAGGACCTGAAATGGCGGTCGATCGCCGGTCTTTTCCTGGACTGCCGCGGCGGGCTGCTGCCGACAATCGACCGCATCGCCCGAGACCCGGGCCCGCCCTCTACAGGACAGCGCGATGATCAACCGGCTCACCGATCCGCTGAACTTTCAGACCCAGGCGCTGACCCTGCGCTCCGAGCGCCAGCGTCTGCTGGCCAGCAACATTGCCAACGCCGACACGCCCGGCTTCGTGGCGCGTGATTTCGACTTCGCCGCCGCCTTGAAGGACGCCAGCGCGCGCCAGTCGGGCGACGCCACCCTGCGCAGCGCCGACGCCGCATTGCGCTATGCCGCGCCGAGCCAGACCAACCTCGACCGCAATACCGTCGACATGGACCGCGAACGTGCAGCCTTTGCCGAGAACGCGCTCAAGTACGACGCCGCGCTGCGCTTCATCAACGGCCATGTGCGCAACATGCTGGACGCGATGAAGAGCCACAACCAGGCCTGATTGAAAGGACACCGCGATGAGCATGTTCAAGATCTTCGACGTCGCCGGCAGCGCAGTCAGCGCGCAGAGCCAGCGCCTCAACGTCGTGGCGTCCAACCTCGCCAACGCCGACACCGTGGCCGGGCCGGACGGCAAGGCCTACCAGGCGCGCCAGGTGGTGTTTTCGACCGAATTGATGGGCGCGGGCAGCGCGCTCGGCGCCGAGGGCGCGGCCGGTGTACGGGTGAGCAACATCACCGAGGACACCACGCCGGGCCGGCGCGTGCACGACCCCAAGCACCCGGCGGCCGACGCCGAGGGCTACGTGACCTTCAGCAACGTGAACGCGGTGGAGGAGATGGTCAACATGATCTCTGCCTCGCGCTCGTACCAGAACAACGTCGAGGTCATGAACATGGCCCGCACCCTGCTGCAGAAGACGCTGCAGATGGGCCAGTGAGCACCGCATGACCATCACCTCCACGACCGCCGTCGCCGACCCCTTCGCCGCGCTCAATGGCAGCGGCGCTTCGTCCGCGGTCACCGCCAACGACGCGGGCAGCGCGGACCGCTTCCTCAAGCTGCTGGTCGCGCAGATGCAGAACCAGGACCCGCTGAATCCGATGGACAACGCGCAGGTCACGAGCCAGATGGCGCAGATCAATACCGTCGACGGCATCTCCAAGCTCAACACCACGGTGCAGGGCCTGAACTCGCAGTTCGTGCAGCTGCAGGCGCTGCAGGGCGCTTCGCTCGTGGGACGGGACGTCACCGTGCCGGGCAATCGGCTTGCCGTGGCCGGCGGCGTCGGTGCAGGCGAGTTCGAACTCGCCGCGACGTCGGACCAGGTGAAGCTCGAGGTGCTCAACGCGGCCGGCCGCGTGGTCGACACGCAGGACCTCGGCGCGCTCAGCGCCGGCCGGCACGACTTTGCATGGAACGCCGGCACGCACACCGACGGCGAGGCATTGCAGTTCCGCATCACCGCGACGACCGGTGCCGCCCCCGTGACCGTCACGCCGCTCATGTACGACCACGTCAACGCCGTCAGTGCCGGCGGCGACTCGCTCACGCTCGAGCTCGAGCGCTCGGGCACGGTGGCCTACAGCGCCATCAAGACCGTCCACTGATTCCAACGCCGCAACCGGCCACCCCAAGGAGCCCCGAATGAGTTTCCAGCAAGGCCTGTCCGGCCTGAATGCGACGAACAAGGATCTCGAGATCATCGGCAACAACATTGCCAACGCCAACACCTTCGGGTCCAAGACCGCGCGTGCCGAATTTGCCGACGTCTACGCGGCGTCGCTCAACGGGGCCGGCAGCAACAACGTCGGCATCGGCGTCAACCTGACGACGGTCGCGCAGCAGTTCACGCAGGGCAACATCACCACCACCGAGAACCCGATGGACCTGGCGATCAACGGGCCCGGCTTCTTCCAGCTCAGCGACGGGCGCAACCCGGTCACGTATTCGCGCAACGGCCAGTTCAAGGTCGACCGCGACGGGTTCATCGTCAACAACGCCGCCGACAAGCTGATCGGCTACCAGTCCGACGCCAACGGCATCATCCTGCCCGGCAAGTCGGTCCCGCTGCAATTGCCCACCGGCGGCATCGCCCCGGCGCAGACCACGCGCATCGACCTCGAACTGAACCTCGACTCGCGCCTGGCGACGACGGCACCGGTGGCGGGCCCCGCCATCGATTTCGCGGACCCTTCGACCTTCAACAACGCGACGTCGCTGACCGTCTACGACGCCAAGGGCCAGGACATCGCGCTGACGTACTACTTCCAGAAGACGGCCACCGACTCGTGGAACATCTTTGCCACGGCCAACGGCACCACGGTGCTGGGCAGCGCGGCGGCCCCGGTGCCGGTGGCGACGGTGGACTACGCGAGCAACGGCAGCGCGCCGATCTCGCCGCTCGGGCCGGTGTCGTTCGACCTGCCTGCATCGACCAATGCGGCCGGCGCGTTGACGCTGCCGATCACCGGCCTGCTGCTGAACATGGGCAACACCACGCAGTACGGCTCGCCCTATGGCGTGACCGACATGCAGCAGGACGGCTTCTCCGCCGGTACGCTGACGTCGCTGACCGTGGAGTCCAGCGGCATCGTCATGGCGCGTTATTCGAACGGCGAATCCAAGCCCGCCGGGCAGGTGGAACTCGCCACCTTCCGCAACCCGCAGGGGCTGCAGCCGCTCGGCGGCAACGCGTGGGGCCTGACCATCGCCGCCGGCGACGCCGTGCTCGGCGTGCCGGGCGAGGGCAATCTGGGTGTGCTGCAGGCCGGCGCGCTGGAGGAGTCGAACATCGACCTCACCGGCGAACTCGTCCACATGATCACCGCGCAGCGCACCTACCAGGCGAATGCGCAGACCATCAAGACGATGGACCAGGTGATGCAGACGCTCGTGAACCTGCGCTGAGCGCCGACCGGACTGACCCATGGACCGCCTGATCTACCTGTCGATGTCGGCCGCAAAGGCGACGATGCAGCGGCAGGAGGTGCTCGCGCACAACCTGGCGAACGTCTCGACGAATGGCTTTCGTGCCGAGCTCGCCGCCTTCCGCGCCGTGCCGGTGCAGGGCGACGGTGCGAGCACGCGGGTCTATGCGCTGGAGACGACCGTCGGCTACAACGGGCAACCTGGCGTCGTGCAGGCGACGGGCCGCAACCTCGACGTGGCGATGAAGGGCAACGCCTGGCTCGCCGTGCAGGCGCTCGACGGCACCGAGGCGTACACCCGCGCCGGCGCGCTCGACGTGAATGCCGAAGGCCTGCTCGTCGACGTGGCGGGCCGCCAGGTGCTGGGCGACGGCGGGCCGATCAGCGTGCCCGCCAACGCGGCGATCGACATCGCCAACGACGGCACCGTCAGCACCAAGGTCGGCAACGGCCGGCCGCAGACCGTGGGCCGCCTCAAGCTCGTCACCTCCGAAGCCCCACTGCAGCGCGGCGAGGATGGACTGTTCCGTGCGGCCGAGGGCGATCCGCTGCCGGCCGACGGCAATGCACGGCTGCAAGGCGGCGCGCTCGAAGGCTCCAACGTGAGCGCGATCGAGACCATGGTGTCGATGATCTCGGCGGCACGCCAGTTCGAACACCAGATGAAGATGCTGCAGAGCGCCGAGCAGAAGGAACAGGCCGCCGCCAAGCTGCTGGCGCCCTGACCCGCAGCGCGGGTCGAGGCATCGGGCCGCGCGCCGACGCGCGCCGCCCGCGTTTCGCTCAGGCCCGGCGGCGGCGCATCAGGCCCAGGCCGCCGATACCCAGCAGCCACATCGCCACCGACGCCGGCTCCGGCACGGCGGCGGTCTGCACGTCGAACCGCATGATCGCCTGGTCGCCGACCAACTGTGCCGAATAGTCCGTCCACGTGATCTGGACCGAATGGGCCGTCACGACGATGTCCGGCCCGACGGGACGCGGCGACCCCGTCGGGTTTTCGGGGCCGGCGAGGTAGCCGGTGAAGTCGCCCGCGGCCTCGTTGAACGTGGCGCCGACGATGTCGACCGGCATGCCGTCCGCCATGAAATCGAGGCCTGCGACGGTGATGGTCGCGACACCCAGATAGCTGGCAAAGAAGGCTTCCTCGTTGGCCAGAATGGCCAGGTCGAAGGAGTCACCGTCGACCCACGAGACTGCGAAATTGGTTGCTTGGCTCACCGCGTAGGCGTTCGGCGCATAGCGCGAGTCCGCACCGGTGGCCGCGATGCCGGGCACGGCCAGGGTGCTCGGACTGCCGTCGACGACCGCATCGACGCTGAAGCTGTCGCCGAGCACCGAGGCCGGCGATGCCGCGTGTGCACCGGTGGCCGCGAGCAGGGCAGCGCCGGCCAGGCCGAGATAGAGACGAGACATGTTCATCGTGTGTTCCTCGAAGGTGTGTAAGGACCGATCGCGACGTTGTCGTCGCGATGCGCCCCTGCTCGACGGTCTCTTGTTAACTCGAGGGCCGCGGGCAGAGTGTCGGCAGGTTGCCGCTGGCTGGCACCCCCCGGGTTCAGGGGTGGGTGCCCCTGTGCCACAAGGGCGGGCCGGAAGGCGCTGGCGCGTCGGTGCCGCGTCAGGCCGCGCCGCGCACGTTGACGTACAGCGCGTACAGCGAATGGCTGGCCGCCATGAACAGGCGGTTGCGGTGGCGCCCGCCGAAGCACAGGTTGGCGCAGCGCTCGGGCAGGTGGACCTGCGCGAGCGGGCGGCCGTCGCGGTCGTAGACGCGCACGCCGTCGAGCGCTTCGAGGTCCGCACCCGGTGCGCCGCCGCTGCCGAAGCCGCACCACACATTGCCTTGGACGTCCACCGCGATGCCGTCGTATGCACCCGGCCCGCCGGCATCGACGTACAGGCGCTTGTTCTTCAGCTTCGCGCCCTTGGCGGTGGTGACCACGTCGTATGCCCAGATCTTGCGGTGTGGCGTCGCACGGCTCTCCACCACGTACATCACGCTCTCGTCGGGGTTGAAGGCCAGGCCGTTGGAGCCCTGCAGGTCGTCGAGCACCATCGCGAGCTTGCCACTCGCGGGGTCGATGCGGTAGACGCCGTGCGGCAGCTCGGGTGTCGCCGGCTCGCCCTCCCACCAGCCGAGGATGCCGAACGGCGGGTCGGTGAACCAGACCGCGCCGCGGCCTGCGCCATGCTGCTGGCAGACGATGTCGTTCGGCGAATTCAGGCGCTTGCCGTCGAACGCATCGGCGAGCACCGTGATCCGCCCGTCGTACTCGGTGCGCGTGACACGCCGCGTGAGGTGCTCGCAGGCGAGCAGCCGGCCGAGATGGTCGCGCGCCAGGCCATTGGCGTGGTTGCTGGGGTTGCGGAATTCGCTCAACGCGCCCGAGCAGTCGTCCCAGCGCAGGATGCGGTTGTTCGGGATGTCGCTGAACAGCAGATAACGCCCGTCGCCGAACCACTGCGGCCCTTCGGCCCAGTAGAAGCCGCTTGCGAGCTGCTCGACCGTGCCCGACAACAGCCGCAGCGCGAGCGCGCGGTCGTCCAGGATCTCGATGCGCGGGTCGGGCAGCCGGCTGTTGGGGATGAACGGAACGTTGGAGGGCACGGTCATAGGCCAAAGACTCCTGGCAGCCACATGGATACCGCGGGAATGTAGGTCACCGCGGCGAGCACGAGCAGCATCGCGCCGAAGAACGGCAACAACGCCCGAGTCACCTGCTCGATCGGCAACTTGGCGATTGCCGCGCCGACGAAGAGCACGCCGCCCACCGGCGGCGTGATCAGGCCCATGCCGAGGTTGACCATCATGATCATGCCGAAGTGCACCGGGTCCACGCCGATCGATTTGGCCACCGGCAGCAGGATCGGCGTCATGATCAGGATCAGCGGCGCCATGTCCATCAGCGTGCCCAGCAGCAGCAGCAGCACGTTGATCATCAGCAGGATGACCCACGGCTGGTTCGACACGCCGGTGAAGGCGGCCGTGATCTGCTGCGGGATCTGCATCAGCGTCATGATGTAGCCGAAGGCGGCCGCGAATCCGATCAGGATCATCACGATCGTCAGCGTCTTCACCGTGCGGTGCATGAGCTTGGGCAGGTCGTGCCAACTGTAGTCGCGGTAGACGAACATCGTGACGAAGAAGGCCCACACCACCGCCACCGCGGCGGATTCGGTGGCCGTGAAGACACCCGAAAGGATGCCGCCGAGGATGATGAACATCGTCATCAGACCCCACAGCGCTTCGACGCAGATCTTCAGTGCCTGTCGCAGCGGGATGCGCTCGCCGCGCGGGAAGTTCTGCTTGCGCGCGATGACCAGGCACAGGCAGGCCAGCGTCAGGCCGAGCAGCAGCCCCGGCAGCACGCCGGCGACGAACAGCGCGGCGATCGACACCGTGCCGCCGGCGGCGAGCGAATAGATGATCGCGTTGTGCGAGGGCGGGATCAGGATCGCCTGCACCGAGCCGCTGACCGTGACGGCGGTGGCGAAGGCACGCGGGTAGCCCTTGCGCGACATCTCGGGGATCAGCACCGAGCCGATCGACGCGGTATCGGCCATCGACGAACCCGAGATCGCGCCGAAGAAGGTGGACGCCAGGATGTTCACGAGCGACAGCCCGCCGCGGATGAAGCCCACCAGCACGCCGGCGAAATTGACCAGCCGGCGCGACATGCCGCCTTCGGCCATGATGGCGCCGGCGAGCACGAAGAACGGGATCGCGAGCAGCGAGAACTTGTTGACGCCGGCGGCGATCTGGATCATCACGGCGTCGATCGGGATGTCGATCCACAGCGCACCGATCAGCGCGGCCAGGCCCATCGCATAGGCCACCGGCATGCCGATCAGCATCAGCAGCGCAAACGATCCGAGCAACACGAAGGCATCCATCACGCGGCTCCGGTTTCTTCGACGACGTGGTCGAAGGTGACGATGGGCCGCGATTGCTGGCTGCCGAAGAAGATGTGCTCGAGCACGAAGAGCGCCGTCACCGCGCCGCCGATGGGCACCGGCATGTAGGTGATGCCCACACGCAGCCAGGGCAGCTGTCCGATCACCTGGTTCCAGGTCTCCAGGCACAGGCGCGTGCCCTTGACCACGGTGTAGACGGCCACGGCGAGCATGCACAGGTGAACCGCGCCGCGCAGCACGTGCCGCGCGGCCTCGGGCAACCGGTCGGTCAGCATCGCGACGGCGATGTGCGCGCCGGCGCGGTAGCTCACCGCAGCGCCCAGGAAGGTGAACAGCACCATCAGCTGGATCGCCACCGGCTCCGGCCATTGCGAGCCGGTGCCGAGCACGTAGCGCGCGAAGATGCCCCAGGGAATGACGAGCGCCATCACGAGGATGGACAGCCCCGAGATCCACATGCAGGCGAGGTAGACGCGGTCGTTGAAGCGGTGGAAGGTTTCGGCCATGGTCGTCGACGTGTGGGGCGGGTATGGACGGCGCTCCGCGGGCGACCCGCCGGAGGCACGGTGCCGTCAGGCCGGCCGGCGGCAGCGCGCGCCGCCGGCCCGCGCGGGCTTTACTTGACGTCGCCGATGCGCTTCATCAGGTCGGTGAACTTGGCACCGTACTTGGCGCGCACCGGCGCGGTGGCGTCGAAGAAGACCTTCTGGTCGACCGGGATGAACTCGATGCCGGCGGCCTTGAGCTTGGCGGTGTAGTCGGCCACGCTCTTGTCCCACAGCGCACGTTGGTCGAGCTGCGCCTCGCGCGCGGATTTTTTCACCAGCGCCTGGTCGGCCGGCGACAGCTTGTCCCAGCTCACCTTCGACATCACCAGGATCTCCGGGATGATGAGGTGGTTGGTCTGCGCGTAGTACTTGGCCGGCGTGTTGTAGTGGTTCGCCGTGAAGTAGCTCGGCGGGTTGTTCTCGGCGCCGTCGATCACGCCCGTCTGCAGCGCGGTGAACACCTCGCCGTAGGACATCGCGATGCCGTTGCCGCCCATCGCGTTCATCGTGTCGACGAACAGCGGGTTGCCCATCATGCGCACCTTCTGGCCCTTCAGGTCGGCCGGCGTATGCACCGGCTTCTTGGTGTACAGGCTGCGCGCGCCACCGTCCATCCAGCCCAGGCCGACCAGCTTGGCGGGGCTGTCGGTGACCTTCTGCAGCAGCTCGTCGCCGATGGGGCCGTCGATCACGGCGCGCATGTGTGCGATGTCGCGGAAGACGAAGGGCATGTTGAAGACATCGACCTCCGGCACGACCGGCCCGATCACGCCGAGCGAGATGCGGGCGATCTGGATCGCGCCGATCTGCGTCTGCTCGACGGTCTCCTTTTCCTGTCCGAGCACGGCGCCCGGGAACATCTGGATCTTCATGCGGCCGTTGGTGGCGGCTTCGAGCCGCTTGCCCATGTTCTCGACGGCGACCACGGTGGGGTAGCCGGCCGGGTGGGTGTCGGCCGCCTTCAGGGTCTGGGCCAGCGCCGGCAGCGCAGGCACGAGGCTCAGGGCGACCGAGGCGGCGATCAGGGTGCGACGGATATTCATGAATGTCTCCTGGGATGAAACGGACGAGGGGTGGGGCTCAGAACGGCCCCTTGGTGACGAAGCCGCCGCCTTGGTAGATGGCGACGGGGTTTTTCGGATCGACGTGGGGCTGGCGCGCTTCGACACCGGCGCGATGGGTCGCGCTGCTGTCCTGCGGCCGGTACCCGATGTGGCGCGCGGGTGTGTTGTCCCACCAGGTGAGCGGGTTGTCGCTCATGCCGTAGACGACGGTGTGCTCGACCACCGGCGCCGACAGCGCGGCGATCACCAGCCGCTCCATGTCGTCGTAGCTCAACCAGGAGGCGAGCATGCGCCGGTCGGTCGGCTCGGGGAACGACGAGCCGATGCGCAGGCTGACGGTCTCGATGCCGTAGCGGTCCCAGTAGAACTGCGCGAGGTTTTCACCGAACGCCTTGCTCAGGCCGTAGTAGCCGTCGGGCCGCTGAGGCTGCGTGGCGTCGATCGTTTCGCTCTGCTTGTAGAAGCCAGTGACGTGGTTCGAACTCGCGAAGACGATGCGTCTGGTGCCGTGCACGCGGGCCGCCTCGTACACGTGGTACGTGCCCACGATGTTGGCGGGCAGAACCACCTCGAAGGCATGCTCGGTGCTCACCCCGCCGAGGTGGATCACCGCCTCGACGCCCTCGAGCAGCGCCATCACGGCGGCCTTGTCCTGCAGCGGCGCGGGGCGCACTTCCTCGCCGGGTGCTGCCGTGCCCAGGTCGGCGATATCGCTCACACGAAGGATGTCGCAGCACGCCTTGAGGCGCGGTCGCAGGACCTTGCCCAGCCCGCCTGCGGCGCCGGTGAGCAGCAGGCGGCCGAAGCGGAGGGTGGTGGTGGCGGCGGTGGTCATCGGTCGGTCGGTCGGGTTCGTGCCATGGGGCGGTAGCGTGGGCATCGCTGGCCGCCTTTGGGATGCCCCTCTTGCGCCAGCTTGTGTGTTGTCGTACAACTAGACCGATGTTCCAAGAGACGCCCCGCACTGTCAATCGCTGCGGATCGGGGTTTCCACCAAGATCACGATGAATCAAGCCGAATCGATTTCCCGTCGGCGTACGCGGCCGCTCGCTTTCGACCTCGTCGACACGCTCGGCGCGCGCATCCGCGAAGGGCTGCTGGCGCCGGGCGACAAGCTGCCGTCCGAGGGCCGGGTGATGTCCGAGTTCGGCGTCAGCCGCACGGTGGTGCGCGAGGCGCTGTCGCGCCTGCAGGCGGGTGGCCTGGTCGTCACGCGTCACGGTGTCGGCACCTTCGTCGTCGGCCCGGGCGAGGGCGGCGCGTTTCGCATCGGGCCGCGCCAGCTCGAAACCCTGCGCGACGTGATTGCCGTGCTCGAACTGCGCATCGGCATCGAGGCCGAGTCGGCCGGGCTGGCGGCGCAGCGACGCAGCAGCCAGAACCTGGCGGTGATGCGGGCGGCGCTGGACGACTTTTCGCAGGCGGTCGAGGACGGGCGGGATGCCGTCGGAGCCGACTTTCGTTTCCATGGCGAGATTGCGCGCGCGACGCAGAACGCGCACTTTGCGAGCCTGCTGGCCTCGCTCGGGACGCGCATCATCCCGCGTGCAAGGCCGGAGCCGTCCGACGTGATCGACGAGGACCGGCGCACCTACCTGCGGCGTGTGAATGCCGAGCACGAAAGCATCTACGACGCGATTGCGGCGCAGGATCCGGACGCTGCGCGTGCCGCCATGCGCACGCACCTGGTCAACAGCCGCGAGCGGCGGCGCCGGGCGGCGCAGGCCGGCGTTTCATGAGCGCGTCGCGCCGCTCGCCGATCTGCCGATGCCCTTGCAGCATCGGCCGAGGCCGATTCGGCGAACGTCCCGGATGATGGGACGGAGAGGTCGCCCTCGGGTTTGCCCTGCTCGTCCTTAGAAGGTCTCTACTTGTACGATGACTGATAACTAGAGGCTGATCTCATGTCGAACATCCCTGTCGTCCGATCCTTGCGCGCAATTCCCGTCGCCGGCCGCGACAGCATGCTTCTCAATCTCAGCGGCGCGCATGGCCCCTACTTCACGCGCAACCTGCTGGTGCTGACGGACAGCGACGGCCGCACCGGCGTCGGCGAGGTGCCCGGCGGCGAGAAGATCCGCAAGACCCTCGAGGACGCTGCCGGCCTGGTCGTCGGCCAGACACTTGGCCACTGGCAGGCGGTCCTGCGGTCGATGCGCACGCAGTTCGCCGACCGCGATACCGGCGGCCGCGGTTTGCAGACCTTCGACCTGCGCACCACCATCCATGCGGTGACGGCGGTGGAGAGCGCAATGCTCGACCTGCTCGGCCAGCACCTGGGCGTGCCGGTGGCGGCGCTGCTCGGCGAAGGGCAGCAGCGCGAATCGGTCGAGATGCTCGGCTACCTGTTCTACGTGGGCGACCGCGCGAAGACCGACCTGCCCTATGACAGCGAGCCCGGTGCTGCCGACGACTGGTTCCGCCTGCGGCACGAGAAGGCGATGGACGCTGCAGCGGTGGTGCGTCTGGCCGAGGCCGCGCGCGAGCGTTACGGCTTCAACGACTTCAAGCTCAAGGGCGGCGTGCTGGCGGGTGACGCGGAGGTCGAGGCCATCGTCGCGCTGCACGAGCGCTTCCCTGGCGCACGCATCACGCTCGACCCCAACGGGGGCTGGCTGCTCGACGACGCGATCCGCCTGATGCGCGACATGCGCGGTGTCGTCGCCTATGCCGAAGACCCGTGCGGGGCCGAAGGCGGCTTCTCCGGGCGCGAGGTGATGGCCGAGTTCCGCCGCGCCACCGGGCTGCCGACGGCGACGAACATGGTCGCGACCGATTGGCGCCAGCTCAGCCATTCGCTGTCGCTCCAGAGCGTGGACATCCCGCTCGCCGATCCGCATTTCTGGACGATGGCGGGCAGCGTGCGTGTGGCCCAGACGTGCCGGGACTGGGGGCTGACCTGGGGCTCGCACTCCAACAACCATTTCGACGTCTCGCTGGCGATGTTCACCCACGTCGGCGCGGCCGCACCGGGCAAGGTGACGGCGATCGACACCCACTGGATCTGGCAGGACGGCCAGCGCCTGACCAAGGAGCCCCTGCGCATCGAGGGGGGCCATGTGCAGGTGCCGAAGGCGCCAGGCCTTGGGGTCGAGCTCGACATGGCCGAGGTCGAGAAGGCGCACCAGCTCTACAAGCGGCACGGCCTCGGTGCGCGTGACGATGCCACCGCGATGCAATACCTGATCCCCGGCTGGACCTTCGACCCCAAGCGGCCTTGCATGGTGCGCTGAATCCGAAAGACGACATGAAGAAACAAGTCCTGGCCGCACTGGCCCTCTGCACGGTGCTGGGCGCGGCTTTCGCGCAAGGCTTCCCCACCCGCCCGGTGACGCTGGTCGTGCCGTTCCCACCCGGCGGCGGCACCGATACGGGCGGGCGCATCCTGGCCGAGCAACTCGGCAAGCGCTGGGGCCAGACCGTGATCGTCGAGAACAAGGGCGGCGCCGCCGGGCAGATCGGTGCCGACATGGTGGCCAAGGCCAAGCCCGACGGCTACACGCTGCTGCTTGGCAATATCGGCACGCAGGCGATCAACCCGTCGCTCTACAAGAAGATGCCGTACGACCCGGACAAATCTTTTGCGCCGATTTCGCTCGTGGCCGAGCTGCCGCTGGCGATGGCGGTGCATCCCGCGGTGCCGGCCCAGACGGTGAAGGAGTTCATCGCGCTGGCGAAGAGCCAGCCCGGCAAGCTCAGCTACGCAAGCTCGGGCGCCGGCGGGGCGCCGCACCTCGCGGCCGAGATGTTCAAGCTGGCGAGCAACACCTTCATCGTGCACGTGCCCTACCGTGGTGGCGGCCCGGCGACCCAGGACCTGATGGCCGGCCACGTGCAACTGCTGTTCATGACGGTGCTCGAGGCGAGCGGCAATATCAAGGCCGGCAAGCTGCGCGCGCTCGCCGTCACGAGCGACCAGCGGGTGCCCGCACTGGCCGACGTGCCGACGCTGGCCGAGGCCGCGCTGCCCGGCTTCAATTCGATCAGCTGGCTCGGTCTGCTGGCGCCGGCCGGCACGCCGCCGGAAATCGTCGACAAGATCTCGGCCGACGTGCGCGCCGTGCTCGCCGACGAGGCCGTGCGGGCCCGCTACGTCACGCTCGGCGGCGTGCCGCGCGCGACCACGCCGGCACAGTTCGGCAAGCTCATCGACGACGATCGCAAGCGCTACGCGAAGATCATCACCGAGCGCAAGATCACGGTCGAGTGAGCGCCCACCCTCTGACGTCGCGCGCCGGCTGCGTTAAGGTCGGGCGGCGCGTCGGCAGGCCAGGCTCGACCGCCATCGATCACACGAACCCCGAGAGGACCCGTCCCGCATGAAGCCCCGCATCCTGCAATACGGCCGCCTGATGCCGTCGCTCGAGAAGCAGCTCGTCGAACATTTCGACGTGCACCGCCTGATCGACGAGGCCGACCCCCAGGCTTACGTCGCCGCGCACGGCGCCGAGTTCAAGGGCCTGGCCACGGCCGGCTTCGCCGACGTGGCGTTGATGGACGCGCTGCCCAATGTGCGTGTGATCTCCAGCTTCGGCGTCGGTGTCGACCGCATCGATATCGCCGGGGCGTTGAAACGGGGCATCCAGGTCGGCAATACGCCCGACGTGTTGAACGACTGCGTGGCCGACCTTGCCATGGGGCTCGTGATCGACGTCTCGCGCGGCATGGGTGCGGCCGAGCGGCACCTCCGCCGTGGCGACTGGATCAACGGCCCGTACCTGCTGACGCGGCGCGTCAGCGGCAAGCGCATGGGCATCG
The DNA here is from genome assembly GCA_024641945.1 of Rubrivivax sp. Lineage (GTDB taxonomy): Bacteria > Pseudomonadota > Gammaproteobacteria > Burkholderiales > Burkholderiaceae_C > Rubrivivax. The sequence goes on along the minus strand of JAHECD010000025.1, from coordinate 14,937 downwards.
TGGGGCTGGGCCGTATCGGGCGCACGATCGCGCGCCGCGCGTCGGGTTTCGACATGGAAATGGCGTATCACAACCGCCGCCCCGTGGCCGACGCCGGCATGCGTTACGAGCCCTCGCTTCACGAACTGGCACGCTGGGCCGACTACCTCGTCGTCATCGTGCCGGGCGGTGATTCGACGCGCCACCTCATCGATGCCAGCGTGCTCGACGCACTGGGTCCGGACGGCTATCTCGTCAACGTGGCGCGTGGCACGGTGGTCGACGAGCCCGCGCTCGTGCGCGCGTTGACGGAAAAGCGCATCGCCGGCGCCGCGCTCGATGTCTTCTACAACGAACCCCACGTCCCGGCCGAACTGATGGTGATGGAGAACGTGGTGCTGATGCCGCACATCGCCAGCGGCACGGTCGAGACACGCGCCGCGATGGCGCAGCGGGTGTTCGACAACCTGCAATCCTTTTTTGCCACCGGCCAGGTGGTGAGCCCCGTGACGCAGCAGTGACGCCGCGACGACCCGCGTTGCACCGCTGCATCCACCCCGACGCCCGATGACCCCGAGGAGCATGACATGAGAGAAAACCGCCTACGTACCTTGTGGAGCGCCGACCAGGCCGCCGTCAACGGCTGGTTGGCCATTCCGAACAGCTTTGCCGCCGAGGTCATGGCCCACCAGGGCTGGGACACGCTGACGATCGACATGCAGCATGGGGTCATCGACTACCAGGCCATGGTCACGATGCTGCAGGCCATCAGCAGCACGCCCACCGTGCCGGTCGTGCGCGTGCCGTGGCTCGAGCCGTCCATCATCATGAAGACGCTCGACGCGGGGGCCTACGGCGTGATCTGCCCGATGATCAATACTCGCGAGGACGCACAGCGCTTCGTCTCCTACACGAACTACGCGCCCAAGGGCGGGCGCAGTTTCGGGCCGGTGCGCGCCCTGCTGTATGGTGGCGCCGACTATCCGACCGAAGCAAACGCCACCATCGTGCGCTTCGCGATGATCGAGACGGCGCAGGCGCTCGACAACCTCGATGCGATCCTGTCGGTGGAAGGGCTCGACGCCGTGTACATCGGCCCGTCGGACCTGTCGCTGTCGCTCGGGTGCCGCCCGGTCTTCGACGACGTGGACCCGAAGGCCGCGCAGGCGATGGACCACATCCTCGAACGCGCCAAGGCGCACGGCGTGGTGGCCGGCGTGCACAACGGTCGGCCCGACGTGGCGCGCGCCCGGGTGGCCAAGGGATTCCGCTTCGTCACCGTCGGTTCCGACGCGCGCCTGCTCGCCGCCGGTTCGCAGGACGTCCTGTCCGCCATGCGCAAGTGAACACCTGGAAAGGACAGACATCATGAAACTTGGATTCATAGGCCTGGGCATCATGGGCGCACCCATGGCGGGGCGGCTGCGCGAAGGCGGGCATGAGGTGGCCGTGACGACGCGGCGCGAGGTGCCGAAGGCCCTGCTCGACGCCGGGGTGGTGGCATGCAAGACGGCGGCCGACGTGGCGCGCCAGTCCGACGTGATCTTCACGATGGTGCCCGACACGCCGGACGTGGAGAAGGTGCTGTTCGGCAAGGACGGCGTGGCCGAAGGGTTGACGTCCAGTGAGAGCGGTCCTGACGGCCGCGTGGGCAAGACCGTCGTCGACATGAGCAGCATCGCGCCGATGGCGACGAAGGAGTTCGCGCAGCGCATCAACGCGCTGGGTTGCGATTACCTCGACGCCCCGGTGTCCGGCGGCGAAGTGGGCGCGAAGGCCGGCACGCTGACGATCATGGTGGGTGGCCCCGAGGCCGCGTTCGAGCGCGTGAAGCCGCTGTTCGAACTGATGGGCAAGAACATCACGCTGGTGGGCGGCAACGGGGACGGGCAGACGACGAAGGTGGCCAACCAGATCATCGTGGCGCTGAACATTGCGGCGGTGAGCGAGGCGCTGGTCTTCGCGGCCAAGGCGGGTGCGGACCCGGCGAAGGTGCGCCAGGCGCTGATGGGCGGGTTTGCGTCGAGCCGGATCCTGGAGGTGCACGGCGAGCGCATGATCAAGCGCACGTTCAACCCGGGGTTCCGGATCGGGCTGCACCAGAAGGACCTGAACCTGGCGCTGCAGGGGGCCAAGGCGCTGGGGGTGGCGCTGCCGCAGACGGCGAACGCGGCGCAGCTGATGCAGGTGTGCGCGGCGCAGGGCTGGGACCAGCTGGACCATTCGGCGTTGGTGAAGGCGCTGGAGCTGATGGCGCACCACGCCGTCAACGAAGGCGGTCAGGCCGGCTAGCGCGCGCTCTCCCGTCGCTGGCAGGTACATGTCAACTGGCGCGATAGCCGGTTCGTGTCCGGGTCGGCAACTGTCAATTTCCCGCGCCCGGGCGTGGTCTGCAACGCGACGCACCCCGTCCGAAGCGACGTCTGATCATTGCGACAGGAGCGCGGCGCGCGGGGCCATGACAGTAGCACCGCACTCGACGAGCCCAAGGTCGGTGTGCACGCTGCGGCAGGGCGCCGGCCCGGCATCATGGCGGCTTTGCGCTGACGTCGACCAATGAGGGCACTGCAGGGTTCGAGGCCAGACCGGCCTGCACCCGAAGCCAACCTTCGCGCAGGTCGGCCACGATCGGATCGGGCAGCGCTGAAACCTGAGCTCCACGGCTGCGCAGCGTGTCCCACGACGTCGACACCTTGCGCAATTGGGTCGTGACGGTCGACGCCATGTTTTCCATGCACGAAGTCTCGATGCGCTGGCGGGTGGTGTCGTCGATGGCATCCCAGACCCGGCGGCGAAAGACCAGGTCGAGCCCGATTGCCCGCGTCAGTGGCGTGACGTAGGCGTACGGTGCCGCCTCCTGCACGTGGAATTGCGCGGCCGTAGCCACGTCCGGTATGTCGGCCGCGTCCAACGTGCCGTTTGCCAATGCGGCGCGCACTTCCGATGTCGGCATCGAGACGACGTCGGCGCCGGCGGCCTTGTAGATGCGCGCGCGCAGGCCATAGGCACGTAGCTTCTTGCCGCGCAGGTCCGACGTGCGCGCCAGCCGCGTGCGTGACCACAGATCGACCCCCGGCACGACCGCGCACGAAAGCCCCTTCAGGCCCTGCGCTGCATACATCTTGTCGGCGACCGCGAGCACGGCTGCGCTGCGGCGCCAACGCCCGTAAGCGGGCACGTCAGGGCCGAAGGGCGGACCGTCAAGGACGAAAAACGCTTCGTCCAGCCCGCCGAGCGCTGCCGCCGGCAGCGACGCGCCTTCGATCGAGCCACGTGACAACGCCTGCACGGCGTTGGCCTGCGTTGCATTGCCGCTCGACGGCACGAGCAGGAAGAGGGGCTGGCCGCCGCTCGCGGTATTCAGCCGGGTGACCAGCGTGCGCATGGCATCCGAGTAGCTCGAATCGCCGGGAAACGTGTCCTTGATATGCAGCACGGCCGGCGTTGTCGTGGTGTCGCGCGGCGCGGGCTGGGGCGGTTGTGCGCCAGGCTTTGCCTTCGTCGGCAGGGACGCGGATGCGGGCGGCGGCTGCCGGCTCCAAAGCAGGGCCGCCATTGCGGCGATCATGGCTGCGCTGCCGAACCACAGCATGCGCGCCTTGGTGACGTGGCCGGCGAAGACGCTGTGCGGGCGGGACGCCGTCGATCGTGCGGCGACCAAGGTCCGCATCGTGGCGCTCCTTTCATGAACCGGCTCGATGGCATCGATGAGGCGCCCGACGTCGTAATGAAACCGCCCGTCCGAAATTTCCAGCGCCTGAAGCGCGACCAATGGGCGCAGCACCTCCGGCAGCTCCTGCGCGCGCGGCATCGTGGCGCCCCCCACGAGGACCGGAACGACACGCACGGCGCTTTGCAGCGCCGCGCCTACCTCCAGGCAGACGAAATCGCCGACTTCGTGCAATCGGCGCTGGCCGCTGCGGCCCCTCGCGTCCGCCCATCGGGGACCGATGAGCACGAGCACTGCACTCGATTCGACCACGTGCCGATTGATTGCATCGACGAAGTTCTCGCCCGGTGCAATGCGGTCGATGTCCATGAACACTTGGTCGGCCCCGAATCGCGCTACGAGCCGGTCGTAGACCCGCCCGGCGTATGCCGCGCTGTCGTCGCGCCGATAGCTCAGAAAGACATTCGCCATGGACATGCGCAGCTTAGGCGTTCGCCGTGGCGTTGGCCAGCGTGCGAGCCTGCCTCGGCCGCAAAGCGTCAACCCGCCGCGCGTCAAAACAGTTCGTGCCGGCCATGTGGAAATATTGGCCAGCCTCGACCGACAATCGGGCGATGAGTGCCGTGCCCGCCATCACCGACCCAAGACGATTTCTTCGGACCCTGTACGACGCCGCCGTGCAACGCGCGCTGCCGGCGCACATCACGGCCCCCCACCTGCCCGCGCCGCCCGATCCGTCGCGCGGCCGAACCGTGGTCATCGGTGCCGGCAAGGCCGGGGGCGCGATGGCCGCCGCGGTCGATGCGCTGTGGCCGCCCGGTGCGCCGCTGTCGGGACTGGTGATCACGCGCTACGACCACGTGCCCCCGGCCTACAAGGCCCACCCCGGCCGGATCGAGGTGGTCGAGGCGGCACACCCGGTGCCGGACGAGGCCGGCCGCGAGGCCACGCGCCGCATCACCGAGCTGGTTCGCGGCCTGACAAAAGACGACCTGGTGCTCTGCCTCATCTCCGGCGGCGGCTCGGCACTGCTGTCGATGCCCGCGCCCGGCCTCACGCTCGAAGACAAGCAGGCGATCAACAAGGCCCTGCTGCGCAGCGGCGCGGCCATCGACGAAATGAACTGTCTGCGCAAGCACCTGTCGGCCATCAAGGGCGGCCGCCTGGCGGCGATGTGCGCGCCCGCGCGCGTGGTCACGCTGCTGATCTCCGACGTGCCGGGCGACGCGCCCGAGGTCATCGCCAGCGGGCCCACCGTGCCCGACGCCAGCACCTGCGCCCAGGCCCTGGCGATCTGCACGCGCTATGCCATCGAGTTGCCGGCCGCCGCGCGCGCCGGCCTCGAGAGCGGCGCCTTCGAGACACCGAAGCCGGGTGATGCGGCCTTCGCCGGCCACGCCGTGCACATGATCGCGACGCCGCAGCAGAGCCTGGAAGCCGCGGCCGAAGTCGCGCGCGCCGCAGGTGTGCCGGCCTACATCCTGAGCGACGAGATCGAGGGCGAGAGCCGCGAAGTCGGCAAGGTGCATGCCGCACTGGCGCGTGCGGTGGCGCACCGTGCACAGCCTTTCGCGAAGCCGTGCGTGATCCTGTCCGGCGGCGAGACCACGGTCACCGTCAGGTCCAAGGGCGGTCGTGGCGGGCGGGCGACCGAATTCCTGCTCGGCTGCGCCATCGCACTGCAAGGCGAGGCCGGCGTGCACGTGCTGGCGGCGGATACCGACGGCATCGACGGCGTCGAGGACAACGCCGGCGCCATCGTCGCGCCGGACACACTCGCACGCGCGGCAGCGCAGGGCCTCAAGGCAAGCGAGTATCTCGACCGCAACGATGCGTACAACTTCTTCGCGCCGCTCGGCGACCTGGTCGTGCCCGGCCCGACCTTCACGAACGTGAACGACTTCCGCGCGCTGCTCGTGCTGTGAGCGAAGCCGAGGCGCCGTCGATCCGCGCTGTCTTTCGGCACCAGGCCGCGCGTGCGCTGCTCGGCGGCGGAACGGCCTATTTCGTCGGCAATGCGATGCAGGCCATGGCGGCGGCCTGGCTCGTGGTCGAGCTCACGGGCTCGGCCTTCCTGGCGGCGCTGGTGCAGACCGCCGTCTTCCTGCCGATGTTCCTGTTTGCGCTGCCGGCCGGCGTGCTGGCGGACACCACCGACCGGCGCCGCCTGATGCTGGCCGCACTGACGGTGCAGGCGGCGGTGGTGGCGCTGCTCGCGCTGCTGCTGATCGTCGGCTGGGCCGGCGCGACCACGTTGCTGCTGCTGACCTTCGTCGTCGGCTGCTGCACCGCGCTGCTTTCGCCGGCGTGGAATTCGGCCGTCGTCGACGTGGTGCCGCGCGACCAGCTGCCGCAGGCCATCACCGCGGTGGGCATCGGCTACAACGGTGCGCGGGCGCTGGGGCCGGCGCTCGCCGGCGTGGTCTATGCGCAGACGGGCGCTGGCTGGGTCTTCGTCTTCGCCGTCGCCGGCATCTTGGTGCTGCTTTGGGCCGTGCGCGCGCACCCGCCGCGGCCCCACCCGCCGACCCGCCTGCCGGCCGAGCGGCTGTGGGGCGGCATGCTCAGCGCGCTGCGTTTTGCACGGCACAGCGAGGTCGTGCTGGCGCAGCTCGTGCGCACGGCGGCCTACAGCGCCACCGGCTCGGCGCTGTGGGCGCTGCTGCCGGTCGTCGGCCAGCGCCAGCTCGGCCTCGGCGCGGCGGGTTTCGGCCTGCTGATGGCCTGCATGGGCGGCGGCGCCGTCGGCGCCGGCTTCGCCATCGGCACGTTGCGCGCCAGGCTCGGCCTGGAGCGGCTGGTGGCGCTCGGCTGCGTGATCTTTGCGGCCGTGATGGGCGTGGCCGCGTGGTCGACGTCGCACCTGCTCGTGTATGCCGCGCTGGTGGCCGGCGGCGGTGCGTGGATGTCGGTCATGTCCACCTACAACACCGCGACGCAGACGAGCGCGCCGCGCTGGGTGCGGGCGCGTGCCAACGCGCTGCATGTGCTGTGCGCGCTGGGCTCGTTTGCATTGGGCTCCGCGCTGTGGGGTGCGTTGTCGTCGGGCATCGGCCTGTCGGCGACGCTCACCGTCGCAGCGGCCTGCATGACGGGCGGAATCCTGCTTGCGCGGCCGTTCCCGCTGCGCATGAGCGCACTCGAAGAGGTGACGCAGGCGGCGCTGTCGGAGGACCTTTTCCTGGCCCACCAACCCGACCCCGAGGCGGGGCCGGTGGCGGTGGAGATCGGCTACCGCGTGCGTGCCGACGAGGCGGCCGAGTTTCTGGATGCGCTGAGCCTGCTGCGCGGCCCGCGCCGGCGCGACGGCGCCACCTTCTGGCGCATCTACCGCGACCTCAACGACCCGCAGCGCTACGTCGAGCGCTTCATCGTCACGAGCTGGGCGGACTACCTGCACCAGCGCTCGCGCGCGACCGTGGCCGACCACGACCTGGAAACGCGCCTGCGCGCGTTCCTGGCGCCGGGCGAGGAACCGCAGATGGGGCACTACATCGCGGAGCGCTGACGCGGCAGTGCCACGACGGCGCGGCCCGCCTCCCTTTCGTGCCGCCGTGCCGCGGATGAGGGGCCGGGGACTACTTGCGAACCATCACGGCCGGCCGACCGCCACCGACCTCGCCCTTCAAGGTCTTGTCGTCGATCTTCTTGAAGGTGTAGGTCGAATCCGTGCAGCCGGTCAGCGTCTTGGCGCGTTGGACGGTGAAGGTCAGCTCGTCGGGTGCGGCCTTGTCGATCGTGATCGGATACTCGCGGCCAAGGCAGGGGTTCTTGGCCGACCGCGCCACGATGTCCCAGGTGCCACCTTCATCCTTGATGAGGATGGCACCTCGCACGCTCGCCGTCATCGGGGTATCGAAGGTGATGGTCCACTCGCCGTTGTATGGGTTCGCGGACTGCGCGAACGCAAGGCCCGTCCCGATCAGGGCTGCGACAAGAGCCATTCCGACACGGATCATTGGGGCGGCCTCTTCGAGCAGTGGGGAATGACAACAGAGCGTGGGAACAGCCTACAGCGGCGCGGGCACCGCGCCAATCCCGCGAGCGCGCGGCGACAGGCGACCTGGCGGATCGGCGCGACGAAGACGCCCACCCCGCTTGAATTCCGATGCGCAAGTGGCGTTGCCGCACGACGCACGTGGACGACGCGGATCGTCAGCGCGCCGTGGCCTGCAGCAACTGCGCCACCACCGCCACCGCGATCACTTCGGGCTCCTTGCCTTCGATGCCGGGCACGCCGATCGGGCAGGTCATGCGGGCGATGGCCTCGGGCGGCAGGCCGCGCTGCTCGAAGCGGCGGATGAACCGGGTGCGCTTGGTTCGGCTGCCGATGAGCCCGAAGAAGGCAAAGTCGTTGCGCTTCAGGACGGCCTCGGCGATCGCCAGATCCAGGTCGTGGCTGTGCGTGAGCACGAGGTAGCAGGCGCGCGCCGGCGCCACGTCCACCTCGGCCTGCACCGGCTCGACGCAGACACGCTCGATGTGCGCCGGTAGTTCGAGGTCGCGCGGAAATTCGTCCTCGCGTTCGTCGATCCACTGCACGCGGCAAGGCAGGCCCGCCAGCAGCTTGACGATGGCGCGCCCGACGTGTCCGGCCCCGTAGAGTTGCAATGTGAAACGAGGCGGCGGCAGGGCCCACTCCGCCAGGTGCAGGGCCTGCAGACGCTGAAGTCGCAGCGTGACGGCGCCGCCGCAACACTGCCCGAGTGCGGGGCCGAGCGGGTAGTGTTGTTCGATCGGTTCGGCGCCCCCGCTGGCGAGCAACACACGCGCCGACTCGATCGCCTTGAATTCGAGATGCCCGCCGCCGACGGTGCCGTGCACACGCCGCGCCGATACCAGCATGCGTGTGCCCGCCTCGCGCGGCGCGCTGCCCTTGGTGGCAATGACTTCGACGACGACCGCGGCCGTGCCGGCCTGCAGCCAGCGCGCGGCGTCGGCCTTCAGCTCGACATCCATGCACCGATCATGTCATGGCGCCGTCACCGCATTCAGTGCACGCAGGATGGCCTCTGGTGTGGCTGGTGCCGACAGCGGGGGGTGCATTGCATGGCCGCCGGCGGACGAGACCGCATCGCGGATCGCCAGGAAGACCGAAAACGGCAGCAGCAGCGGCGGCTCGCCGACGGCCTTGCTGCGGTGGATGCTGTCCTCGACGTTGTCGTTGGCGAACAGCGCGCAGCGGAAGTCTTCCGGCACGTCGTTCGCGGTCGGGATCTTGTAGGTGCTCGGTGCGTGTGTCAGCAGGGCCCCGGTCTTGCCGTGCCAGACGAGTTCCTCGGTCGTGAGCCAGCCCATGCCCTGCACGAAGGCGCCCTCGATCTGCCCGATGTCGAGCGCCGGATTGATCGAGCGGCCCACGTCGTGCAGCAGGTCGGCGCGCAGCAGCTTCCATTCGCCGGTGAGTGTGTCGACGACGACCTCGCTCACCGCCGCGCCGTAGGCGAAGTAGTAGAACGGCCGGCCCGTCAACGTGGTGCGGTCCCAGTGCAGGCCCGGCGTGGCGTAGAAGCCGTCGCTCCACAACTGCACACGTGCCTGGTAGGCCTGTGCGACGGTGTCCTCGAAGCTTTCGTCGAGCGCGCCGCAGCGAACGCGGCCGCCATCGAAGACCACGTCGCTGGCGGCAGCCGCCGCGCCGGCCCGCCACGCGACGTGCTGCGCGAGACGCTCCCGCACGGTGCGTGCAGCGTCCTGCGCCGCCTTGCCGTTCAGGTCGGCGCCGGTCGATGCGGCGGTGGCGCTGGTGTTGGCGATCTTGCTGGTATCGGTGGCGCTGCAGCGCACACGCTCCAGCGGCAGGCCGAGTTCGCTCGCGACCACCTGCGCCACCTTGGTGTTCAGCCCCTGGCCCATCTCGGTGCCGCCGTGGTTGACGAGCACCGAGCCGTCGACATACACGTGCACCAGCGCGCCGGCCTGGTTGAAATGCGTCACGTTGAACGAGATGCCGAACTTGACCGGCGTGAGTGCGATGCCGCGCTTCAGCACCTCGCTGCCGGCATTGAACTGCGCCACCGCGGCCCGCCGCGCGGCATAGCCGCTGTCTTGCTCCAGCTGCGCCACGAGCGGCCCGATCACGTTGTCGGTGACGGTCTGCCGGTACGGCGTGACGTTGCGCTCGGTGGTGCCGTAGAAATTGGCGCGCCGCACGGCAAGTGGATCGAGCTTCAGCGCACGGGCGATCTCGTCCAGCATGACCTCGATCGCGAGTGCGCCCTGCGGCCCGCCGAAGCCGCGAAAGGCGGTATTGCTCTGTGTATTCGTCTTGGCCAGGAAACCGTGGATTGCGACCTCGGGCAGCCAGTACGCGTTGTCGAAGTGGCAGATCGCGCGTGTCATCACCGGCGGCGACAGGTCGGCGGAGAAGCCGGCGTTGCAGATCATCGTGACCTCGGCGCCGAGCACGCGGCCGGCCTCGTCGTAGCCCGCCTCGTAGTCGAACTCGAAGCCGTGGCGCCGGCCGGTGATCATGAAGTCGTCGTCGCGGTCGGGCCGCAGTTTCACCGGCCGCCCGAGCCGGCTGGCGGCCAGCGCGGCAATGGCGGCGAACAGCGCCGACTGAGACTCCTTGCCGCCGAAGCCGCCGCCCATGCGCCGGCATTCCACCAGCACTTTGTGCGCGGGCAGTTCGAGCGCGTGCGCGACGATCGCCTGCATCTCGCTCGGGTGCTGCGTGGAGCAGTGCACCCGCAGCGCGCCGTCCTCGGTGGGCATGGCGTAGGAGATCTGTCCTTCCAGGTAGAACTGCTCCTGCCCGCCGAGCGAGAAGCTGCCCTGCAGGCGGTGCGGCGCGGCGGTGATGGCGCGCCGCTGCGCACCGGGCGCCGATTCGCGCAACAGGTGCATCGGCGGCACCACATACTGCGCCCGCGCATGGGCCTCGCGCACGCCGAGCACGGCCGGCAGCGGCTCGATGTCGAGCATCTCCTTCGCACGCGCCGCGGCGCGCCGCGCGAGGTCGCGCGTGGTGGCAACGATGGCGAAGACCGGCTGGCCGAGGTACTGCACCACACCGTCGGCGAGGATCGGGTCGTCGTGCAAGATCGGTCCGCAGTCGTTGCGGCCCGGGACATCGGCCGCGGTGAGCACCGCCACCACACCCGGCAAGGCGCGCAGGCGGTCCGCCGCCACGCCGCGCAGGCGGCCATGGGCCACCGGCGACAGGCCGAGGGCGGCGTGCAGCGTGCCGGCGAGTTCCGGCAGGTCGTCGACGTAGGGCGCACCGCCGCTCACGTGCAGGTGTGCCGATTCGTGTGCCAGCGACGCTCCAGCGGCACGTCCTGCCTCGCCGACCGCAGGCCGGCCGTGCCCCCCGAAGTCGCCGATCCGTTCGGACTTCATGGCGTGACCTCCACGGCGCGCACGTCGACCTCGGTGGCGGCGAGCGGAGACTGCTCGCGTGTCTCGAGCCAGAGGCGGCGCAGCAGCGCGCGTGCCGCCGCAAGCCGGTAGTCCGCACTCGCACGCAGGTCGCTCAGCGGCGTGAAGTCGGTACCAAGCGCGTCCATCGCTGCGCGCAGCGTGGTTTCGGACCAGGGTTGTCCGAGCACCGCCGCCTCGGCGCCGGCGGCGCGCCGCACGGTGGCCGCCATGCCGCCGAAAGCGAACCTGGCGTGGCTGACGAGACCGCCGTCGATCTGCAGCGACAAGCCGGCGCAGAGTGCGGAGATGTCGCAGTCGAATCGCTTGCTGATCTTGTAGGCGCGTACGTGCCGCCGATCCATCGGCGCAGGCACGACGATGGCTTGCAGGAACTCGCCCGGCTCGAGCCGGTTCTTCATGTAGTCGACGTAGAACGTTTCGAGCGGCATTTCGCGCGTGCGCGCGCCGCGCCGCAACACCACGCCTGCATCGAGCGCCATCAGCACCGGGGCGCTGTCGCCGATGGGCGAGCCGTTGGCGATGTTGCCGCCCAGTGTGCCGGCGTGGCGCACCGGCGGGCCCGCAAAGCGCAGACCCACCTGCGAGAGGGTGGGCCAGCGCGCGGCGAGGGCGGCCCACGCGTCCTCCAGTGGCGCACCGGCGCCGATGCGCAGTGCGCCGTCGGGCTGCACGTCGATGCGCGCCAGTTCGGCCACACCGCCGATCCAGATCAGGTCGCCGACGTCGCGGAACTGCTTGTTCACCCACAGGCCGATGTCGGTGGCGCCGGCGAGCAGCCGGGCGTCGGGCCGCTGCTCGAGCAACGTCGCCAATGTGTCCACGGTGCGCGGCGCGTGGAAGTGGTCGGTGCGCCCGCCGGCCGCCACATTGGGCGCCGCGTAGTGCAGCGGTGCGTCGCCGGCCAGCGTGCGCAACTGCGCGGCCACCGCTTGCAGCGCCGGGCCATCGAGCCCGCGCCGCGGCAGGCCGAACATGCGCTCGCCGGCATCGAGGATCGGCCGGTAGCCGGTGCAGCGGCACAGGTTGCCGGCCAGGTCGTCGGCGAGTGCAGCGCGCGTGGGGCGCGTGCCGGCACCCGTGTGGCGTTCGTAGACGGCGGCGAGCGTCATCGCGAAGCCGGGCGTGCAGAAACCGCACTGCGAGCCGTGGCAGTCGACGAGCGCCTGCTGCGCCGGGTGCAGTTGCCCGGGCGAACCCAGGTCCTCGACCGTCAAAACGGCCTTGCCGTCGAGCGTGGGCAGGAAACGGATGCACGCATTCACCGGCCGCAGGCTCAGGCCGTGGGCCACGGTGGCCGAGGCCGATGGCGGCGCTTGCTCGGCCTGCTCGGCCACGATCACGGTGCAGGCTCCGCAGTCGCCCTCGCCGCAACCCTCCTTGGTGCCGGTGCAGCGTGCGTCCTCGCGCAACCAGTCCAGCAAGGTGCGTGTGGGCGCCGCGCCGTCGACCTGGACGATCTGTCCGCGGTGCACGAAGCGTATCGGTCGGGTGTCCATGGGCATGTGCTGCAAGTCCGGTGCCAAAAGATAGCGCGTCGGGCCCGGCCCGCTATCCGCACATAGACATAACCTATATATTCGTGGACGTATGACGCAGCGTCCTTCCTCGATCAACATCGACCTCCATCTCGTGAGGGTCTTGCATACCGTGATCGCCGAACGCAGTGTCTCCCGCGCCGCCCTTCGCCTGCGGACCACCCAGCCCGTGGTGAGTGCCCAGCTGCGCCGCCTGCGTGCACTCACCGGCGACCCGCTGCTCGTGCGCTCGGGCGCCGGCCTCGCGCCCACCGATGCGGCGCTCGGCATGCTCGAGCCCGCCGAGCGGCTGTTGCGCGAAGCCGATGCGCTGTTTGCACCGAAGGCGCGTCTGGCGCCGTTCTCACCCGCACGCAGCGCAGTCACCTTTCGCATCGCGGCGAGCGACTATCTCGACCCGCTTTTCCTGCCCGGCCTGGTGGCGCGGCTGAACGAATCCGCTCCCGGCGCGCAGGTGGAGATGCACCCGCTGTCGGCCGAGTTCGATTACCGGCGCAAGCTCGCCACCGGCGAGGTCGATCTGGTCATCGGCAACTGGCTGGAGCCGCCGGAAGAGCTGCACCTGGGCCGCCTCATGACCGACGAAGTGGTATGCCTCGTCGCGGCCGGCCACCCGGCGCTGCGCCAGCCGCGCGCCTGGACCGCGCAGCGCTACCTCGACTGCGAGCATGTGGCGCCGACGGCGCTGCACATGGGCGGGCCGGGTGTCATCGACGAACACCTTCGCGCAAGGGGCCAGGCGCGGCGTGTCGCCGTGCAGGCGGCGCATTTCAGCCTGATCCCGCTGATGGTGGCGCGCACGCACCTCGTGCTCACCACCGGGCGCCAGTTCTGCGCGCGTTATGTGGGCGTGTTGCCGGTGGAGATCGTGCGCTGCCCGGTGGCCTTTCCGCCGATGGCTTATTACCAGCTCTGGCACGAGCGCACACACGCCGCCGGCGCCGCCAAATGGCTGCGCGAGCAGGTGCGCGACGTGGCCCGCGAACTGGCGGTGGGCCCGGCGCGCACCAAGGGGCGTGCGGGATGACGGTGCAACGCCTGGCCCTGCGCGGCGACCTGCTCGATTTCACGGCCGACCCGGGCCTGGACACCCTCGAATCACCCGCCGTGCGGTGGCGGCCTGGCCACTGGCTGCTCGTCGAAGGCGGGCGCATCACCGGCGCGCAGGCGGACGATCCCGGCGAAGGCTGGCAGCGCATCGACCACACCGGCCGGTTGATCCTGCCCGGTTTCATCGACACCCACGTGCACAGTGCGCAGGTCGATGTGATCGGCTCCTGGGGCACGCAGCTGCTCGATTGGCTCGAGACCCACACGTTCCCGGCCGAGGAGCGCATGGCCGAGCCGATGCATGCGCTGCGCCTGTCGTCGCTCTTCCTGCATCAGCTGCTGGCGCACGGCACCACCGCGGCGTGTGTCTTCCCGACCGTGCATGCGGCCTCGGTGGAGGCGCTCTTCGAGGCCGCCACCGCACGGGGCATGCGCATCGTCGCGGGCAAGGTCCTGATGGACCGCCACGCGCCCCCGGGGCTGTGCGACGACGTGCCGACTGCGGAGAAGGCATGCCATGCGCTCATCGAACGCTGGCACGGCCAGGGGCGGATCGCCTACGCGGTGACGCCGCGTTTTGCGCCCACGTCGAGCGACGCGCAGCTGGCGATGGCGGGCCGCGTGTTGCGGGCCTATCCCGGCCTGTATATGCAGACCCATGTGGCCGAGAACCTGGACGAGGTGCGCTGGGTCAAGACCCTGTTCCCGCGGGCGCGCAGCTATCTCGACGTCTACGCCGGCCACGGCCTGTTGAACGAGCGCGCCGTGTTCGCGCACGGCATCTGGCTCGACGACGCGGACCGTGCGGCGCTGCGCGACGCCGGTGCGCAGATCGCCTTCTGTCCGAGTTCGAACCTCTTCCTCGGCAGCGGCGCATTTGGCTGGCATGGCGCGCACGACGCCGGCGTGGCCGTGAGCCTGGCCAGCGACGTCGGCGGTGGCACCAGCCTGTCGATGCGCCGCACGATGCTCGACGCCTACAAGGTGCAGGCCGGCACCGGCGCGCGTGTCACGGCCTGGGCGCTGCTGCATGCGGCCACGCGCGGCGCGGCGCACGCGCTGCGCCTGGGCGACGAGATCGGTTCGTTCGAGCCCGGCGCGGTGGCCGACCTGTGTGTGTGGGACTGGGCGAGCACGCCGCTCGCGCAGCGGCGCCAGTCGGTGGCGCGCGACTTGCATGAAAAGCTCTTCGCCTGGCTCACGCTCGGCGACGAGCAGGACCTGGCCGAGACCTGGGTGGCCGGCGTCCGGCGCCACGCCCGCGGCTGAACGTCCTGGCCGCAGACGACAAGGATCGAGGAGAAACCGATGCTGAGA
>JAHECD010000137.1 GCA_024641945.1 Rubrivivax sp. | reverse complement strand
TGCGGCCGCGCCGGATCGAGCTCGAAAACGTCGAGCGGCTGCGCGAGATCGACTTCTGCCACGTGGTGAGTTCGCCGGCAGCCCTGGAGCAGGCACTGCAGGCACGGCTGGCCGAACTGTCCCTCGCATGGAACACATCGTCTTCCTGACCGGGCACCTGGCACTGCCGCAACTTGGCAAAGTGCTCGCCGGCATCGAAGACGCGCCATTCACGTGGGAGGTGCGCGAGATCGGCGTTCAAGTCGCGGCGCTGATGACAGCGGAGATGATTCGTCGGCGTGTGCCCGCGCCCGTGTCCACGCAGGCCGACGGCGAAGCGACGCGCCGGGCCGACCGCGTCATCGTGCCGGGCCGCTGCCGCGGCGACGTCGATGCACTCAGTGCACATTTCGGCATCCCGGTGCAACGCGGGCCGGAGGAACTCAAAGATCTGCCGCGCTTCTTCGACCGTGCGGCGAAGCCCGTCGACCTGTCGACGCACAGCGTGGCGATCTTTGCCGAGATCGTCGACGCCCCGCGGTTGACGGTCGACGCCATCGTGGAGCGCGCGCAATTCCTGGTGCGCGACGGTGCCGACGTCATCGATCTGGGCTGCCTGCCCGAGACGCCATTCGGGCACCTCGAGGACAGCGTTCGTTCGCTCAAGGCGCTGGGTCTGAAGGTGAGCGTCGATTCGGTCGATCCGCAGGAACTGCTGCGGGGCGGACGTGCCGGCGCCGACTACCTGCTCAGCCTGAACGAGGACACGCTTTGGATTGCCGACGAGGTGGCCTCCACGCCTGTGCTCGTGCCGAGCACGCCGCACGACGAAGCATCGCTGCACCGGGCCATCGAGCGGCTGGCGGCGCAGGGCCGTGTCTTCCTCGCCGACCCGATCCTCGACCCGATCCCCTTTGGCTTCACGGCGTCGATCGTGCGCTACCACCGGCTGCGCGAGCGCTTCCCGGCCGCGCCGATCCTGATGGGCGTGGGCAACCTGACCGAGCTCGTCGAGGCCGACACGTCGGGCATCAATGCGTTGCTGTTCGGCATCGCCGCCGAGTTGAACGTGGCCGCCGTGCTGACGACGCAGGTCAGCCCGCACGCGCGCCGCGCCGTGCGTGAGGCCGATTGGGCGCGTCGCATCATGCATGCCGCCATGCAGCAGCGCATGTTGCCGAAGGATCTGCACCCGGCGCTGTCGCAGGTGCATGCGCGGCATCCGTTCCCCGACAGTGCGGCCGAGATTGCCGACACCGCGAAGGCGGTGCGCGATCCGAACTTCCGCGTCCAGGTGTCGTCCAGCGGCATCCACGCTTACAACCGCGACGGCCTGCGCACGGGCGCCGGCGCCTTCGAGCTGTGGCCGACCCTGAAGCTCGAGGACGACGCGGCACATGCCTTTTACATGGGCGTGGAACTTGCACATGCGGAGATCGCCTGGCGGCTCGGCAAGCGCTACGTGCAGGACCAGCCGCTCGACTGGGGCTGTGCCGACGAACGCGGCGCGCAGGACGTCGAAAACTGGTGTGCCCCCGGCACCACGCTCAGCAAAGCGGACAAGGCCGCTCCGGAATCATGAACGATCAGATCTTCGAGACCGTGGTGACCACGGTCGCCCCGGACGGCGCCCCGCACGTGGCGCCGATGGGGGTGCGTTATCGCGAGGGCCAGGTCGTCTTGATGCCTTTCAAGCCGTCCACCACCCTGGACAACGTGCGGGCCATGCGCCATGCGGTGCTCAACCTCGTCACCGACACGCGGGTCTTTGCGGGCTGCGTCACCGGTCGGCGGACCTGGCCGGTCACGCCGGCCGAGCAGCTCGGCGGCGCGGTGAGGTTGGTCTGTGCCGACGCCCACGTCGAATTGCAGTTGTCCCAGGTCGACGACGACGATCAACGGCCCATCCTGCACATGGCGCCCGTGCACGAGGTCCGGCATCGGCCTTTCATCGGCTTCAACCGCGCGCAGGCCGCAGTGATCGAGGGCGCCGTGCTCGTGAGCCGGCTGCACATGCTGCCGGCGGCCAAGGTCGACATCGAAATGGCCTATCTGCAGATCGCGATCGACAAGACCGCGGGAGACGGCGAGCGCGAGGCTTGGGGTTGGCTGCTCGACGCCGTGGCCGCGCACCGCTCGTCGGTGCCCGCCGCGCGAGCCGGTGAGGGTGTTCGATGAAGCTCCTCGTGAGTGTGCGAAACGTCGATGAGGCGTTGGCCGTGGCGGCGCACGGCGCCGACTTCATCGATCTGAAGGAGCCCTCGAACGGCGCGCTGGGCGGGCTGCCGGTGGCGGTGATCGTGCAGATCATGCAGGCCTTGCGCACGGCTGGTGTCGGCCTGCCGATCAGCGCCACCGTCGGTGACCTGCCCATGCACGAACTGGCCCGAATCCAGGACCAGGTACGCGCCGTCGCGGCCTGCGGCGTCACCTACGTGAAGGTCGGCGTCGAGGCCGGCGCCGGTGCACACCAACTGCTGGACTGGCTGGCCCGTTGCGGGCACGCCGTGGTGCCGGTCTTCATTGCCGACCGCGGCGTCGATCACGCGTTGCTGGCGCACGCGCTGGCTCTGGGTTTCCCGGGCGTGATGGCCGACACCGCTGACAAACTCGCTGGCAGCCTGTTCGATGCCGTGCCGGCGCCCGATCTGGAGCGCTTCGTCGCTACGGCGCGCCACGCCGGGTGCATGGTCGGGCTGGCCGGCGCGCTTCGGTTGCAGCACCTGCCGGCGCTGGCACGACTGGCGCCTGACTTCGCGGGCTTTCGAAGCGCGGTCTGCGTGCAGGGTGAACGCGCCGGCGATCTCGATGCGCAGCGTGTGGCGGCGTTGCGGTCTTCCGTCGTTCAGGCGCTGAACGACGCGCGGACCAAAGCCACCCCCGTCGCCGCCAGCTGAGCGTCGGCGGCATCCGGCCGCCCGCCGACCGTGGCCCTGACTGTCAGCCGGCGTTCAAGACACGCCGCCGACGTGCGGCACGCCGAGAAGCCGGTCGCGCACCCGGTCGATGGCGTGGCGCTCGACGATGTCGATGGGGAAGGGCGCCTCCCGGGCCATCGATGCAAATCGGCGGTCCAGCACGTCCGAAGCCGCGAGAGCGTCCAGCCCCGAGGCCTCGTCGACCGGGCACGACTTGACGACGATCAGGCGCTCCGCGTTGAGCTTGCACGCCAGGTCGAGCGCCATGCTGTCGGCGGTCACGTCCCAGCTGGCATCGGGATGCGGTTGGTCGCGCAGCCACTCCATCGGCATCCAGAGGGCGGTGCGCCCGCTGCGCATCACGCGGCGGATCGCCGCCGCGCTGCCGGCCATGTCGAGCCGAGGATTCAGGCCTTTGGCCAGATAGGTCGATTGCGCCATCGCCAGCACCGCCATGTTGTGCGCGGGCAGGTCGTCGAAATGCCAGTGCGCCTGCGCGCGCCGCACCTCATCGGCAAAGTGGCCGCCGCCGCAAACGATGGTCACGCGGCCGCCACCGATCTGCTCCAACAGGTCGAGCCACTGCTTGAGCAGCGGGTCGGCATTCAGGCTTCCGCCGAGCTTGACGATCCACATGTCAGTACCGCCCGGCCGTCCGAAGGTGCTGACGCGCCCCTCGGGGGCCGCGAACGAAGTGAGCTTGGGGCTGTGACATGTCAGTACCGCCCGGCCGTCCGAAGGTGCTGACGCGCCCCTCGGGGGCCGCGAACGAAGTGAGCTTGGAATTGAGTCATCTCAGTGGCGCCACCGCGCTGGGTGCGATTCGCAATGCATGAACCTGCGCCAACCGGCGTACGCCCAAGAGTCGGTGCCGCCGGGCGACGGGCATTCCCATTTGACTTGGACGCGCAAACGGCACAGGGGGCGGTTCATCCTTGCTCCATCTGGTACAGCGCGGCCACCGCGACGGCCGGCGCGGCCACACGCGCCCAGTCCCGCCGTGTCTCGGCCGCGGCTCCTTCGGCATTGGACATGCGCGCGACGGCCCGGCCATAGTCCACCCAGCGCTGACCTGGCGCCAGCACCGCCGGCACCAGGAAGGCTCCGCAGCCAGCCGCCACTGCCAGTGCGCCGGCGTCCAGTCCATGGATCGACTGCAACTGCTCGAGCTGGCCACGCAGTTCGGCCACCTGGGCCGTGCGCCACGCATGCGCCAGGGTGTGCCACTCGCTCCGGCTGCCGTCGCGCGCATCGAGTCCGATCATGCGCGCGAGCCGCGCACACGTGTGCGGCTCGTCCTTCGGCGCCTGGTCGGCGCTCGCCTGCTGGTCATGGGCCGGGTCGAGCTCGCCGGTCAGGCGGTAGACATCGGCCGTGGTCGCAAAGAGTTCGTTCATCACGTTGTGCTCGACGCCGCGCCAGGCGATGCGGCGCGCCAGCGCCATCAGCGGCGTGCGCACGACACCCTGGTAGACGAGTTCGTACTTCGACAGCCGCTGCGCATCGGTCCGGCTTTGTGTGAGCACCTTCCCGCCGCCGAAAGCGATGAGGTCGGTCGTGGTGCTTCCGACGTCCACCAGCACGCCGGTGCGATCGGCGAACACCTGTGCCACATGGCTCGCGGTGGCCAGCCAGTTGGCCGAAGCGATGTCGGCCCATCGCATGCCGGCGTCGGCTGCCGCGACCCATTCGCCAGGGCCGGCAAACAGCCGCGGTGCGCCGAGGTGGCGCGAGAGTTGCCCGGCGATCCGCTGCACGCCGTCTTCGCGGTCGACGAAGAGATCGACCATCTCGCCCGTCATGGTCACGGCATGCGCTGCGCGGTCCAGGCCCGGCCACCGCTCGCGAGCGAGTGCCAGCACCCGCTCGAGCTGGTCCGTGCCTTGCCATAGCGGGCAAGGCCATTGCACGACGTCGACGAGGGCGCCGCCCTGTTGGAGCAGCGCCGCCTTGACGTGCGCGCCGCCGACGTCCCAACCGACGACGCCGGTGTCATCCATGCCGGCGGGCCCACACGCGTGACCGGGCGGGATCGCTCGTCGCGCACCCGGCCCGGCGATGCGCACTGGGATACTCGGGCCAGCGCCCGCTCTCGCGCTGCGGTCGCGAATCAATCTTCGATGCCCAGAACACCATGCTCCTCATTCCCGTGATCGACCTGATGCAAGGCCAGGCCGTGCGCGCCGTGCGCGGTGACCGGCAGTCGTACCGGCCCGTCGTGTCGCGCCTGTGCGAGGGCAGCGACCCGCTCGTCGTGGCGCGTGCGCTGTGCGCGCACTGTGCATCGGGCGTGTTGTACGTGGCCGACCTCGACGCCATCGTACGTGGCGCACCGCAGGTCGGCGTGCTGCGTGCGTTGCTCCAGGGCATGCCGGGGCTGGAGCTCTGGGTCGACGCCGGATTTGCCGATGCGGCCGCTGCCGACGACCTGCGGGGTGCCGTCGGCGCCGAGGCCGCGCGCTTGGTGCCGGTCTTCGGCAGCGAGTCGATCGCTTCGCGCGAGGCGCTGGCGCAATGTTTTGCGACCACCGGGAGGGAAGGGATTCTTTCGCTGGACCGGCGCGACGGCCAACGCATGGATGCCGCCGGGTGCTGGGACGCACCCGAGCTGTGGCCCGGGCGTGTGATCGTGATGACCCTGGAGCGGGTGGGCGCCGACGCCGGCCCCGATCTGCAGACGCTGGCCGACGTGCAGGCGCGGTCGCCGGCCACGCGGCTCGTCGGTGCCGGCGGTATCCGCGATACGGCCGACCTCGCGCTTGCCCACAATGCCGGCGCGTTCGCGTGGCTGGTGGCGAGCGCGTTGCACGACGGGCGGCTGCCGCCGGCGACGCCGTCCGGGCCGGCCAGCAGGGCGGCATGACTCAACATGGCGGCGATCGCATCATGATTCGTGCCACGGCGTGGTCCCTGGGGCCCGCGGCGCCCCGGGCGTTTCGGGGCCCGTATTCGCCACACTGTGTTTCGCTTTTGGCCGCGCCACCTGCGCAGGGTGCCTCGCCAGCCCTGGGCGCGCAATGGCACATGCCTTGCGTCGGTACCTGCGGATGACCACCGCCTGGACCTGCCCCTTCTGCCCGTTGGCCTGCGACCACTTGGCCGTGCGCATCGGGACAGGTGACGAGCCGCTGGCGCCCGAGGGGGCCGACTGCGCGTGGGCTCGGCGATCGCTGGCGCGCTTTGCGAGCCGCCCGGCGCCTGCGGCCGCGAGCATCGACGGCCAGCCCGCATCGATCGACGAAGCGCTGGTCGCTGCGGTTGGCCTGCTGGCCACCAGCCGCCAACCGCTCATCGCAGGCCTGGGCACCGACGTGGCGGGTGCCCGTGCGCTGTACCCGCTCGCCTGCGCGCTCGGCGCCTACTGCGACGCCGCCGGCGGCGACGTGCTGATGCAGGGCCTGCGCGCCTTGCAGGACCGCGGCCAGTTCACCACCACGCTGGCGGAGGTGCGTACGCGTGCCGACGTGCTGGTCTTCGTCGGCGGCCTGCCTGGCGCGCTGGCGCCGTTGATGGCCGAGCGTTGCGGCCTGGGCGACCCGCAGGTGCCCGCGCGGCATGTCGTCGTGCTCGGTGCGGCCGCGGATGACGCGGCCGAACTCGCGCAATGGAGCACGCGGCCCGGCATCACGGTGGAGTCGGTGCCGTTGCACGGCGATCTGTTCGACACCCTGTCGCTCTTGCGGGCGCATGCCGTGGGGCATGCAGGGTGCACGGGCACCTCAACACCCGCGCTGGCTGCGCTCGTGGATCGATTGAAGGCGGCGCGTTACGGCGTGCTCGTCGGCACCCCGGCGCTGCTGCCTGCGCCCGGCGCCCTCGTCATCGAGGCGGTGCATCAGATCGTCGGTGATCTCAACCGCAGCACACGCGCTGCCGCGCTGTGGGTCGGCGGGGGCAACGGCGCGGCCACGGCCAACCAGGTATTCACGTGGTTGTCGGGCCTGCCGATGCGCACGCGGGCCGGGCCGCGCGGGCTTGAACACAATCCATGGGCGTATGGTGCGGCGCAGTTGATGGCCGACGGCGCTGTCGATGCGTTGCTGTGGGTATCGAGCTTCGACGCCGATGCCGCGCCGCCAGCCGAGGCACGCGCGCTGCCTGCGGTGGTGCTGGGGCCACCGTCTCAGGCCCCGGCCTGCCTGCGCGAGCGCTGCGTCTTCATCCCGGTCGGCACGCCGGGCATCGGGCACGACGGCCATATCTTCCGTACCGACGGCACGGTGCTGATGCCATTGCATGCAGTGCGGCCCGATGGTCTGCCGAGTGTGGCCGATGTGGCGCAGCGGCTGCTGGCGGGCGTGCAGGCGAGGTTGTCATCGTGAACAGCTTGCTGCTGCGCGGCGGCCGCGTCATCGACCCCTGCCACCCCGGCAGCGGCGACACACGCGATGTGGTCGTGCGCGATGGCGTCATTGCCGCGCCGCAGCCGGGCGAGCGCCACGACGAGACGGTCGATGCCACGGGCTGCGTCGTGATGGCCGGCGGCATCGACCTGCACACGCACATCGGCGGCGGCAAGGTCAACCTCGCGCGCCTGCTGATGGCCGAGGACCACCGCGACGGCGCCAATCCGTATCCGCTGCCGAGCAATCCGCTGGAGCTGGCCTCGTGCGGCACCTGCGCACCGGGCACGCTGGCCACGGGCTACCGCTATGTCGAGATGGGCTACACGGCGGCTTTCGAACCGGCGATGGTGCCGAGCAATGCACGCCATGCACACATGGAAATGGGCGACGTGCCGGTGCTCGACCATGGCGCCTACGTCATGCTCGGCAGCGACGAGCTGTTTCTGCAACTGCTCGCCGAGGGCGGGCCGAACCTCCGCAATTTTTCGCTGATCCGCGACTACACCGCCTGGACGATCCACGCCAGCAAGGCGATGGGCGTGAAGGTGGTCAACCCGGCCGGCATCTCGGCCTTCAAGTTCAACCAGCGCAAGCTCGACGTCGACGAGCAGCACGTACGTTGGCAGGTGACGCCGCGCCAGGTGGTGCATACGCTGGCCCGCGCCCTGCGCGAACTGGGCGTGCCGCACCCGCTGCACATCCACGGCAGCAACCTCGGCGTGGCGGGCAATATCCAGTCCACGCTCGAGACGATCGCCGCGCTCGAAGGCCTGCCGGCACATCTGACGCACATCCAGTTCCACGCCTACGGCACCGAAGGGCCGAAGAAGTTCTCGTCGGCCGCGCTGCAACTGGCCGAGGCGGTGAACGCGCATCCCGAAATCAGCATCGACGTCGGGCAGATCATGTTCGGCCAGACCGTCACCGCGTCGGGCGACACGATGCGGCAGTACGCACAAAGCGGCCTGGCGAACCCGCGCAAATGGGTCGGGGCCGATATCGAGGCGATGGCGGGCTGCGGCGTGGTGCCGTTCCGTTACCGTGAGCAGAGTTATGTCAATGCGCTGCAGTGGGTGATCGGCCTGGAGATCTTTCTCTCGGTGAAAAACCCGTGGCAGGTGGTGCTGACCACCGACCACCCGAACGGCGGCCCGTTCACGAGCTATCCGCACCTGATCCGCCTGCTGATGGACCGCAGTTTCCGCGATGAGCAACTCGCGAAGCTGCACCCCGACGTGGCAGCGAATTGCGCGCTCAAGTCGATGACCCGCGAACTGACGCTGGAAGAGATTGCCGTCATGACACGTGCCGGACCGGCGCGCCTGCTCGGCCTCAAGGACCGCGGGCACCTGGGCGAGGGCGCTGCGGCCGACATCGCGGTCTACCGCGAGGATGCCGACCGTGAGGCGATGTTCCGCACGCCGGAGCATGTCTTCAAGGACGGCATTCCGGTGGCGCGCGCCGGGCGGGTGATCGCCACGCCGGTGGGCGGCACGCACTTCATCGAGCCGGGTTACGACACGGCGGTCGAGAAGACGTTGCGCCGCCACTGGGCCGCGCACGGTTCGGTCAATTTCGACCATGTGGCGATCGGCAAGGACGAGCTTTGCCGCTGCTGCAACGGTGGGCGCCTGCTGCCGACCGAATGTTTCGAGGGCAGCGGATCATGACGGACGCCACGCCGCGCAACGGCGTCGTCGTCGACGACACCTTTGCCGAGGCCTTCCCGATGAAGGGCACGCGGCTGCTGATCACCGCGCACAACATCGAATGGGCGCGCCATGCCGCGGTGGCGGCCACCGGCTTCGCGACCTCGGTCATTGCCTGCGGCTGCGAGGCCGGCATCGAGCGCGAGCTCATGCCGGACCAGACACCCGACGGGCGCCCCGGTCTGTCGATCCTGCTGTTCTCGATGTCCGGCAAGGAACTGGCCAAGCAGATCGAGCGGCGCGTGGGCCAATGTGTGCTGACCTGCCCGACGACGGCGGTGTACGCGGGCATCGCCGAAGGCGAGGCCGTGCCGCTGGGCAAGAACCTGCGTTTCTTCGGCGACGGGTGGCAGATCTCCAAGGTGATCGACGGCGTGCGCTACTGGCGCGTGCCGGTGATGGACGGCGAGTTCGTTGCGCAGGAGACGACGGCGGTGGTCAAGTGCGTGGGCGGCGGCAACCTGCTGCTGCTGGCGCGCGACACCGACGCCGCGCTCGGGGCCGCCGAGGCCGCGGTCGCGGCGATGCGTCGGCTGCCCAACGTGATCATGCCGTTCCCCGGCGGCGTCGTGCGCTCGGGGTCCAAGGTCGGCAGCAAATACCCGGCGCTGAGCGCATCCACCAACGATGCCTTCTGCCCGACGCTCTACGGCCTGGCGCCGAAGAGCGAACTCGACGAGCACACACACTGCGTGATGGAGATCGTGATCGACGGCCTGACCGAGGCCGACGTCGGTGCCGCCATGCGCGCCGGCATGCTGGCGTGCTTCGAGCGCGGCACCGCGGCCGGCCTGCTGCGCATCTCGGCCGGCAACTATGGCGGCAAGCTCGGGCCGTTCCTCTTCCACCTGCACAAGCTGCTGGACGGGAGCGCTGCGTGAGCGGCTGGACCCTGCGCCCGAAGGCCGCGCCGTCGCTGCGGGTGGATTTGCGCGGCGTCACGCCGGCGGCGTTGGCGCCGCTCACCGCGGCGGAGGTCGAGCGCTTGCGGGTCGGTCACGGCCATGCGCTCGTGCCCATGGCGGAGTTTTTCCATGTCGAAACCCGCGACGACGACCGGCTGGTGTTTGCCGCCGACCTTTCCCGCTTCGACCACGTGGGCTGGCAGATGGACGGCGGCCAGCTGGTCGTGGAAGGCAGTGTGGGCCATGGCGCCGGTGCGGCCCTTCGCGGCGGCGAGCTTCACGTTCACGGCAATGCCGGTGCGCAGGCGGCCTGCGAGATGGCGGGCGGCGTCTTCCGTATCGGTGGCAACGCGGGCGACTTCGCCGCCAGCACGCTGCCCGGCAGCATGGACGGCATGCGCGGCGGCACGCTCGTGATCCAGGGCGACGCGGGTGCGCGCCTGGGCGACCGCATGCGCCGCGGCACGGTGGTGGTGTTCGGCCGTGCGGGCGACTTCACCGCATCGCGCATGGTCGCCGGCACGATCGCCATGGGCGCGGGCGCCGGTGCGCACTGCGGCTGGGGCATGCGCCGCGGCACGGTGGTGTTTGCGGGCGACGCGCCACCGGTCGCGCCCACCTTCGTCCCTGCGATCGCGGACGTGCCGGTCATCTGGCAATTGCTGGCACGCGACCTGGCGCGCCACGGCGGTATCTTTGCCGGACTGCACTCGCGGCGCGCCGAGCGCCGCCTGGGTGATGTCGCGGCGCAGGGCAAGGGCGAAATCTTCACCGCTGTCTGACCGCCCGGCCGCGCGAACTGCGGCCGCGCGCGTCGAACCACCCGATACTCTTCAACCACCCGAACCCATCGATCGAACGCCACGACCATGAGCAACGACTACCTCTTCCACGCCGGTGAAGCCACCGTGATGGCCCGTGAGGGCCAGTTCACCGACGCCATGCCCGAGATCCTGATCGGCCGCACCAATGGCCCGGTCGGCCAGGCATTTGCCAACATGATGGCGCAGAGCAAGGGCCACACCGCGATGTTCGCGATCCGCGCCTGCAACCAACTCGTGCGCCCGCCGACCATCGTCGTGCCCAAGGTCACGCTGCGCGACATGGCCAATATCGATCTGTTCGGCGGGGTCGTGCAGAGCGCCACCGCCGATGCGGTGGTCGATTGCCTGATCGATGGCACGATTCCACTCGCCGTTGCCAACGAACTTTGCATCATCAGCCTGGTGTGGATCGACCCGCGCTGCGCGACGGACCCGAACCTCGACAAGAAGGACATGTACCGCACCAACCACGAGGCCACCTGCCTGGCCATCCGGCGTGCGTTGAACAACCAACCGACGATCGACGAGCTGATCGCCAACCGGCACAAGATCAAGCACGACATGGACGACTGGTCGTAGCCTCTGCCCTGCGGCGCGCATGGACCTGGCGTTGTTCGACCTCGATCACACGCTGATTCCTTTCGACAGCGGCCTGGCGCTCACGCGCCATCTGGTGGCGTCTGGGCTGCTGGCGCCCGGGGACGACGATCGACTGCTTCAATGCTGCCGGCGATACGTGGCCGGCGAAATCGACCTGGCGGCACTGCACGCGGCCACGGTCGGTCCGCTCGCGGACATCGATCCCGATGTGCTGCAGGTGGCGCTGCGTGATTTCGAGCATGCGATCGCGCCGCAGGTAC
>JAHECD010000136.1 GCA_024641945.1 Rubrivivax sp. | reverse complement strand
CGCCGCGGCGGGACGCAGCGGAAGCCCGCCCGCCATACGCGGCGGCGTGGAAGCCGGCCCCGATGCGGGCGTCGATGCGGCACGTGCGGCCGGCGCGCCGCCGGTGGACGCGGCACCGTCCTTCATGGCACCCGGGCCCATCACCGACGCGCAGCCGGCCAGCAGAAGGGCCGGCACCGCGGCGGTTGCAAGGGATATGAATGCGTGAACAGGCAGTCGCATGGAAAGAATCACTCTCGAAGGTCGGTTGCGCCGCGGCGCACGGGGCGCTGGAACCCAGGCGGAATTGTCGGCCAAAGACCGATTGACGCACGTTGTGCAAACCAGTGCCAACGGCGGTGAATTCCCCGAGGAACTTTGCCGCGGGGACTGGCGATTCAATCGATCGTCTGCCGGTAGCGTTTCATCGCCACGAGACCCATCACGAGCACGAAGGCGCCGATCGCCGCCGCCTGACCCCAGACCTCGGGCCAGCCGGCGCCCTTGAGCATGATGCCGCGCACGATGCGCAGAAAGTGCGTCAGCGGCAACAACTCGCCGATCGCCTGCGCCCAGCCGGGCATGCCGCGGAACGGGAACATGAAGCCCGACAGCAGGATGTTGGGCAGGAAATAGAACATCGTCATCTGCATCGACTGCATCTGCGAGCGTGCGATCGTGCTGAAGGTGAAGCCCACCGCCAGCGTGGCCACGATGAAAAGCATCACCATCGCCGACAGCAGCACGAAGCTGCCGACCATCGGCACGTCGAACAGCAGCCGCGCGGCGCCGAAGATGATGAGCACCTGCGCATAGCCGATCAGCACATAGGGCAGGATCTTGCCGACCATCATCTCGACCGGGCGCACCGGCGTGGCGAGCAGGTTCTCCAGCGTGCCGCGCTCGCGTTCGCGGGTCATCGCCATGGCGGTCATCATGACCAGCGTCATCGTCAGGATCACGCCCATCAAGCCCGGCACCACGTTGTACGCGGTGAGTCCTTCGGGGTTGTAGCGACGGTGCACCCGCAGCTCGAAAGGCGCCGCACCCGGGCGCAGCCCTGCCAGCGGGCCCTTCAGATCCGCCGCCAGCGCCACCTGCGGCAACGACAGCAGTGCGGCGACGGCGGAGCCAGTGGCCGCCGGATCGGTCGCGTCGGCATAGACCGCCATCGCCGGCTGCTCGCCGCGCAGCAAGCGGCGGGAGAAATCGGCGGGGAAGACGAAGGCGAACTGCACCTCACCGCTGGCCACGAGTTCCTCCGCCTGGCGGTCGGACGCCACGTGCACAACAGTGAAATAACCCGTGTTCTCGGCTGCGCGCAGGATGCTCTGCACGAGCGGCCCGTGGTCCAGCGCGACGACGGCCGTGGGCAGGTGTTTCGGGTCGCCGTTGATCGCATAGCCGAACAGCACAAGCTGCATGATCGGCACGCCGATCATCATCGCGAACGTGAGGCGGTCGCGCTTGAGCTGGACGAATTCCTTCAGCAGCACGGCCAGGATGCGCCCCCAGGACAGCGCCGACCAGCGCGGTGCGCCGGCGGCATCACGGGGCCGGCCCGGTCCGGGCGCGTTACGCATAGTTGTCCTGCGCCTGCTGCGTGAGGGCGATGAACACGTCCTCGAGCCCGGTGGCGATGGGCGTGACCGTCCACGCACCCTGGCGCCCATCGATCGGCACGTGCGCGTCGAGCCAGCCGGCGAGGTCGACGCCGCGCGCGGCGCTCACGTGCACGGACGAGCCGAAGGGCACGACCATCCAGCGCGGATCGGCCTCCAGCGCGGCGGCCGCCGCCGCGGCGCCCTCGCCGCGCAGTTCCCAGGTCTGCAATGCGGCATGTTCGATCACCTCGTCGCCGGTGCCGGTGGCGAGCAGCTTGCCGTAGGAGATGTACGCCAGCCGATGGCAGCGCTCGGCCTCGTCCATGTAGTGCGTGCTGACGAGCACCGTCAGGCCCTCCGCCGCGAGCGTATGGATCTGCTGCCAGAAGTCGCGCCGCGCCTTGGGGTCGACGCCGGCGGTCGGCTCGTCGAGCAGCAGCAGCTCGGGGTCGTGCAGCATGCACGCCGCCAGCGCCAGGCGCTGCTTCCAGCCGCCCGAGAGCGAGCCGGCCAGTTGGCGCCGTCGCTCCTGCAGCCCGAGGCGCTCGAGCGCGTTGCTGACGACCTGCCTGCGCCCGGCCATGCCATACGCGCGGGCAATGAAGTCGAGGTTCTCCTCGATCGACAGGTCCTCGTACAGGCCGAAGCGCTGCGTCATGTAGCCCACGCGCAGCTTGATGCGGCGCGCGTCGCGCCGGATGTCGTGGCCGAGGCACGTGCCCTCGCCGGCGTCGGGTTCGAGCAGGCCGCACAGCATGCGGATCGTCGTCGTCTTGCCGCTGCCGTTGGGGCCGAGAAAACCGCAGATCTCGCCGCGCCGCACCTGGATCGCCAGGTCGTCGACGACCTTGCGCCCGCCGTACTGCTTGGTCAGGCCGCGCACGTCGATCGCGAGGTCGCCGTTCACGGCGTCGCGGCCCCGGCGAAGTGCACGTCGAGCGGCTGTCCCGGTTTGAGCGCAGCGGCGTCCTTGGGCTGAGCCTCGGCCATGAAGACGAGCTTGCTGCGGCTGACGTTGCTGTAGATCACCGGCGGCGTGAACTCGGCCTGCGGCGACACCCAGCGGATTCTGGCCGTGAGCCCTGCCGGGCATCCGTCGCAGGCCAGCGTCACGTCGCGCCCGACGACGGCCTGCGGCAGCATCGGCTCTGGAACGAAGAAACGCACCTTGAGCGAAGCCGGCGGCAGCAGCGCAACCACGGGCGCGCCGGCGTTGACCCACTCGCCCGGCCGGTACAGCACGTCGAAGACCTGCGCATCGACCGGTGCGCTGCGCTGCTTCTGCTCTTCGCGCCAGCGCGCGAGTGCCAGGTCGGCGGCGCTGCCGCGCGCCGATGCGGCGGCCGCGGCGATCTCGTCGCTGCGCGCGGCGTCCGCCGCCACCGTGCGCTGAGCCTGCAGCTCCTTTACGCGCGCGGCGTCACGGTCGCGGGCGGCCACCAGTTCGTCCAGCCGGAGCGCCGATACGAACCCCTGTTTCACGAGCGCCTGTTGCCGCTCCAGGGCGGCGGTCGAGACCGACAGCACGGCGCGCGCCTGCACCAGCTGCTCGTCGATCGCGCGCAACTCGGCCGGGCGCCGGCCCTTGCCGAGGTTGCGCAACTGCGCCTCGGACGCGTCGCGCCGCGCTGCGGCCGCATCCCGGCCAAGGGCCTCGGCGTCGGCGTCCAGTGCGTACAGTGCCTGCCCCTTGGCGACCCGATCGCCCCGCTGCACGGCCACCACGGTCAGCACACCCCCCGCGCTGGGCGCCACATAGACCAGATCGGCCTGTGCGTAGCCGCTCATCAGGCCGCTGTCCTGCTGCGCGCCGCAGGCGGCCAGCAGGCCGGCCAGGCTCGCGGCCGCGAGCGTCACGGCCGACCATCTCGTTGCGGATCTCATCGCGGATCTCCTTGCCATCATGGCGCCAGCCCCTTGAGCGCCCAGTCCAGCCGTGCCTCGATCAGCGCCGGATCGGTGGTAAATGGCTGCAGCGCCTGTGCGAGCGACGGCGGCGCGAGCCCCGACTTGCCGAGCAGATGGAACATCAGCACCGGCGCCGCGAGCGTGGACATGAGGAACATCATCTGGTGACGCGGGTCACCGGCACACAGTTGCCTGGCCTGCTGGGCGCGGCCGATCAGGCCCAGCAGCAGCGCGGGATGACGCGTGTCCATCGAGCGCAGGAAGCGCTTGGCGCCGCCCTCCCCCGCGCCCGCGTCGGCCAGCAACTGGGCGAGGAAGGCCCGGTTGCCCACCACCCACGCCACCAGTTGCAGCATCGTGCGCCGCAGCCCGGCGAGCGCGTCGTCGTCCTGCGAGGCCACCAGGCGCAACTGCTTGAAGGTGGGCGCGTACCAGCGTTCGATCAACTCGTCGACGAACGCCTCGCGCGTGCCGTAGTGATAGACGAAGGTGCCCAGGTTGGCCTCGGCCTGCGCCGCCACCGCGCGCACGGTCAGCGCCTTGATGCCCTTCTTGCGCGCGATCGACAGTCCGGCGCGCATCAGGCGCTCGCGACTGTCGTGGTCCGTGGCGCGGCGGGACATCGGCATGCCGACACTTTATACGCATGTATAACCGATGGCAAACGAAAGGCGGCCGGGGCCGCCTTCGCTGGAACCCGCTGCAGCCTAGTGGATCGGCTTGAAGCGCATGCGCTTCGGGCGTGCGCCTTCTTCGCCCAGGCGCTTGAGCTTGTCGGCCTCGTACTCCTGGTAGTTGCCGTTGAAGAAGACCCACTGGGACTCGCCTTCGGCCGCCAGGATATGGGTGCAGATGCGGTCGAGGAACCAGCGGTCGTGGCTGATCACCATCGCGCTGCCGGCAAATTCGAGCAGCGCTTCTTCCAGCGCACGCAGGGTTTCCACGTCGAGGTCGTTGGACGGCTCGTCGAGCATCAACACGTTGCCGCCCAGCGCCAGCGTCTTGGCCAGATGCAGGCGCCCGCGCTCGCCGCCGGACAGGTTGCCCACGAGCTTCTGCTGGTCGTTGCCCTTGAAGTTGAAGCGGCCCAGGTAGGCGCGCGAGGGCATCACGAACTGGCCGACGACGATGTTGTCCAGGCCGCCGGAGACGTCCTGCCACACGGTCTTGTCGCCGGCCAGGCTGTCGCGGCTCTGGTCGACGAAGGTCACGCGCGCGGTCTTGCCGATGATCACCTCGCCCGTGTCCGGCTTCTCGATGCCCTGGATCATGCGGAACAGCGTGGACTTGCCGGCGCCGTTGGGGCCGATGATGCCGACGATGGCACCCGCCGGCACCTTGAAGCTCAGGTTGTCGATCAACACGCGCTCACCGAAGCTCTTGGTCACGTTCTTGAACTCGATGACCTCGTTGCCCAGGCGCTCGGCCACCGGGATGAAGATCTCGTTCGTCTCGTTGCGGCGCTGGTATTCGACGTCGCTCAATTCCTCGAAGCGCGCCAGGCGGGCCTTGCTCTTGGTCTGGCGCGCCTTGGCGTTGGAGCGCACCCACTTGAGCTCCTCCTTCATCGCCTTCATGCGCGCGTCTTCCTTCTTCTGCTCGACCTCCAGCCGCTTCTCCTTCTGGTCGAGCCAGTCGGAGTAGTTGCCCTTCCAGGGAATGCCCATGCCGCGGTCGAGTTCGAGGATCCACTCGGCCGCGTTGTCGAGGAAATAGCGGTCGTGGGTGATCGCCACCACGGTGCCGGGGAAGCGCTGCAGGAAGTGCTCGAGCCACTCCACCGACTCGGCGTCCAGGTGGTTCGTCGGCTCGTCGAGCAGCAGCATGTCGGGCTTGCTCAGCAGCAGGCGGCAAAGGGCCACGCGGCGCTTTTCGCCGCCCGAGAGCTGGCCGATCAGGGCGTCCCACGGCGGCAGGCGCAGCGCGTCCGCGGCCAGCTCGAGTTGCAGGTCGGTGTTCTCGCTGCCGGCGGCGGCGATGATGGCTTCGAGATCGGCCTGCTCGGCCGCCAACTTGTCGAAATCAGCGTCGGGCTCGGCATATTCGGCGTACACCTCGTCGAGCCGCTTCTTCGCCGCGAGCACGCCGCCGATGCCCTGCTCCACCGCCTCGCGCACGGTCTGCTCGGGGTCGAGCTGCGGCTCCTGAGGCAGGTATCCGATCTTCAGATCCGGCATCGGCACGGCTTCGCCCTCGATCTCCTTGTCGAGACCGGCCATGATCTTGAGCAGCGTGGACTTGCCCGAGCCGTTGATACCCAGCACACCGATCTTGGCGCCCGGGAAGAACGACAGCGACACGTCCTTCAGGATCTGCCGCTTGGGCGGCACGATCTTGCCGACCCGGTTCATCGTGAAAACATATTGCGCCATGGGTGCTTGATCCTTCTGGAACGGTGTGCGGGAGCGCCGCCCAGGCGAAGCGGCCCCATCGGGCGGGGCCCGGGCGCGTCGTCGATGAACTCGTGCAGGCGCCCGCTCGGCGGCGGGGCCACCCAGGGACAGTCGGTGCCGGGCGGCGAAAGACGGATTATCGACGATGCGGCCCGCGGGCGCCGCTGGCCCCGGCCGCAGGCTCAGTGCAGGGCGTCGACGAGCGGTGAACGCTCGACCCAGTTGGCACGCATGCGCGCCAGGTCGTCCGCGGCACGCGGGCGGGAAATGAGGTAACCCTGCACTTCGTGGCAGCCGGCCCGCGCGACCGCAGCGAGCTGGGCCAGTGACTCGACGCCTTCGGCCACCGTGCGCATGCCCAGGGTTCCGGCGAGCTGCGAGATCATGTGCACGATGGCCTGCGCATCCTCTCGCAGCAGCATCTCGTTGACGAACGAGCGGTCGATCTTGAGGGTGTCGAAGGGAAAACGCCGAAGGTAGGCCAGCGACGAATATCCGGTGCCGAAATCGTCCAGCGCCACGCGCACGCCCAGCTTGCGCAGTGCATGCAACTGGTCGAGCGCTCGCGACGCGTCGTCCATGAAGACCGACTCGGTGATCTCCAGCTCCAGACGGTGCGGCGCCATGCCGCACGCGTGCAGCGCGTCGCGCACGCGGCGCACGAAATCCGCGTCGATGAACTGTGCCGGCGAGACGTTGACCGAGATCACCAGGCCGGGCAGGCAGGCCGAAGCGGTGGCGCAGGCCTCGCGCAGCGCCCACGCGCCGAGTTCGTGGATCAGCCCGCTGCCTTCGGCGATGGCAATGAACTCTGCGGGACCGACGGAACCCAGGACCGGATGCTGCCAGCGCAGCAGCGCCTCGGCGCCGACGACTCGCCAGTCGCGGATATCGACCTTGGGTTGCCACAGCAATTGCAGTTGGCCCGAGGCGACGGCGTCGCGCAGCCCCTCTTCCACGGCCAGGCGCCGGCGGCTGAGTTCGCCCAGGCGCGGAACGAACACATCGTGCCGCCCGCGCCCGGCTTCCTTGGCGGCATACAACGCCATGTCGGCACGCACGTGCATCTCGTCGACACCGGCCTGCGGGTCGTCGCACATCGCCACGCCCACGCTGGCACCGACCTGCAGGCGCCTTCCGCCGTAGTCGATGGGCTGGTCCAGCGCCTCGATGATGCGCTGCGCGAGCACCGCGGCGTCCTGCGGCGAGCACGGCGCGCAGGCCAGCACGGCAAACTCGTCGCCGCCCAGCCTGGCGACCAGGTCGCCTGCCCGCACCACGCGCGCCAACCTTTGCCCGACTTCCTGCAGCACGGAATCGCCGCCGGAATGGCCAAGCGAGTCGTTGATGCCCTTGAAGTGATCGAGGTCGAGGGACAACAAAGCGCCGGCGTTGCCACGTTCGAGCGCCTGCTTCAGGCTTTCGTGGAACGTCAGCCGGTTGGCCAATCCAGTCAATGAATCGGTATGGGCCAGATGGCGCAGGCGCTGGTGCGCCTGCACTTCCGCCGTCACGTCGGCAATCACGCCGCGCCAGCCGCCCGGCCGATTGGCATCGTCGAACAGCCGCTTGCCCCCGAGGGACCACCAGCGCAAGCCGCTGACGTCGGGCACGCTGAGCCGCAGGTCACGGAACGGCCGTGCGGCGTCGAGCACCTGGCGCAATTGGGACGCTGCCTGCGGGCTGCGCTGCGCCAGCAGGGCCACCAACGGTTGATCGACGAGCTGCTCGGGAGCCAGCCCGAGCAACTCGGCAAGGCGCGGCGACGGCTGTACCAGCGTGCCGTCGGGGCGGGTCTGCCACAGGGCCTCGGTTGCATGCTCCTCGAAGTCCTGCAACAGCACCGCCACCAGATGGCTCTGGCGTGCCGCTTCGCGTTCGGCACGCAGCAGCGCCGTGCCCTTGCGCGCCGCAACGCGCACACCCATCACCACGACGGCCGAATAACAAAGCAGATAACCCGACAACGTCAGGTTGGACGTGCCACCGGCCTGGGCCAACGCTGCAAGGCAGGAAAGGGAGAGCACCGCCACATAGGACAGGCTGGCTGTCGGCAAGGGACTCAGCGCGAAGCCTCCGGCTCCGATCATCCCGATCACGACCGCGGCAATCACCAGTTGCTGCGATGACGTGGCCGAGCCGTACCAGAACAACGGCAATACCGCCCAGACCGTGGCGAGCAGCATGGCATGCACGGTGGCGTGCCGCACGGCGCGTGGCGACGCACTGAGTCGCTCCTTGTGGCGTGCGCGCCACCAGGAGCGAAGTGCCAGTGCGGCCACCCCGACGAGGACCGTCATCCAGACCGAATAGCCAGCCGGCGGTGAGGGCTGGAACAGCCACACCAGCAGCAACC
Source organism: Rubrivivax sp. (assembly GCA_024641945.1). Lineage (GTDB taxonomy): Bacteria > Pseudomonadota > Gammaproteobacteria > Burkholderiales > Burkholderiaceae_C > Rubrivivax. The sequence continues at coordinate 3,307 of JAHECD010000136.1, read as the reverse complement.
CGTTGATGACGTTGGCGGCCATCGTGTGCGGCGTCATGCGCAGCACGGCGTTCAGGTGCGCAGCGCGGATTTCGGCAGATTCCGTGTCGAGGGCCACGAAAACCTCGAATTCGTCGCCCACCATCGGCGCATTCAGGCGGCCCAGAAGACGGCGGTACGCGGGCGGCACAGGGCCGGGCCGGTCCGCGCCGTCGGTCAGCGCTGCAGGCAGGGTGGCGGGCATCAGTCTTGTTGTTTTGCTCTTGACCCCACCGTATCGACCGCCGTTGGCACGGCTTGAGCCCGCGACGGCAGAGCGTCGCGCCGGGTCCCGGCCTGTCGGCCGAAGGCGTGCATTCGTCGCAAGCCGGCCTTGCAAAGGGGACATTCGGCCGAAAATAGGCAGAACCCGAAAAGGAGGGACCTGACCCATGAACAGTTCCGTGATGACCGTCGAAGCCGACCCATCGCTGGTGCGCACCGCGCATCTGGTGTATGGCCTGCATGCCCTCGGGCTGGTGCTGGGCGCCTTCGGTGCCGCCAGTGTCGTCGGCTCGTTCCTCTTCGGTTGGCCGTCGATCATCGCGGTCATCATCAACTACGTGAAACGAGGCGAGGTGCGCGGCACGTGGCTCGAGTCGCACTTCACCTGGCAGATCCGAACCTTCTGGTTTGCATTGCTCTGGGCGGTGATCGTGGCGGCCGTGTCGGCGCCGCTGACGCTCATCATCATCGGCTTCGGCACCTGGGCACTGGGCATGTTCCTGCTCGGCCTGTGGGCGATCTACCGCATTGCCCGCGGCTGGCTGCGCCTCAACGACCGCCAACCGATGCCGAGCCCGTGAAGTCGAGCGCCGGGCGTGCGCCGGCTGCACCGGCTCGAAGGCGTCAGCCCGGCGCGCTCAGGTGGCGCTGAAGGCGGCGGACCAGGCGCCATCCTGACCACAGACGAAGCCCCCAGCGCAGTGCGCGCCGCGGACGCACGACCAAGATCGTCACGGCCGCGCCGATCGGCCACTCCGGGTGCACGCGCAACCACGCCAGCGCCTGCAGCACCTTGTCGGCACCGGCCGCAGGCCGGCGCCAGAGTGTGAGGTCGGCCTGGGCCGCAAGGCGCAGTTCGGTGCTGCGAACGATCAGCGCCCGTTGACGCCGATGAAGCGCTGCCTGCTGCGCTTGGCTCATGGATCGACGGGAAAGAGCCCGTCTCGGTCGCGCCGCAACTCGCCGAGGCTGAGTGCAAAGGGCCCTCCTTCGGCGGCGCGCAGTTTCTCTTGCGCACGACGCAGCACCCATGCTCCCGCGACGCCCTGTATCGCCGCCAGTGCGCCGGTCACGGCCAGCACGTGCGTCTCCCAGAACAGCAGCACGACCAGCGCGTTCAGCAGGAGTAGCGCCACCGCAAGCAGCAGGAAACCGACGGCCGCCAGCAGCATGCCGCTGGCCAGCCGCAGCTTTTCCTGCTCGAGCTCGGTACCGAACAGTGCGATCCGGTTGCCGGCCAGATCCAAGCCGGTATGCGCCAAGCGTCGCAGCGAGCCGAACAGGCCCGCCGATGCCGCGGCCGGGTCACTCATCGCCGAGCGACCGCGACGTTCACCGCCGACCGATCAGCAATCCGACCACGAGCCCGACGCACGCGCCCGCGCCAATGGCCTGCCAGGGCTTCTCGTGCACGTAGTCGTCGGCCGCGTGGCCGGCCGCCTTGGCCTTCTCGGCGGCCGTGGCCTGCAGGCTCAACAAGGTGTCCTTTGATTGTGTCAGGCGACCTTGCAGACGTTCGCGCAGCCCGCGCGAACTCTCGGTGACTTCGCCCGCCGTGAGCTTCAGGAGTTCTTCGGCATCGGCGACGACGGTGCGCAGGTCGGCCACCAGCCTGTCCCTTGTGACGGTATCGGTATCTGACATGTCAAGACTCCTTTTGGTTATTGCTCGGGAACGGATTCTTTTACGTCTCGAGGATGCTTCGGACATTGCGACCTGTCAATCGCGGGTCTTGGTAAACTGCTAGCTGTACCGCGGAGTCCAGTCGTCGCGGCGCAGTCGATTCCGACCCACACAAGCTCTCGCGCCTACCGACTGGTGCGCCCGGACCAGGGTGACAGCAGGCAGCGAACCACGGCCCGCGTCCGGGCCCCATCAAGAATGAAATTCACCGAACTCGGCCTTGCCGAGCCGCTCCTTCGTGCGATTCACGAACAGGGTTACGACACACCCACGCCTATCCAGGCGCAGGCCATCCCGGCTGTACTCAAGGGCGGCGACCTGCTGGCCGGCGCACAGACGGGCACCGGCAAGACGGCGGGCTTCACGCTGCCGATGCTGCAGCGCCTGATGGCACAGCCCAGCAAGCGCGATGCGCGCGGCCGCATCTGCATCCGCGCGCTCATCCTCACGCCCACTCGCGAGCTGGCCGCGCAGGTCGAGGAAAGCGTGCGCACCTACGGCAAGCACCTGCCCCTGACGAGCATGGTCATGTTCGGCGGCGTGGGCATGCAGCCGCAGGTCGACCGGCTGCGCAAGGGCGTCGACATCCTGGTGGCCACACCGGGCCGACTGCTGGATCACCACGGCCAGCGCACCCTCGACCTGAGCCACGTCGAAATCTTCGTGCTCGACGAAGCCGACCGCATGCTCGACATGGGCTTCATCCACGACATCAAGAAGGTGCTGGCCATCGTGCCGGCCAAGAAGCAGAGCCTGCTGTTCTCCGCCACGTTCAGCGAAGAGATCAAGGCGCTGGCAGACAAGCTGCTGAACCAGCCGGCGCTGATCGAGGTGGCGCGCCGCAATTCGACGGTCGAGGCCATCGTGCAGAAGGTGCACCCGGTCGGCCGGGACCGCAAGAAGGAATTGCTGGCGCATTTGATCAAGACCGGCGACTGGCACCAGGTGCTCGTCTTCACGCGCATGAAACACGGCGCCAACCGGCTCACGGACTACCTCAACGACAACGGCATCAGCGCGATGGCGATCCACGGCAACAAGAGCCAGACCGCACGCACCAAGGCCCTCGCCGACTTCAAGAAGGGCGACCTGCAGGTGCTGGTGGCGACCGACATCGCCGCGCGCGGCATCGACATCGATCAATTGCCGCACGTCGTCAACTTCGAACTGCCCAACGTGCCCGAGGACTACGTGCACCGCATCGGCCGCACCGGCCGCGCCGGCGCCACCGGCGAGGCGATTTCGCTCGCGTGCCTGGACGAGGAGATTTTCCTCAAGGACATCGAGAAGCTCATCAAGCGCAACATCCCGCGCGAGACCGTGCCGGGCTTCGAGCCGCCCGCCTCGGAAAGGGCCGAGCCGATCGTGCTCGGCCGCATGA
>JAHECD010000214.1 GCA_024641945.1 Rubrivivax sp. | reverse complement strand
CGCGGCTGAGCCTGATCGCCACCGCGGTCGCCATGCTGGCCGGAAGCGCACACGCTTTCGAGTTCGAATCCGGCAATCCCGATTGGTCCGTGCGGTGGGACAACACGGTCAAAGGCAGCACGATCTACAGGCTCAAGGATGCCGACCCCGCACTCGTCGATTCGTTTCGGCTGCTCGTGCCGGGCGTGCCGGCATCCGCGTTTCCGCAAGCGTTGAACTTCAACGCCGGTGACGACAACTTCCGCAAGAAGGGTTTCGTGTCCCAGCGGCTCGACTTGCTGAGCGAGTTCGATGCGGTGTACCAGAAGAACTTTGGCCTTCGCGTCAGCGCTGCAGCCTGGTATGACCGCAAGTACCACCAGCGGTCCCAGGCTACCGAAGCCACGAATGGCCAGACGCCGATCGATGAGTTCCCGGACTCGACGCGCAAGATCGCCGGCAACAAGGCCGAGGTTCTCGATGCCTTCGTCTTTGGTGGTTGGGAGCTGGGCGAAGGCCGCAAGCTGACGGCGCGCCTCGGCCGGCATGCGCTGCAATACGGCGAGAGCCTGTTCTACGGCGACAACGGGATCGCGCGCGCGCAAGGCCCGATCGACATCAACAAGCTGCTGTCGTCTCCGAACGCGCAGTTCAAGGAAATCATCAGGCCAGTGCCGCAGTTGTCGGCGCAGTTGCAGTTGTCGCCGGCACTGTCGATCGGCGGTTATGTCCAGTTCCGCTGGGAAGAGGATCGCCTGCCACCTGCGGGCAGCTACTTCTCGACGGCCAACATTCCGTGGGGCTCGTCGCAGTCAGAGTTGGCGAGCATCGGGCCGACGAACTACTTGCTCAGCGCGGGTGGTGACCGAAAGGCGAAGAACTCGGGCCAATTCGGCTTGCAACTGAAGTGGCGCGTCGGCGAAACGGATCTTGGTTTCTACGCCGCGCGCTTCCACGACAAGGACGGGCAGCTGTACGGCCGCCTCGCCACGCCGCCGGACCCGGGAACGCCGTTCTCGGGCGGCAACTGGTTCTACGTGTTCCCGGAGAACGTCAAGATCTACGGCGCCAGCGTCTCGCAATCCGTCGGCGACTTCAACATCGCCGGCGAGGCGTCGATCCGCGACAACATGCCGCTGCGAAGCACCAACATGCTGTACGGCTTCTTTCCGGGCCAGCCGCAGCCGCGGTTCGCGACGGGGCGCACGGCGCACCTCAACCTGTCGACGCTCGCGACCTTCGGACCGAGTTTCATTGCCCGCGAGTCGAGCCTGCTCGCCGAGATCGCGTGGAACCGGGTGCTGAAGACCAACGATCCGGACGGCGAGCTCGACAAAGGCCGCACGCGCGATGCGACGGCGATTCAGATGATCTTCACGCCGAGCTACCGACAGGCGCTGCCGGGGCTGGACTTGAGCGTGCCCATCGGCCTTCGCTACACCGTCGACGGCAATTCGTCGGTCACGGCCTGGGATCCGAAGGGCGTCGGCAGCATGACCCTCGGGCTCGACGGCAACTACCTCGGTGCGTGGCAGTTCTCGCTCAACTACACCAAGTACATCGGCAAGGCGGTTCCGTTCGTCGACTACTCGGGCCTCGCCACCGGGGGCTCGGCCATCTTCGGCCTGGGCAACAGCCTGAAGGACCGCGACTACCTGTCGCTCTCCGTTCGCCGCACATTCTGATCTGCAGGAGACCCACTCATGAACCATCGCATTCACATCGTTGCGGGCGCTGTCGTTGCCCTGCTGACCGCGTTCTCGGCCCATGCTGCCGTTACTGCCGACGAGGCTGCCAAGCTCAAGACGGAGCTGACTCCGTTCGGCGCCGAGAAGGCCGCCAACAAGGACGGCACGATCCCCGCTTGGACCGGCGGGTACACGACGCCGATCCCCGGTGACGCACCCGGCGGGCGCCGCGGCGATCCGTTCAAGGCCGAGAAGCCGTTGTTCTCGATCACTTCTAAGAACATGGATCAGTACGCCGAGAAGCTGGCCGACGGCACCAAAGCGCTGCTGAAGAAGTACCCCGACCAATACCGCGTTGACGTCTACCCGACGCATCGCACGGCCGCCGCGCCGCAATGGGTCTACGACAACACCTTCAAGAACGCGACGCGCGCCAAGATGAATGGCGACATCCCGGAGGGCGCCTACGGCGGTATCCCGTTCCCGATTCCCAAGACCGGTGCTGAGGTCCTGTGGAACCACCTCCTCCGCTGGCGCGGCACGTCATGGCAGTGGACCAGCACGCAGTACCAGCTGACGGCCGACGGCAAACCGGTCATGACCACGGACGGCACCGCCGAGCAGCAAATGCCGTACTACTTCCAGGACGGAACGCTCGAATCGTTCGTCAAGGCGCCCGAGTACTGGATGATCCGCCTGATCAATTCCGGACCACCGATCCGTGCCGGTGAGGCGATCACCGGCCGCCTGAACATCGATGCGTCGAAGGACCAGGCCTGGGTCTACCTGACCGGCCAGCGTCGCGTGCGCAAGCTCCCCAACCCCTGCTGCGACACGCCCACGCCGGCGACCGCAGGTGTGATGAGCTTTGACGAGATCGAAACCTTCACCGGCCGCCTGGACCGTTTCGACTGGAAGCTTGCCGGCAAGAAAGAAATCTACATTCCCTACAACGGCAACAAGCTGCTCCAGCCCAAGAGCGATGCCGAGGTGCTGGGCGCGCATTTCGCGAATCCGGACCACGTACGTTGGGAGTTGCACCGCGTCTGGGTCGTCGACGCCACGCTGCGCCAAGGTCAGCGCCACCAGGCGCCCAAGAGCCGCTACTACTGCGACGAGGACACCTGGCTGTGCCTGCTGGCAGACCGCTGGGATGCCAACGGCCAGCTCTGGAAGACGGTTTGGACCTACAACTTCGTCGCGCCGGACATCCCGGGCACGGTGGGCGGCGCGATCGGCTTCAACGACCTGATCTCGGGCGCGGCCTACGTGGGCAACCTGTACAACAGCAAGGCCTCGCAGTATGCGATCAAGCCGCGCTATCCCGACGGGGTGTTCACGCCCGATGCGATGGCGGGCGAAGGCGTTCGCTGAGTCGACTCGAGTTCACGATGTGTGAACGGCGCCCATGAACGCCCGGACTGCATTGC
>JAHECD010000135.1 GCA_024641945.1 Rubrivivax sp. | reverse complement strand
CCGCCACCGCCGCCGTAGCCGCCGCCACCACCGCCGTAGCCGCCACCACCGCCGCCACTGCCACCGCCGTAGCCACCGCGGCTGCCACCGCCGCCGCCGCCGCCAAAGCCGCCCGGACGCTCTTCGCGCGGACGGGCTTCGTTCACGACGATGGCGCGGCCTTCGAGCGGTTGCCCGTTCATGCCGTTGATCGCCGCTTGCGCCTCGGCGTCCGAACCCATTTCCACGAAGCCGAAGCCCTTGGAACGGCCCGTATCACGGTCCATCATCACTTTGGCGGAAGTGACAGCGCCGAACTGCGAAAACGCTTGCTGAAGCGAGTCGTCACGCACGGAGTAGGCGAGATTGCCGACGTAAAGTTTGTTTCCCACTGGGGAGCCCTCTATCTCATTACCAAAAAAACATGTGGAGCTTCAACCCAGCGTGAACCATTCAGCTTTAGTCGCGGCGTCCAGACACGAACCAGGGATTATCAGCAAATGTCAATCGCTGTGCTACGTGTTCTTTTGGGGGGGTGTTGTTTTGCTGCCCGGGACTTTCCCGCAATCACGGCGCGGCGTCTGGGCCTGGGTGCGAAGCAAAACCCGGCGGGTAGGATTCCGCCATGTCGACGCCTGCCATGGATCTCTTGAAGCCGCTCGTGACCCTATTGGCGATCGTCAATCCGATTGGTGCGGTGCCCTTCTTCATCCATTTCACCCAGAGCTTCACGCGGGAGCAGCGCCGCCGCACGATCCGAATCAGTTCGTTTTCTGCGTTTCTGGTGGTGGCGGTGAGCGCCCTGGCCGGCCTCAAGATCATCGAATTCTTCGGTATCACGATCGCAAGTTTTCAAGTGGGCGGCGGCACGCTTTTGTTGATCAGCTCGCTCGCCATGCTCAATGCGCAACCGGCGGAAAGCAAGCCAACCGACGTGACCGAGGGCGACCAGAAGATCGATGCAGGTGCGAGCATCGCGGTCGTGCCGCTCACGATCCCGCTTCTTACGGGGCCGGCCACCATTTCGACGATGGTGATCTACGCGGAGCGAACGCACCACTGGTGGGAGCTGGCGGTCCTGGTGGGCTACGGCGTCGTCGTCGCAGGGGCCACCTTCGTCGCGTTCTCCGCCTCGGGGGCTATCGCACGCTGGCTCGGGCGCACGGGCATCGATGTGATGACGCGTCTGATGGGCCTGATCCTTGCCGCAGTGGCCGTCGAGATCATGGCCGATGGGCTGAGCAAGCTCTTCCCGGTGCTCGCGGGGCCACTCACAAGATGATCAGATGATCGAGTGACCGCGCGAACAGCCCCAGGTGCTGCTGCTGGAGGACGGATCCGGCGATTGCCGACACCATCGGCCGTCCCGCGTGTCGATCCTCGACGTCGGCCCGCAATGCGGCAGCGCGCTCGATACCCTGCAGGCGCTGCGGCGCAATGCCGCAATCCCGCGCTGGCCCTTCTGCCCGTGCTGATGCTCACCGCGCGCAGCGAAGAGATCGACCGCGAACTCGGCCTCGAACTCGGCGTGGACAGACTGCCTTGCCGAAGCCTTCAGACCACGCGATCAGGTCCCTCTGAGTGAAGGTGACGCTCGACCTCGCAGGCACGTCGCGGATGTCGCTCGTGCCGGCATTGCGCGATGTCGCGTGGATCTGGCGCGCGGACGGGCCACACTCGCAATCGGCTCCTTGATGCGGTTCGGCGTCCTCGCGACAGTGATGGCGCTCACGCGCAAGGTCGAGTGGTAGGCGCTCGTGGAGGGGCGGCTGCGGCCGGGGCCGCCGGCGCAGGCGACGTAGCATCACCTGATGCAAGACGACACGACCTGGGACCACATCATCGTTGGCGCAGGCACCGCCGGGTGCCTGTTGGCCAACCGCCTGAGCGCCGATCCTGCCCGGCGTGTCCTCCTGCTGGAGGCTGGCGGCCGGGACGACTACGTGTGGATCCACATTCCGGTGGGCTACCTTTATTGCATCGGCAATCCACGCACCGATTGGATGTACTTCACCGAGCCCGACGCGGGCCTCAATGGGCGCCGGCTGCGATATCCACGTGGCAAGGTGCTGGGCGGGTGCTCCAGCATCAACGGCATGATCTACATGCGCGGCCAGGCGCGCGACTACGATCACTGGGCTGCCGTGACGGGCAGTGACGACTGGCGCTGGGCCCAGTGTCTGCCGGTCTTTCGCCGGCACGAGGACCACTGGCGCGGCGAGTCGGCGCCACACGGCGGCGGGCACGAGTGGCGGGTCGAACGGCAACGGCTGCGCTGGGACGTTCTGGACGCGTTTTCACAGGCGGCGCAGCAGGCGGGCATCCCCGCCACCGAGGACTTCAACACCGGTGACAACGAAGGCGTCGGCTACTTCGAGGTCAATCAGCGGCGAGGCGTGCGCTGGAATGCAAGCAAGGCGTTCCTGCGTCCGGTGGCGCACCGCCCCAATCTGCGGGTGATCACCGGCGCACAGGTTCGACGGCTCATGCTCGATCGGCAGCCCGACGGCACGCTGCGCTGCAGCGGTCTCGAATGGAAGCCTCTGCGCGGCGCGCCACAGACGCTGCACGTCACGCGCAGCGTGGTGCTCGCAGCGGGCGCGGTGGGGTCACCGCAGGTCCTGCAGCTTTCGGGCATCGGGCCCGGCGCGCTGCTGCACGGGCACGGGATCGTGGTGCAGCACGACCTGCCCGGCGTCGGCGAAAACCTCCAGGACCACCTGCAGATTCGTGCCGTCTTCGGTGTCGAAGGTGTCAGGACGTTGAACGTGCAGGCCCATTCGTTGCTCGGCAAGGCCCGTATCGGCCTCGAGTACCTGCTGCGGCGTAGCGGCCCGATGAGCATGGCCCCGTCACAGCTCGGCGCTTTCACACGGTCGTCGCCGGCGCACCCATGGCCGAACGTCCAGTACCACGTCCAGCCCTTGAGCCTGCCGGCATTCGGCGAGCCGCTGGACCGATTTCCGGCCTTCACCGCCAGCGTGTGCAACCTCAACCCGACGTCGCGCGGCCATGTGCGCATCGCCGGCGCCGACCCGGCCGCCGCGCCCCGCATCCTGGCCAACTACCTGAGCACGCCGGAAGACCGCCAGGTCGCGGCCGACTCGCTGCGCCTGACGCGGCGCATCGTCGCGCAGCCGGCCATGGCGCGCTACCGGCCGAAGGAGCTCAAACCCGGCGCGCAATACGACAGCGATGCCGACCTGGCGCGTCTCGCCGGCGATATCGGCACCACCATCTTCCATCCCGTCGGCACCTGCCGCATGGGGCGGGTCGACGATCCTGGCGCCGTGGTCGACCCGCAACTGGCGGTACGCGGCGTCCGCGGCCTGCATGTCGCGGACGCCAGCGTCATGCCCACGATCACGAGTGGCAACACCAACTCGCCGACCCTCATGATTGCCGAGCGTGCCGCCGACTGGATTCTGAAGTCCACCTGAAGGCGGTCACTTTGGCGGGAAAACCCTGCGGCGCAGTGGCGCTGCGAGCCTCTACATTGCGGCCTCTCGAGCACTGCCGCGGATCGCCTTTACCGGCGGCACGGCCGATGCTTCGGGGAGCCCGAGGAGACATCCAGAGAAGACAGATACCGCGAAGACCAAGACGCTGCCCACCGTTCCCGACAAACAGCCGATCACGGCGAGCAAGGACGGCAGGCCTCTATACAGGCGCCCCAGGTGGGCGCCTTTTTCTTGGTGGCGGCCCCGCAAAGCCTGCGATTGGGCGGTTTTCCCGGCCTGATTCGGCGCTTCGGCGCAGGCACGGCCTGCCTACCATGGACGCGAAGCCGCCACTCCAGGCGCCGTGCCTACCATCCATGTCCGTCAATCCAGAACTCAGGTCGCTCGAGATCGACATCCCGGCCCAGCCCGACGCGCTGGTCAAGCTGTCGTTGCTGCTGGCCGAGGAAGATATCAACCTGCAGGCTGCCTCGTCGCTCATCGAGACCGACATGGCGCTGGCCGCCGCCGTGCTGAAGGCCGTGAATTCGTCGCTCTACGGCCTGAAGGGCCGTGTGCAGAGCGTGCAGCAGGCAATGACCTACCTGGGCATGCGCGAGGTGGCCGCCATCACGTTCGAGATGGGCCTGCGGGCGGCCTTCCCGCCGGCGGCCGAGCTCGAGCCACTGTGGGACCGGGCTGCCCGCCGAGGTCTGCTGATGGGTCGGCTGGGTCAGCAACTGTCGATTGATTCGTGGGCGGCCCACTCGGCCGGCCTGTTCGAGGAATGCGGCAAGGCCGTGTTGTTCCGCCACGCGAAGGACCACTACCGCACGATGTTGCGCGCTGCGCCCTCCGACGTGGCGCTGGCCGAGCTCGAGCACGCCGGTTTCGGTGTCAGCCACGACGCCCTCGGCGCGGCCCTGTGCGAAAGCTGGGGCCTGGCCCCGGCCGCGGTGGCGAGTGTTCGCCACCACGTGGTGGCGCAGGCGACATTCGAAATGCCGGCAGCGTTGAGCAAGCGCTCGATCTGCGTCGTGTCCGTCATCGCCCACGTGCTGATGAACCAGCCCGAGGCGCTGGACTCCGTGGTCGAGCACATCGCGCCCCAGGCCGACCTCGACGTGACGCTGGCGCTGCGCGGTGCGCGCCGTGTCCAGGAGCAACTCGAGGCCACGCGCGAGCGCGAAGCCAGCCGCGCCTGACGGCGCAGCCTGGGCTGGGCCGCATGGCGTGCGGCGCCAACTGCGACTACTCTGGCGGTCCCGTACCGAACTGGCTGCAAATGTGCGGCCCCGCCGTGATGACCGACCACCCCATCGCGCCCGAGCTGCTCGCGCTTCAGCGCCTGTACCACTGGGAACGCAGCACGCCGGAGCGTGTGGCCCATACGCAGCCGCTGGGCGGCGGCGCCGTGATGGACACCACCTGGCGCGAGGCGATGGACCAGGTGCGCCGCATGGCCGCCCACCTCCAGGCGCAGGGGTTCGAGCCCGGCGCGCGCATCGCACTGCTGTCGAAGAACACGTCGCATTGGTTGTTGAGCGACTTCGCGATCTGGATGGCCGGCTTCGTCTCGGTGCCGCTGTATCCCACGTTGGCCGCAGGAACGATCGCGCAGATCCTCGATCACAGCGGTGCGCGCCTGTTGTTCGTGGGCAAGCTGGACGCCTGGGACACCATGCGACGTGGTATTCCCGACGGATTGCCCTGCATCGCACATCCGTTGGCGCCGGACGACGCCCGCGAGCGGTATCCGCGGTGGGACGACATCGTCGCGCGCACGCCGCCGATTCAGGGTGAGCCCGTGCGCGACGGCGCCGAACTGTCGACCATCATGTACACGTCCGGCACCACCGGCATGCCGAAGGGTGTGATGCACAGCTTCGACAACTTTGCATGGGCCATCCATGCGGGGCTCGAGCGCGTGCCGGCGATCCACGCCGATGCGCGCATGCTGAGCTACCTGCCGCTTGCGCACGTGGCGGAGCGTACTCTTGTCGAGCATGGCCAGCTGGCGAGCGGCATGCACGTCTACTTTGCCGAGAGCCTCGACACCTTCACGGCCGACCTTCAACGCGCGCGGCCGACGGTCTTCTTTTCGGTGCCGCGGCTGTGGGTCAAGTTCCGCCAGGGTGTCGGTGCCAAGATGCCCCCGGCCAAGCTCGACCGGCTGCTGCGCATTCCCATCGTGCGCGGCGTCGTGCGCAAGAAGATCCTCACGGCGCTCGGGCTGCAGGATTGTGAATACGCCGCCGGCGGCGCTGCGCCGATGCCGCCCGATCTGCTGCGCTGGTACGCCGCCCTCGGGCTCGACCTGGCCGAGGTCTACGGCATGACCGAGAACTGCGGCGTCAGCCACGCCACGCTGCCGGGCAAGCCGCGCCCGGGGACGGTGGGCTTGCCGTACGACGGCGTACGCAGCCGGATCGACGACGCCACCGGCGAGATCCAGGTCAAGGCGCCGTGCCTGATGCTCGGCTACTACCGCGAGCCCGAGCTGACGCAGCAGGCATTCACCGCCGACGGCTGGCTGCGCACGGGCGACAAGGGCGCGCTCGATGCCGAGGGCAACCTGTGCATCACCGGTCGAGTGAAGGACCTGTTCAAGACGAGCAAGGGAAAGTACGTCGCGCCAGCGCCGATCGAAGACCGGCTCGTCACGCATGCGGCGGTCGAGGCCTGCTGCGTGACCGGCGCCAATCTGGGCCAGCCGCTGGCGCTGCTGATGCTGAACGCCGAAGCCGCCAAGCGAGCCTCGTCGACGGTTGGCCGCGCCGAGATCGAAGCCTCGCTCGCGGCACACATGATGGCGATCAACGAGGCGCTCGATCCGCACGAGCAGCTCGATTGCGTGGTCGTCGTGGCCGACGCCTGGACGGTGGACAACGATCTGGTCACGCCCACCTTCAAGGTCAAGCGCAACCGGATCGAAGACCTCTTCGGCCGTCACTACGAGCAGTGGGTCACTGCGCGCAAGACGGTGATCTGGCACGCCTGAGCCAGGCGTCCTCCCTGCGGACGGCGAAGCGCGTTGAACGTGATCAGTCGACCTTGGCGCCGGAGGCCGTGACGACGCCTGCCCACTTGCGCGACTCGTCCGCGATATAGCGCCCAAACTCCGCGCTCGACATGCCGCCCGGCACAGCGCCTTGCGCGAGCAGGCGCTCCTTCAGCGCGGGTGAGGCCAGGGCCTTGGCCGTTTCCTGCTGGATCCGGTTGACGATGTCCATCGGCGTGCCGGCCGGTGCGAGCAGGCCGAACCACGAACTCGCCTCGAAGCCCTTGAGCGCCGGCCCGCCGGCTTCGGCCACGGTCGGCAGGTCGGGCAGGGCCGCCGAGCGACTGGCGCTCGTGACGGCCAGCGCCTTCAGCTTGCCGGCCTTGATCTGCGGCATCGCGCTGGGCAGGTTGTCGAACATCAGGTCCATGCTGCCGCCGATCAGGTCGAGCAGCGCCGGCCCGGATCCGCGGTACGGGAAGTGGACCATGTAGGTCCCGGTCATCGTCTTGAACAACTCGCCCGCCAGATGGATCGACGTGCCGTTGCCCGAGCTGGCCATGTTCAGCCGGCCGGGGTTGGCGCGCGCCACACGTGCCAGGTCGGCGACGGACGACACGCCGTACTTCTGCGCGTTGGCGGGGTTCATCACGAGCACGTTCGGCACCCCGGCCACGAGTGTGATCGGCACGAAGTCCTTGGCCGGGTCGAAGGGCATGCGCGGATAGAGCGCGGCATTGATGGCCTGTGTGCCCACCGTGCCCATCAGCAGCGTGTAGCCGTCGGGCGCCGACTTCGCAACATCGGCGGCACCCACGTTGCCGCCGGCGCCGGCCTTGTTGTCGACGATGAACGGCTGGCCGAAGACACGCTGCAGCTCGGGCGCGAGCGAGCGCGCCAGGATGTCGGTCGTGCCACCCGCGGCAAACGGCACCACGATGCGCACCGGCTTGGCCGGCCAGGCGGCTTGCGCGCTGGCGAGCGTGGGGAGGATGGCGGCGGCCATGGCCGCGAGTACGAGCACGCCGCGTCGGGCAGAGGTTTTCATCGGCAGTCCATCTTGTAGAGACGGCCGAGAGTGTGCCGCACCGGCGAGCCGGTGTCTGGCGGCGCCTGGCCGGGGCCTGTTGGCGCGATCGGAGGGCGTGCGGTGAGGCCCCTTCGGGCCGAGGGCGGGCCGCCCCTACTTGCCGTTGCGGTAGAAGTCGAACGCCAATTGGCGCGGCGCGTGGTGTGCGTTGAGCACGGAGACGCGCCTGTCCAGCGTGGACGTGCGCGCCACCCGAAGCAGCGACGACGTGCCGGAGGCGGCGGATCCCGCGGCCGTGGCACGCAACCTGAACGGGGAGGCAGGGGTTTCGGGCTTGCTCATGGGGTGCGCTCGATGGGATCAGTCCGTGCGGCAAGCCGCAGAAAGCATGCCATCGCGCCGGTGTGAACCCGGTCACGCCTTGCCGGTGCGCGGCCGACGTGGCGCGTCAACTCGGTAACCGCGCGTGACCGCCGGCGACGCGATTGGTCGCTTCACGACGCGCCGCGCGCCGGTCTACAACTTGAGTTCGAGCCGCAGCTGCCAGTTCGTATACGACGCCGTCGTGGTGGTGGCCACGGTGCGCAGGTCGGTGGCATCGAACCCGTTGGCCGCGACATGGTCCTGCGGACCGAGATTGCTGGCCAGCAGGCGCAGCCCGGCCGCGGGGCCGAAGGTCCAGAGCGCAAAAGCGTCGAAGACGCGCTTCGTGCCCACGGTGACGTCCTGTCTGTCGGCCAGTTGTGTGCGGTAGCCTGGCACCCAATTGACATTGCCGCCCAAGGTGAGCGGGAGGCTGCGCAGGCGGTAGTCCGCACCCGCGTTGGCCGTGGCCCGGGCCTGTCCATCGAGGCGGTTGTCCGGGCCGGCGATGCCGTCGACCCGCGACCGGTAGAAGCTCAGGTTGCTGCGCATCTCGATCGGCAGTGACCCGGCCAGCACCTGATCCAGGCGGAACTTGGCTTCGAGCTCGAGGCCTTGCGTGATCGCGCTGCCGATGTTCTGTTGGCGTGCCACGAAGCGCGGCTCGGTGGCCCATGACACGGTCTCGCGCGCGACCACGCGGCGCATCAGGTTTTCGATGCGCCGGCGGAAGAGATTCGCGCTCAGCACGCCGCCGCCGTCGAGGTAGCGCTCGAAGGCAAGATCGACGCCGGTAGCCAATTCAGGGCGCAGCCCGGGGTTGCCGGCCGAATCGGCCGTGGCGGGCGTATTCGGGCCCGGCGCGGGGTCGGTGGCATTCAGCGACGGGCGCGCGATCAAGGCGGCCAGCGCGGGGGCGCGGTAGCTGCGTGTCAGGCTCAGCCGGATCTGGTCACGCGTCTTCGGGTCGGGCTTGAAGAGCACGTGCACGAGCGGCGTCCAGACGCTGCTGCGGTTTTCCGGTGCAGCTCCGGCGGCTGCCGTGCCACGGGTGGCGATGCCTTCCCAGCGCAGTCCGGCATGCAGCGCCCAGTTTGGGCTGACGGCCCACTCGTCCTGCGCATAAGCCGCCAGGCGCGTGCTCGATGCCGCCACGTCGTCACCGAACTCGGTGAGCGCCGGCAGGCCATTCTGGAGCGTATGCCGAGCCTCGTCGCGGCGCAGGGCCTCGGCCTCCGCGCCCACCACGAGGCTGTGCTCGCCAGCACCGCCGCCGAGCAGCGTCGACAGCTTTGCCGTGACGTTGGCGGAGCGGTCGCGCACCGAGGTGCGGTCGTCGACCGTGCGACTCGGCGCCATGGCGCCGGCGGCAAACTCCGTGCGCAGGCTGGCCGTGCTCGACTCGAACTGGCCGACGCCGGCGTTCAGTTCGAGCCGGGAAGCACCGATCCGCTGCCGCCAAAGTCCGTTCACCCGCAACGAGGTCGAGCGCGCAGAGCCGCGGACGGCAGCGCGGTCCGCGTCGTCGCTGCCGTCTTCCGTCGGATCGACGACCCGTCGCGCGAAGGTGATGTCGCGCTCGGTGCGCCCTCTGGACGCAAACAGCGACGGGGTCAGCACCACCATGTCGCCCGCGTCGCCGAGCCGCCATTGCAGGCGCGCGACGACATGCAGGCCTTGGCGCCGCTCCTGCGAGCGCTGGGCCTCGGTCTGGTCGTGCACGATATCGCCGGTGGTGTCGCGGGTGGCCAGCGTGTCGATGCGGCTGGTGCCGCCGCGCCGTGGCCTGAAGAACGAGCCCGACAGGTTGTAGGTCAGGTTGCCGGCGTTGTCGTTGTGGGTCCAGGACGCGCCAGGTGTCGCCTGGCCGTTTTCCAGCGCGAAGCCCAGGCGCAGGTCATTGACGCGCTTCTTGTAGCCCTCGCGCATGACGATGTTGATGGTGCCGGCGATCGCACGCGCGCCGGTCTCGGCAGTCGGCGCGCGCAGGATCTCGATGCGCTCGATCTGGTCCGGGGCAAGCGACTCGAGCGAAAACCCGGGCGGCACACGCTGGCCGTCGATCAGCAGCTGCGTGTAGCCATTGCCGAGTCCGCGCATGCGCGGCGGACCGCCGCGACCGGGGGCTCCAGGGCTGGTCACGCCGGGCAGCCGGCGCAGGACCTCGCCCACGGTGGCGTCACCGAACTTGTCGATCTCCTCGCGCCCGATCACGATCTTTGCAGCCGTCGAACGCCGGCGCTGCGCATCGTCGTCGCCGCGGCCGCCGGTGACCTCGATCCGCTGTGCGGCCTCCTGGCCAGTGGGTGAGGACGCAGCCTCCGCCGGCGCCGGCGGAGGTGCTGCCGACGGTCGGACGGTCTGTGCGCGTGCGGGCACGGCCGCCACCGCCGCGATGAAGACGAAAACGGCCAGGACATGGCGCGCTGGCTGGCGAAACTTCGTGTGGGGCCCGGGCGCGTCCCCGGTGCACGGGTCGGCCGGCGCGTAGAAACGCATGCGCATGCTCAGGCGGCGTGCGCCAGATGCACGGCAGGGCCGGCCGGCCCTGCACTGCGTTCCACGCCGATGCGGCCGTCTTGCACGGCGAGCTCGAAGTCGGCTTCGATCGCGTGCAGCGCCAACGGGTCGGGGGCGTCTGCCGAATGCAGCCCGATGGCCAGGTTGCGGCCCTGGCTCTTGGCCGAGTACAGCGCCATGTCGACGAGATTCAGCGCCTGTTCCCAAGCCAGCGGAACCCGGTGCGGCGGCAGCGGAAACCGGCCCAGCCCGATCGAGACGGTGACCCGCAGGCGCACCCCGCCCAGGTCCACCGGCTGCGCCCCTACCGCGTGCAGCAAGCGCGCCCCCAGCGCCTGCGCTGCCGCTGCGTCGTCGAGCGGCGAATGGATCAGGAACTCCTCGCCCCCCCAACGCGCCACCAGCGCGCGCCCGCCGGCGGCCGTTGCCAGCCGGCGTGCCACCTCGACCAGCACGGCATCGCCGCCGGCGTGGCCGTGGCGATCGTTGATCTGCTTGAAGTGGTCGACATCGACCAGCAGCAGGGCGCCCTGCAGGCCGCCCCTGCCGACCGCCGAGCGATCGTTCATCTGTTTCTGGAAGCGGCGCCGGTTGGTCAGGCCGGTGAGCGTGTCGCGTTCGTTGTGCTCGCGCAGTGCGGACTGGCGCAGGCGCAGTTCGGACTGCGTGCGCCGCATCCGGCGCAACAGCAGCACGAAGAGAAGCAGCGCGAGCACCGCGGCGAGCGACAGCAGGCCCCAGATCGCCCGCATGCGCTGGTGGTTGGCCAGCTGCTCGGCGTGCACCGCGTTGTCGCGCGCGCGCAGGTCGATCTCGCGCTCCTGTGCGCTGCGCTGGAACCGGTCCTGCAGCTCGGCCAGCGCCGCGTCGCGGTTGGCCTTCATGGTGTCCGCCGCGAGCTTGCGTTCGCGGTGAAACATCTCCAGCGCGCCCGCGTGGTCGCCCTGGGTGGCGAGCGCGTTGCCGTACTCGCGCATCGCCGCTGCTGCCGCGGCCTGCGCGCCGGTGCGCTCCCACATCGCCAGCGCGCGCTCGACGTCACGCCGGCCCTCGTCCGCCCGCCCGAGGCCGATCTTGGCCAGCCCGATGTTGTGCAGCAGCGCGCGCTCGGCGCGCTCGTCCCGGTGCAGCCGCACGGTCGGAAGTGCCTGCTCGGCGGCCTGCAGCGCCTGCGCATGACGGCCCGCCTGGAGCTCGTCGTCAGCGAGGTTGACCAGCAACACCGCCTCGAGCCGCGCCAGGCCGGCCGCGCGCGCCGTCGCCAGCGCGGCGTCGGTGGCGCGACGGGCGGCCGCGGCATTGCCTGCGG
>JAHECD010000213.1 GCA_024641945.1 Rubrivivax sp. | reverse complement strand
CGGGCCGGGCGAAAGCACCAGGCGACGCGGCTTCAGCCCGGCGATGCCGTCGAGCGTGATCTCGTCGTTGCGGAAGACACGCACGTCCTCACCCAGCTCGCCGAAATACTGCACCAGGTTGAAGGTGAACGAATCGTAGTTGTCGATCATGAGCAACACGTCAGAAGCCCTCCTCGACGAGTTCGGCGGCGCGGATCAACGCCCTGGCCTTGTGTTCGGTCTCCCTCCATTCCATCTCGGGCACCGAATCGGCGACGACGCCTGCCGCCGCCTGCACGTACAGCGTGTGGTCCTTGACGATGCCGGTACGGATGGCGATGGCCACGTCCATGTCGCCGGCAAAGCTCAGGTAGCCGCAGGCGCCTCCGTAGATGCCGCGCTTGACCGGCTCGAGCTCGTCGATGATCTCCATCGCGCGGATCTTCGGCGCACCGGTGAGCGTGCCGGCAGGAAAGGTGGCGCGCAGCACGTCGAGGTTGCTCATGCCGTCCTTCAGCAGGCCCTCAACGTTGCTCACGATATGCATCACGTGCGAATAGCGTTCGACGACGAAGGCTTCGGTCACCTTCACCGAACCCGTCTTTGCAATGCGGCCGATGTCGTTGCGCGCCAGGTCGATCAGCATCAGGTGCTCGGCGCGCTCCTTCGGATCGTTCGACAGTTCGGCCTCCATCGCCCTGTCGAGCTCCGGCGTGGCGCCGCGCGGCCGGGTGCCAGCCAGCGGCCGGATCGTCACCTTGTCGCCCTCGGGTGCATGTTCGTGCCGCACCAGGATCTCCGGCGATGCGCCGACGATCTGGAAATCACCCAGGTCGTAGAAATACATGTACGGCGACGGATTCAGCGAGCGCAGCGCGCGGTACAGCGAGAGCGGGCTCTCGGTGTAGCGCTTCTTCAGCCGCTGGCCGATCTGCACCTGCATCATGTCGCCGGCGGCGATGTATTCCTTGCTGCGCTCCACCGCCGCCAGATAGTCGGCCTTGCTGAATTCGCGCTCCACCGGATGTGACGTGCCGCGTTTCACCGGCGGCGCGGTCACGCTGTAGCGCAGCTTGTCGGCCAGTTCCGACAGGCGCCGCTTGCCGCTGAAATACGACTCGGGTTGCGACGGGTCGGCGTAGACGATCAGATACAGGCGCCCCGACAGGTTGTCGATGACCGCCAGTTCCTCGGTTTGCAGCAGCAGGATGTCAGGCGTGTCGATCCCGCCGCTCTTCCAGGTCGTTGCAAGCCTGGGCTCGATGTAGCGCACGGCGTCATAGCCGAAATAGCCGGCCAGTCCGCCGCAGAAGCGCGGCAAGCCCGGCCGCAGCGCGACCTTGAAGCGCGCCTGGTACTCGGCGATGAAGTCGAGCGGGTTGCCTTCATGCGTCTCGACAACATGGCCCGCGGTCACAACCTCGGTACGGAAACCCGATGCACGCAACTGCGTCCTGGCCGGCAAGCCAATGAACGAATAGCGGCCGAACCGCTCGCCACCGACGACCGACTCGAGCAGGAAGCTGTGTTTCGCGCCGCCCGCCAGCTTGAGATACAGCGACAGCGGCGTTTCGAGATCGGCAAACGCCTCGGCGATCAGCGGGATGCGGTTGTAGCCCTGCGCCGCGAGGCTCTTGAATTCAAGTTCGGTGATCACTGGGGTCTCCTGGCTCTGCGACGCATCGGGCCCGGGAGCCCGTTCACGCCGCGGAAATCTTTTCGGGGCGCAACGATTGCGCGGCCCGGAAGCAATTCAGACGATGGCTGGCGAGCGACGCCAGGGCCAAGCTCCCCGGCCTTGCAGGCCAGATGCGGCGCGTGTCTGATTGCGGGACGAGACCATGGCATCGAGTCTAGCAGCAGCGCGCCCGCACCGAATCTCCCTGCAGACCCTGCGCGGCGTCGACAACCGACCCGTCGCGCTAGAGCGGCCGGTCGCTCGTCGTGGCGAAATAGAACCACTCGTGCCCAGGACGCGCGGCGGCGTCCGGGAACACGATGTAGCCGACGCCGGGCGCGCGCACCTCGGTGCCATCGGCACGCCGTGCCACGAGTTCGCCTTCGGCGAGCGGGTCGAAGCTCGTCCATTCGCGCACGAAAGAATCGCCCTGCGCGAGCCGGTCGACCACGGTCGCCAGCCGCAAGCATTCGAAGGGCCGCGCGGGCGGCTCCAGCGCCAACTCGGCCAGGCCGAGCAACGCCAGGGTCTGGCGGATCGCGCGATATCCCACCATCGGCGCCTGCGGGTCGTCGTGTTGCCCGCATTCGAGCGTGACGCCGTAGCCGCCTTGCGAGCGCATGTATTCGGTGGTTCCGATGCCGTACGTCGGGTCTTCGATCGCCGCGGCGGCCGCGGTGTCGCCCGACGCGGCGCGCGCGCGACGGCGCTCGATGCCGCTGGCGTAGGCGTCCATCCAGCCTTCGACGACGCGGTCGGCGCCCACATGCGCGGCCAGCGCTCCTTCCGCGGCCGCGTGCACGAACGGCTCGAGCGTGCCGGCGTTGTCGGCAGGGCCTCGCAGGACGAAGGCTTTCCCCGCGCTCCGGAACGAATGCAGATCGAGCAGGACATCGTGGGCCGCCAGCAGCGGGCAGAGCACATTGGCGACGTGGTCCTCGTACCCGGCCGGTGCGTCCGTGGGTTTCAGGCGGCGGTTCAGGTTGCGCTCGCCCACGCGCTGCCCCTTCGCGTAAGCCAGCGGGTTGCACACCGGCACGAAGGTGGCTGTGCCGCGCACGATCTCCAACTCGCCACGCGACAGTTCGCCCAACATGCGCTCGATCGCTCGCGTGCCGCAGGTTTCGTTGCCGTGCACGGCCCCTGTCACGATCAGGCGGGGGCCCGGCTCGAGACCGCGGTAGGTGTGCGCCTGGAGGTGGCGTGTGGTCGTGGCGGCATGCATGGCGGAACTGTAGCGCCCTGGGCCTTCCGGGCCAGCGTGCGCTACGGTCGCGCAACCAGGTCCTGCTGCAGCGTGAGGCTGCCGCGCGATACATCGAGCCGCACCCGGGCGCCCAGAGGTAGCGGCAGGTTCGGCGTGCCATGGCCGGACGGCCAGCCCCCGAGCAACGGCTTGCCCAGGTCGCCCAGATAGTCACGCAGCACCTCGTGCGGGGAAGACTCTCCGGTGAAGCTGCCGAGCA
>JAHECD010000134.1 GCA_024641945.1 Rubrivivax sp. | reverse complement strand
TACTACACGAACCGGCTGCGCACCGACCTGCCCGCGGGCAGGCTGCCGCCCAGCACGTCGACCGATCCGAACGCCGACAAGAACACCGACCTGCACATCAACACCTACGCCATCACGCTGGGCGTGCGCGGCTCGCTGTGGCCGAATACGGTGGACCCTTTCGTCACGGCGCCCACGTGGCCCACGCCGGTGGCCGACGACCCTTCGATGATCGACGACCAGTGGCACGCCACGATCAACGGCCGCGGCAAGATGTACCTCGCCACGAACCCGGACGAGACCGCCGCGAGCATCCGGGCCGGGCTGCAGGACATCCTGAACCAGAAGTCCGCGCAAGGCGGGCTGTCGGTCAGCACCGTGAACCTGGCGCGCGGCGACTCGCGCGCCTACCTCGGCTCGTACAACCCGGCCGGCTGGACCGGCAACGTCGAGGCCGTGAGCGTCGACGCCACGACGGGTGACATCGGAAGCACGCCGGCCTGGAGTGCCGGGGCGCTGCTCGACGCACGCGCCTGGACGACCCGCGTGATCGCCACCTGGACCGGCACGTCGGGCGCGTCGTTCGCTTCGACGGTTTCGTCGGTGGCCGCCGCGGTCAACCCAAGCAACACCTATGGCACATCGTCCGAGGTCATCAACTACCTGCGCGGCGACCGGACGAACGAAGGCACCAAGTTCCGCACGCGCAACAGCGTGCTCGGCGCGATCATCAACGCGGAGCCGGTGGTCGACCGCGATACCGGCGTGGTCTACGTCTCCTCCGGCGAAGGCATGCTGCACGCCTTCGACACCACGGACGCCGGCCCCGCCGGCAAGGAGCTCTGGGCCTACGTGCCGGGCCCCGTGCTCTCGACGATCGGCGCGACCACTTCGCGCAGCTATTCGTTCCGCACCAAGCTCGACGGCACGCCGGTGATCCGCAAGATCGGCACCTCGACGAAGCTGCTCGTCGCCGGCATGGGCGCGGCAGGGCGCGGCTACTACGCCATCGACGTCACGTCGCCGCGCGGGCTCAGCGAAACGGCGCTGGCCGGCAAGGTCAGCTGGGAATTCCCGTCCGCGAGCGACGCCACGATGAAATCCAAGGTCGGGCAGACGCTGGGCAAGCCGGCGATCGTGCGCACGACCGCCGGCGCCTATGTGGTGCTCGTCACCTCGGGCTACAACAACACGTTCGACGGCAAGGGGCGGCTCTGGATGCTCAATGCCACCACCGGCGCGGTGCTGAAGGAGTTCGTCACCACCGACGGCTCGCTCACCAACGAGTCGGGGTTGGCACATGTCTCGCCCTTCGCGGAAGCCGATGGCAGCGTGCGTTACGTCTACGGCGGCGACCTGCTCGGCAATGTCTGGCGCGTCGATCTGGACGCCAGCGCGGCCGCGGGCATGGCCAAGCTCGCGCAGTTGCGCGGGCCGACCGGTCTTGCGCAGCCGGTGACGACCCCGCCCGAGCTGCTGTATTACAAGGGCAAGCGCATCGTCTACGTCGGCACCGGCCGGATGCTCGACGTCGGCGACTTCGGCAACGGCGACGTGCAGAGCATGTACGCGATCGCCGACGGCACATACCTGTCGAATGCCCGTTCGGCCCTCGTGCAGCAGGTGTATTCACCGTCCGGCAGCGGGACGCTGACGAGCAACCCGGTGGACTGGGCCACGCAGCGCGGCTGGTATGTGGACCTGCCGGCGGGCGAGCAGGTCAACACACGCCCGACCATCGCCTACGGCGGCCTCGCCTTCGTCGCCAACAAGGCGGGAGCGACGGACTGTTCCGCCAGCTCGCGCATGTACATCATCGACGTGCTCACGGGCAGCAAGTTCGCGGGTGCGGACTTCGTTTCGACCGTGGTCTCGGATACGTCCAACGCCTCGGCGGTGTCGGCGATCCTGACCAAGGACGGCAAGAAGGTGCGCGGCATCACGCGCGAGTACAACACCGGCGCACCGAAGCCCGAAGACCTGACCGCGGGCACGCCGATCCCACCTTCGAAGAATTCCTGGCAGGAGATCCGGCGCTGACGCCGGTACTTCGGGCCTCCCCATCGATCCGAAAGTGTCGGGACATCACATGAAGACGGTCATGCAGTTGGCAACCTCGTTGGTGGCGGCCGGTGCGCTGCTCGCCGGCACGGCGTCGGCCGCCACGTCGGTGGCCGAGTTGCCACTGAAGATGTCGGTGCTCGCGAAGCCGAACGTCATCTTCGGCATGGACGACTCGGGCTCGATGGATTGGGAGATCCTGCTCGACACCGCATCGGGCATGCTCTACTGGAACGGCGCCACCGCGTGGGACAGCGTCGCCAACAAGCCGCTGAAGACCAACGGCACGTACCGCGCGTACCAATATCTGCTGCCCGTGGGCACGGCCACAGGCGGTGCGCTCTACGCCTACAACAGCATCTATGGCGCGGCCGTCCCGCCCACGAACCAGTTGGCCTGGATCCGATCGGCCAAATTCAACCCGGTCTACTACGACACAAGCACCACCTACGAAGCGTGGTCGCCCGGTTATGTGGGCAGTTCGCTGAAGACGTACTCCAACGCGTCGACCACTGCGGCCCCTGCGCACCCGGCCGTGAGCGGCGCGCCCACGCTCAACCTGACCACCAGCTGGAGCTCGAGCAGCACCAACTTCCAGAACAACGGCTATACGTTCTTCGTGCAGGACGGCATGACACTGCCCGTAGGCACCATGGTCCTCAGCAGCGCGACCGGCTCCACCGGAACGCCCTGCTCCGGCAGCACGACGCGCACGCTGACCGCAGAGCAGACGGTGAGTGGCGGCCGCACCTGCTATGCCGCGATCCCGTTCTACCCGGCCACGTTCTGGCAACCCGAATCCTGCACCGTCGGTGCGGACTGCGTGGCCGCCCCCGATGGCGTGGGCACGCTCAAGCGCTACGAGATCCGCAGCACCATCTCCAGCTACCCGAGTGGGCGCACCTACGCGGCGGAGCTGCAGAACTTCGCCAACTGGTTCACCTATTACCGCAAACGCAAGTTGATGCTGGCGGCCTCGATGGGCCGCGTGCTGGAGAACATTTCCGGCCTGCGCCTGGCGGATCTGCCTTTCAGCAGTTCGAGCTCGGTGACGATGTACGACGCCGACGCTTCGAGCGCAGCGAGCAACCGCTTTGCCGCCGCCGGCGGGTTCTACCTGAACGCCATGTCGGCCAATGGCACGCCGACGCACCAGACGGTGAAGAACATCGCGAGCCAGTTCGACACCAACAAGTCGATCGTGCAGTACGCATGCCAGCGCAACAACATGTTCATCGTCACCGACGGCTTCTCCAACACGACGAGCATCAGCGTGCCGAGCTACACCGCGTCCAAATGGGGTGGCGGCAAGCCGTACACGACGACACCGACCGGCTCGCTGGCGGATTTGGCCCTGGCGTACTACACCAACCGCCTGCGCACCGACCTCCCTGCCGGCCGGCTGCCGCCCAGCGTCGCCACCGATCCGAACGCCGACAAGAACACCGACCTGCACATCAACACCTACGCCATCACGCTGGGCGTGCGCGGCTCGCTGTGGCCGAATACGGTGGATCCGTTCGTCACGGCGCCGACGTGGCCCACACCGGTGGCCGACGACCCGTCGATGATCGACGACCAGTGGCACGCCACGCTCAACGGCCGCGGCAAGATGTACCTCGCCACGAACCCGGACGAAACCGCCGCGAGCATCCGCGCCGGCCTCGACGACATCCTGAACCAGAAGGCCACGCAAGGCGGCATCTCGGTCAACACCGTCAACCTCGCACGCGGCGACTCGCGTGCGTACCTCGGCTCGTACAACCCGGCGGGGTGGACGGGCGACATCGAGGCCGTGAGCATCGATCCGGTGACCGGTGACATCGGCACGACCCAACTGTGGAGTTCGGCCAAGCTGCTCGCCACACGCGACTGGACGACCCGTGTCATCGCCACCTGGGGCGGCTCGGCGGGTGTGTCGTTCTCGTCGGGTGTCTCGTCGGTGGCGAGCGCCGTCAACCCCGCAGGCACCTACGGCGCGTCGGTCGACGTGATGAACTACCTGCGCGGCGACCGGACGCTGGAAGGCTCGGAGTTCCGCACACGCAAGAGCCTGATCGGGGCAGTGATCAATTCCGAGCCCGTGGTGGACCGCGACACCGGCGTCGTCTACGTGGCGTCCGGCGAAGGCATGCTGCATGCGGTCGACACCGTCGGTGCCGATGCCGGCAAGGAGCTCTGGGCCTACGTGCCCGGGCCGATTCTTTCGGAGATCGGCAAGACCAGCGCTCGCAGCTACACCTTCCACACCGAGCTCGACGGGACCCCGGTGATTCGCAAGATCGACGCGAGCACAAAGCTGCTCGTGGCCGGGATGGGCGCGTCGGGGCGCGGCTATTACGGTATCGACGTGACCGCACCACGAGGCCTGAGCGAATCGGCCCTGGCCGGCAAGATCAAGTGGGAGTTCCCGAGCGCCAGCGACACGACGATGAAGGCGAAGGTCGGCCAGACCCTCGGCAAGCCCAGCATCGTTCGCACCTCGGCGGGCACGGCCGTCGTGCTGGTCACGTCGGGCTACAACAACACCTACGACGGCAAGGGCCGCCTGTGGATGCTGAATGCAGCCACCGGCAACGTGATCAAGGAGTTCGTCACGAGCGACGGTTCGCTGACGAACGAAGGCGGCCTGGCGCATGTCGCGCCCTTCGCCGAGGCCGACGGCAGCGTGCGCTACGTCTACGGCGGCGATCTGCTCGGCAACGTCTGGCGCTTCGACCTCGAAGCCGACGTGGTCACGAGCGCCGCAACGATCAAGATCGCCCAGCTGCGCGGCCCCGGCGGCGTGGTGCAACCGGTGACGACGCCGCCCGAGCTGATGTACTACAAGGGCAAGCGCATCGTCTACGTCGGCACCGGCCGTCTGCTCGACATCGGCGACTTCGGCGTCAGCGACGTGCAGTCGATCTATGCCATCGCCGACGGCACCTTGCTGACGAATGCGCGGCTGGGGCTCGTGCAGCAGGTCTACACCCCAGGTGGCAGCGGCACGCTCACGACGAATCCGATCGACTGGGGTACGCAGCGCGGCTGGTACGTCGATCTGCCGGCCGGCGAGCAGGTCAATACACGCCCGACCATCGTCTATGGGGGCCTGGCGTTCGTGACCAACCAGGCGGGCGGCGCCGACTGTTCCGCCAGCGCGCGCCTGTACATCATCGACGTGCTGACCGGCAGCAAGTTCATCGGCGCCGACATGGTCTCGACGACGATTTCCGAGACCTCGAACGCCACCGCCGTGACGGCCATCCTGACCAGCGACGGCCGGAAGGTGAAGGGCATCTCGCGCGAGTACAACTCGGGCCGTCCGGTGCCCACGGACCTGACCGCCGGAATTCCGATACCGCCTTCGAAGAACTCCTGGCAGGAGCTGCGTCGCTGAAGCGGCCGCGTCGGCGCGGTGCCGAACTACAAGCATTTCAGGGAGACCGCATGAAGACGCTCATCCAGCTGGGAACCTCGCTCGTGGCGCTCGGTGCGCTGCTCGGCGGCACGGCGTCGGCCGCCACGTCGATCGCCGAGCTGCCGTTGAAGATGTCGGTGCTCGCCAAGCCGAACGTCATCTTCGGCATGGACGATTCCGGCTCGATGGATTCGGAGCTGATGCTCTACAACAACGACGGCGCGTTCTGGTGGAACATGACCACCGCCAACGGCTGGGGCGTCGACGCGCTGCACCCGAACGCAGCCTTGCGCACGATCACCAGCACCTGGTTCAACCCGGCCGGCGGCGCCGACGCCACGTGGCGCAAGATGGTCTACCTGTTCCCCAACGGCACAGGGCTGGGCAACCGCGTCTACGGTGACGTCACGTACGACCATTTCCCGATCATGCCGACCCGCCAGTTCGCATTTCTGCGCTGGTCGGGCGCGTACAAGGACACTTCGGGCACGTACCGCAACGCGCCGTCCGACCCCGCGCTGTCGCCGGTGCACAACCCGCTGTACTACAACCCGCTGGTGACCTACGAGCCCTGGGCACCGGGCTACCTCTCCACCGGCGCCGTCTCGCCGACCAATGCGACGCCCAACAACGTCAAGTCGCATCCGATCTACGGAACGAACACGTTCGACCTGACCAACACCCGCGGCGCCTCGACCACCACCGACAACTTCTTCATCGCGCTGCCCGGCATGATCGTGCCGTCGGGTTCGAAGAAGATGGTCTGCAACGCGAACAACGCGAGTTGCGGCGCCTGGACCAACGTGACGGCCGACGAGTACGCGGCCCTCAACGCAGTGACGCGGGTTTCGATGGGGTACTACCCCGCCACCTACTGGCTGAAGGAAACCTGCACGCCGGAGAACACCAGCCAGGTCACCGATACCTGCACGACCGCACCCGACGGCTCGACGCTCAAACGCTACGAGATCCGCAGCACGGTCACGTCGTACCCGGGCGGCCGCAACTATGCGGACGAGATGCAGAACTTCGCCAACTGGTTCCAGTACTACCGCAAGCGCAAGATGATGCTGGCGGGCGCGATGGGCCAGACGATGGAGACGCTCACCGGCGTGCGCCTGGGCGTGGTGCCCTTCAACAGCAACAGCACCGTCACGCTGTACGACTCCGACGCCACGTCGAACGCGGTCAACAGCGCACGCGTGGCCGGCATCTTCTACGAAGCCAACGGCAGCGGGGGCACGCCCACGCGCGAGACGCTCAAGTACATCGGCGAGCAGTACAAACGCACCGACAAGACCGGCAGCCTCTACAACGTGATCCAGTACGGCTGCCAGCGCAACAATGCGTTCATCGTGACCGACGGATTCGCGAACGCGTCGTCCGTGACGATGCCTGCCTGGGACAGCGGAAAGTCCGCGTCCAACTATGGCAGCACCGCCCCCTACGCAAACACCTACGCGGGCGGCCTGGCCGACCTGGCACTGCGTTATTACACCAACAACCCGCGGCCGCCCGGCGGCACCGGGCTGGCTTCCGGCGTGCTGCCGGCTACCTCGGTGGACACGAATACCGACCTGCACATGAACACCTACGGGCTCACGCTGGGCGCCCGCGGCACGCTGTTCCTGAGCGAGACCTCGCCGCAGCCGACGAGCCTCACCGCCTGGCCCGATCCCAGCGCCAACCGGAGTCCGACGTCGGTGGACGATCTCTGGCACGCCACCATCAACGGCCGCGGCAAGATGTACCTCGCCACGACGCCGGAGGAGACGGCCAACCGGATCCGCTCGGGGCTCGACGACATCCTCAGCCAGAAGGCCACGCAGGGCGGCATCTCGGTGAATACCGTCAATCTGGCACGAGGCGATTCACGTGCCTATCTCGGCTCATACAACCCGGCCGGCTGGACCGGCGATCTCGAAGCGGTGACCATCGACCCCGTGACGGGTGACCTGGGCACCACGCGCCTGTGGAGCGCGTCGGCGCTTCTGGGCGCGCGGTCCTGGTCGTCGCGGGTCATCGCGACCTGGGGCGGCTCGTCCGGCATCTCGTTCTCCTCGAGCGTGTCGTCGGTGGCCAGCGCAGTCAACCCGGCCGACACGTACGGCGCGTCGGTCGACGTCATCAACTACCTGCGCGGCAATCGCACGCTCGAAGGCACGCAGTTCCGCACGCGCAAGAGCCTCTTCGGTGCGGTGATCAATTCCGAGCCCGTCGTCGACCGCGATACCGGGGTCGTCTACCTCGCCTCCGGCGAAGGCATGCTGCACGCGGTCGACACCGTGGGCGCGGATGCCGGCAAGGAGCTCTGGGCCTATGTGCCGGGGCATTCGCTGCCGGAAATCGGCAAGACCACGTCGCGCGGCTACACCTTCCGCACCGAGCTGGACGGTACGCCGGTGCTCCGCAAGATCGACGCCACGACCAAGCTGCTGGTGGCGGGCATGGGGGCCGGCGGCCGCGGCTACTACGCCATCGACGTGACCTCGCCGCGCGGGCTGAGCGAATCCGGGCTGGCCGGCAAGATCAAATGGGAATTCCCGTCCGCCTCCGACACGACCCTGAAGGCCAAGGTCGGGCAGACGATGGGCAAGCCGAACATCGTGCGCACGGCCGCCGGCACCTATGCCGTCATCGTCACCTCGGGCTACAACAACACCTACGACGGCAAGGGCCGCCTCTGGATGCTCAATGCCGCCACGGGCAGCGTGATCAAGGAGTTCGTCACCACCGACGGATCGCTGACCAGCGAGGCGGGGCTGAACCACGTCTCGCCCTTTGCCGAAGCCGACGGCAGCGTGCGCTATGTCTACGGCGGCGACCTGCTCGGCAACGTCTGGCGCTTCGACCTCGACGCCGACCCATCCACCCCCGCCGCCACGAACAAGATCGCGCAACTGCGCGGCCCTGGTGCGGTGGCCCAACCGGTGACGACGCCCCCCGAACTGCTGTACTACAAGGGCAAGCGCATCGTCTACGTCGGCACCGGCCGGCTGCTCGACATCGGCGACTTCGGCGTCAACGACGTGCAGTCCATCTACGCCATCGCCGACGGCACCTTGCTGACGAACGCACGTGCCGGACTGGTGCAGCAGGTCTATACGACCGGCGGTTCGGGCACGCTCACGTCGAATCCGATCGACTGGGCGACCCAGCGCGGCTGGTTCATGGACCTGCCGTCCGGCGAGCAGGTCAATACACGCCCGACGATCGCGTTCGGCGGGCTCGCCTTCGTGACCAACAAGGCGGGCAGCACCGACTGCTCGGCGAGCTCGCGCATGTACATCATCGACGTCCTGACGGGCAGCAAGTTCATCGGCGCCGACTTCGTCTCCACCGTCGTGTCCGACAGCTCCAACGCGTCGGCCGTCGCGGCGATCCTCACGAGCGACGGCAAGAAGGTGAAGGGCATCTCGCGCGAGTACAACTCCGGCCGCCCGGTGCCGAAGGACCTGACCGCCGGCATCCCGATTCCGCCGTCGAAGAATTCCTGGCAGGAATTGCGGCGCTGACGGGCTGCACGCCACGAGGGCGGCGACCAGCCGTCCGGCACAGGTGCCGCCGCATTCGGTGCGAGTCCCCTGTGCCGAGCATATTTAGTTGACACCTAAACGATTGAACTCTAAATTACACCCCTGAACTCCGGGCGGCGCAGAGGGCGCGCCCGCCCCGAGGAAGGTGGTGGACATGAAGATCGTCTGTATCGGCGGCGGCCCGGCGGGCCTGTATTTCGGCCTGCTGATGAAGCAGCTCGACCCGGCGCACGACGTGACCGTGGTCGAGCGCAACAAGCCGTACGACACCTTCGGCTGGGGCGTCGTGTTCTCCGACGCGACGATGGACAACATGCGCGGCTGCGACCGCGAGACGGCCGACGAGATCGAGCAGGCGTTCAACCACTGGGACGACATCGAGCTGCACTTCAAGGGCCGCGTGATCCGTTCCGGCGGGCACGGTTTTGTCGGCATCGGGCGCAAGAAGCTGCTCAACATCCTCCAGGCGCGCTGCGAGCGCCTGGGCGTCAAGCTCCTGTTCGAGCAGGACGTCGAGTCCGACCTCGACTTCCCGGACGCCGACCTGATCATTGCCAGCGACGGCATCAACTCGAGGATCCGCACGCGCCATCAGCAGGTCTTCAGGCCCGACATCGTGACGCGCCCCAACCGCTTCATCTGGCTCGGCACGAAGCGCCTCTACGACGCCTTCACGTTCGACTTCGTGCGCACCGAGCACGGCTGGTTCCAGGCCCACATCTACAAGTTCGACGCGACGACCACGACCTTCATCGTCGAATGCCCCGAGCCGGTCTGGCTCGCCCACGGACTGGACCGCGCCGACGCCGCGCAGTCGATCGACTTCTGCGAGCGGCTTTTCGCCGGCCAGTTGCAGGGCGAGAAGCTGATGAGCAACGCGCGCCACCTGCGCGGCTCGGCATGGCTGAACTTCCAGCGCGTGACCTGCGAGCAGTGGTCGCATTTCAACGGCCGCAGCCACGTCGTGCTGATGGGCGATGCGGTGCACACGGCACACTTCGCCATCGGCTCGGGCACCAAGCTCGCGATCGAGGACGCGATCGAACTTGCGCGCCAGTTCGCCGAGCTGGGCGACGCACCGGCGCAGATCCCCGAGGTGCTGGCGCGCTACCAGGCGCTGCGCCGCGTCGATGTGTTGCGCCTGCAGAACGCGGCGTGGAATGCGATGGAGTGGTTCGAGGTGTGTGGCACGCGCTACTGCGACCAGCTCGAGCCCGAGCAGTTCATGTATTCGATGCTCACGCGCAGCCAGCGCATCAGCCACGAAAACCTGCGCCTGCGCGACAAGGCGTGGCTCGAAGGCTATGAACGCTGGTTCGCCGCGCGCGCCGGGGTGCAGCGCGATGCCGCGCTGCCGGCGCTGCCGCCGATGTTCACGCCGTTCAAGCTGCGCTCGGTGACGCTGAAGAACCGCGTGGTGGTCTCGCCGATGGCGCAGTATTCCGCCGTCGACGGCGTGCCCGGCGACTACCACCTCGTGCACCTGGGCGCGCGCGCGATGGGCGGCGCCGGCATGGTGTTTGCCGAGATGACGTGCACGAGCCCGGATGCACGCATCACGCCCGGTTGCCCCGGCCTTTGGAACGACGCGCAGATGCAAGCGTGGCGGCGCATCGCCGACTGGGTGCACACGAATACCGACGCGCGCATCGCCATGCAGATCGGCCATGCCGGCGCCAAAGGCTCGACGCGGCGTGCGTGGGACGGCATCGACAAGCCGCTGGCGGCCGACGACACCGAGCCCAACTGGCCGCTGATCAGCGCCTCGCCACAACAGTACGTCGAGGGAGAAAGCGCTGTTTCGCGCGCAATGACCCGCGCCGACATGGACCGCGTGAAGCTCGACTTCGTCGCTGCGGCGCGGCGCGCGGCCGAAGCCGGCTTCGACTGGCTCGAGCTGCACTGCGCCCACGGCTACCTGCTTTCGAGCTTCATCTCGCCGCTGACGAACCGGCGCAGCGACGACCACGGTGGCACGCTCGGGAACCGGCTGCGGTATCCGCTCGAAGTCTTCGACGCGGTGCGTGCCGTTTGGCCGGCGCACCTGCCGATGTCGGTGCGGATCTCGGCACATGACTGGGTCGAGGGCGGCATCACGCCGGCCGATGCGGTGGCGATTGCACGCGCCTTCAAGGCTGCGGGCGCCGACCTGATCGACTGCTCGTCGGGCCAGGTGAGCAAGCAGGAACGCATCACGTTCGGCCGCATGTTCCAGACGCCCTTCGCCGACCGCATCCGCCAGGAGGCCGGCATCGCGACGATGGCCGTGGGCGCCATCAGCGAAGCCGACCACGTCAATTCGATCATCGCGGCCGGCCGCGCGGACCTGTGCGCGATCGCCCGCCCCCACCTGGCCAACCCGGCCTGGACGCTGACCGAGGCCGCGAAGATCGGCTTCACCGAGATCGCGTGGCCACGCCAATACCGGTCCGGCAAGGCGCAGATGGAGGCGAATTTCGCGCGCGAAAAGTCGATCGCCGCCGGCGCGCCGCCCGTCGAGGGCCGATGACGTGAACGCCGGTCTCCTCGCTTCGATTTCATCCATCGGCCCGTTGCGATCTTTCATGCCGTGGGTCGGAGACGGTGCGCGGGCCGAGGCCGCCGGGCGAGTGCCTCCGCTCATGTCCCCCGGACTGGGCTGCGCCCAGCCCTCCTCCTTTACTTCGCTGCGGCACTCGCCCGCCGTCCTCGGCCAGACACCGGGTGGGCGCGCCACCGTCGAACCGCCCACGCGTCTCGGATCAGGGTGGCGGGGCGTTCTCTGGAGCGAAGTAAAGGAGGAGGGTCGGCCGCAGGCCGACCCGGGGGACATGAGCGCAAGAGAGCG
>JAHECD010000133.1 GCA_024641945.1 Rubrivivax sp. | reverse complement strand
AGCTTGAACCCGATCATCGCGCGCAGCTTGTTGGGCAGCACCGGCTTGATGAGCAGGTGGAAATCATGTGCTTCGGCCTCGTCCTCGTGGCCGCCGAGCGAGCTGCCGGTGACCACGATGGCCGGCATCGGGTGCTGCGGCCAGTACGCGCGCAGCGCGGCCATGGCCTGCAGGCCGGTGGTGCCTTGCGGCAGGCGGTAGTCGACGATCAGCAGGTCGGGCGGCTGGTCGGGGTGGCACGGGCCGGTGGCCAGCCATGTCTCGATGGCCGCCACGGAATCGAAGGAGTCGACCGTGGCGCCCCAGGCCTGCAGCAGCACGACGAGGCCTTCGCGCACGGCCGGTTCGTCTTCGACCACGATGATGCGCCGGCCCTGCAGCGTGAGCCCGAGCGGCGCCTTGGACGACGGCGCAGGCGCACCGGCCGAGCGCGGCATGCGCCCGACCGGCACGTCGAGAGAGAACACGGTGCCGTGGCCGACGCGCGAGCGCACGCCGATGGCCGAGCCCATCAGCTGGGTCAGGCGCTGCACGATCGCCAGCCCGAGGCCCAGGCCCTTGCGCTGGTGCGCCTCGAGCGGGCGGTGGCCCTGCACCTGGTAGAACTCGTCGAAGATGCGCGGCAGCGCGGTGTCGCTGATGCCGATGCCGCTGTCCCACACCTGCACGAGCAGCCCGCCGGCGCGCGCGCGGCAGCTCACGAGCACGCCGCCGTCGTCGGTGTAGCGGATGGCGTTGCTCACCAGGTTGCGCAGGATGCGCTCGAGCAGCACGGGGTCGGCCAGCGCCACGTGGTGGTCGCCGTGGAAGGACAGTTGCAGGCCTTTTTCAAACGCGGTGGGCTCGAAATGCAGGCGCAGGCGTGCAAAGAGTTCGCGCATGCGCACGGGCTCCGGGTTCACCTCCACGCCGCCGGTGTCGATGCGCGTGATGTCGAGCAGTTCGCCGAACAGGCCTTCGAGCGCGTCCACCGATTCGTTGATGCTGTTGACGAGCGAGGCCACCTCGGGGTCGTGCGCGCGCTGGCGCAATGCCTCGGCAAACAGGCCCATGGCGTGCAGCGGCTGGCGCAGGTCATGGCTGGCAGCGGCGAAGAACTGCGTCTTGGCACGGCTGGCGGCCTCGGCCATGCGGCGGGCGGCGTCGGCCTCGGTCTTTTCCACCCGCAGCTGCTCGGCCATCGTGTCCGTGCTGCGCTTGAGCTCGATGGCCTGCCAGAGTGCGCCGCCATAGGTGCGGCCCATGAGCCACGTGACGCCCAGCAGCAGCAGCAGGATGCCGGCCAGCTGCAGGTGCCAGGGCTGGCTCGTATCGGTGGCGATGCGCGCGATGGTGGGCACGAGCACGAGGCCCAGGAACGCCAGGAAGACACCCGGCTGCGTGGACAGCAGTTGCACCGAGCCGAGGCAGTAGCTGTAGACGATGAGGATCAGCGCCAGCTGGCGGAACGGCTCGCCGAACCCCCAGAAGACCCACACCGCCACGCCCCACATCGCGCCCTGCGCGAGGGCCAGCACGCGCCAGCTGCCGCGCCACGCCAGCAGCAGTTCGTCGCTGGCGCTGGGCGTCCGCGTGAAGCGCATCCAGTGCACGATGCGCCCGCCCCACAGCGCCAGGGCCAGCAACGCCCAGGCGGCGGTGCGCTCCGGCCCCGCGGGGCCCCAGAACATGGCGCAGGTGAGCACGATGCCGATCAGGTTGCCGGCCAGGATGACCGGCGTCTGCACGTACAGCGCGCGCATGTGGTCGGCGCTGCCGTCGGCCACGGCCGCGCCGGCCCCAAGGGCCGCAGGGCCGATCGCGGGCAGCGCGAGCCTCACGAGCGTGGCGTGGGTTTCCACGCGGGGAAGCCACCCTGCCCCTGCGTCATCTGGCTCACGGCCAGCACGGCCTGCGTGCGCGAATTGACGTTGAGGGCGCGCAGCACGGCGGCCACGTGGTCCTTGACGGTCTCCACCGACAGGTTGAGCTCGCGGGCGATGAGCTTGTTGGGCTTGCCCTGCAGCAGCAGCGCCAGCACGTCGGTCTGGCGCGGCGTGAGACCGATCTTGTCGAGCGTCATGGCCTGCTGGTGCGGCGCCGGCTGGGCGTGCGCGCCGATCTGCATGACCCCGGGCTCGGTGTCGCCATCGACTGCGGGCGCGCGCGGGCCAGCCAGCAGGCCGACCATCGGCTCGGGCAGGTAGACCCCGCCGGCCATGACGGTGCGCAGGGCCTCCAGCAGCTCGGCCTGTGCCGCGCGCTTGTGCACAAAGCCCATGGCGCCGGAGTCGATGGCGCGGATCACGTCGGCGCCGCGCTCGGTGGCCGACACCACCACCACCGGCACGGCCGGAAAGTTGGCACGCAGCTCGTCGAGCAGGTCGAAACCGTTGGCGTCGCCCAGCGCCAGGTCGAGCAGCACGAGGTCGAAATCGGCATCTTCGGCGAGCGTGGCACGCGCGCCGCGCGCGCTGTCCACGCCGACCACGGTGACGTCGTCCCCCGTGCCCTGGATCACGCTCTCGAGCGCCGTCAGGATCAGCGGGTGATCGTCGATCAGCAGGACTTTCATCACCGTTCTTTCCATGGGCCGACGATCGTAGTCGGCGGGGGCGGGGCCACGGCCACCCCCCAATGGGGGGCCGCTCGAAACAAGGTCAGGTGAACCGGCGCGACACCGACTCGGCCACGCAGGCGGGCTTGTCGGAGCCCTCGAGCTCGACCGTGACTTCCACCGTGAGCTGCGCCCCGCCCGGCAGCGGCTGGAACGACGCAAGCTTGAAGTGCCCGCGCACGCGCCCGCCCGCCGGCACCGGCGCGGTGAAGCGCACGCGGTTCATGCCGTAATTGACACCCATGCGCACGTCGTCGATGGCAAAGCCGGACGCAAACAGCAGCGGCAGCAACGACAGCGTGAGGAAGCCGTGCGCGATGGTGGTGCCGAAGGGCCCCTGCGCCGCACGGTCGGGGTCGACGTGGATCCATTGGTGGTCGCCCGTGGCGTGGGCGAACTGGTCGATGCGGTCCTGGTCCACGGTGACCCAGTCGCTGGTGCCGATTACATGGCCGACTTCGGCCTGCAGATCGGCCAGGTGTGCGTAGCGCTTCATTGCATGATCCATTCGGTGAGCGGCCGCCATTGCTCCAGGTCGCGCTCGACGCGGCTGGGCGCCACGTCCCACAGCGTGAGGCCGTGGGCGGCCAGGTGCACATAGTTCTGGGTGTCGCGCAGCCACGCCACCACCGGCACCGGCAGCGTGGCCAGGTAGTCGTGCAGGCGGTCGTTGGAGATGGTGTGCTCGCGCACGCGCATGCCCACGAGCCCGATGACGATGTGGTCGGCCCGCTTGTGGGCACGCAGCTTCTGCACGAACGTGTGCGTGGCCTGGATGTCGAACAGGCTCGCCTGCAGCGGCACGAGCACTTTGTCGGCGATGCGCAGCACGGCGTCCAGGCGCTTGCCGTCCAGGCCGGCCGGGGTGTCCAGCACCACATGGGTGGTGCCTTTGGGCGGGCGCACGATGTCGTCGCGCGAGACCTCCCAGGCACTGATGCGCGGCAGCTGCGGCGGGCGCAGCGCGAGCCACTGGCGCGATGACTGCTGCTTGTCGACGTCGCCCAGCATCACGGCGTGGCCGGCGCGGGCGAGTTGGCCCGCCACGTTGGTGGCCAGCGTGCTCTTGCCCACCCCGCCCTTCGGGTTGGCGATCACGATGGTTGGCATGCTCGGAACTCCTTGTAGGCACCCCGCATGCGGGCGGCGCTCGGCTTTTCGGATATGGTAGCCGCGCACCTGCCGGTGTCTCATCGTAAAAACCCACGCGGTCCATGCCCGAAATCGTCGTCATCGCTGCGCACCCGCAGCTGCAGCAGTCGCGCGTGAACGTGAGGTTGCTGCGTGCCGCCACACGCGCGCTGCCGGGCCGCGTGCAGGTGCGCGACCTGTACGCGCTGTACCCCGACTACTACATCGACACCGCGGCCGAGCAGGCCGCATTGGCCGAAGCCCGGCTGGTGGTGTGGCAGCACCCGATCCATTGGTACGGCATGCCGCCGCTGATGAAGCTCTGGCTCGACGAGGTGTTTGCCTTCGGCTGGGCCTACGGCCCCGGCGGCCATGCGCTGCGCGGGCGCGACCTGTGGCCGGTGCTGACCACCGGCGGACCCGAGGAGAGCTACCGGCCGGACGGCTACAACCGCTACTTCTTCGATGCGTTCATGCCGCCGTACGAACAGACCGCCGCACTCGCCGGGCTGCGCATGCTGCCGCCGCTGGTGCTGCACGGCGCCCACCGCGCCACCGATGCCGAGCTGAACGGCCACGTCGAGGTCTATGCGGAGCGGTTGTCGAGCTACCCCGGCTGGCCCGAGATCGAGAGCCTGGGCGAGCGCCCGGCTTGCGAGGTGCCCGTCGATGCGCGGCCCTCCGGGCATGATTGAAGGGCCACACGTGAACGGGAACGCCTGATGGAACACGGCGCGGGCTGGCTGCAGTCGAGCCTGGTCTACCTGGGTGCAGCGGTGCTGGCGGTGCCGTTGGCGCGGCTGCTCGGGCTGGGCTCGATCATCGGCTACCTGGTGGCCGGCATCGCCATCGGGCCTTGGGGGCTGCAGCTGGTGACGGACCCGGCGGCGATGCTCGAATTTGCCGAATTCGGCGTCGTGCTGATGCTGTTTCTCGTCGGGCTCGAACTCGAGCCGCGCCGGTTGTGGCAAATGCGCCGGCCGATCTTCGGCTGGGGCAGCGTGCAGCTCTTCGGCTCGGCGGCGCTGATCACCGCCGCCGGCGTGGCGCTGGGTGCCGACTGGCGGCTCGCGCTGGTGGCCGGGCTGGGCCTGGGCATGAGTTCCACCGCCATCGGCCTGGGCGTGCTGAACGAGCGCAACCTGATGGCCACGTCCGCCGGCCAGAGCGTGCTGAGCGTGGCGCTGCTGCAGGACATCGCGGCGATCCCGATCCTGGCGATCGTGCCGTTGATGGCGGTGGCGGGCGCCGGCGCGCACGACGGCGGCGGCTGGGCCGGTGCGGCCAAGGCCTTCGGCGTGATCGCCGCCATCGTCTTCGGCGGACGGCTGCTGCTGCGCCCCGCGCTGCGCTGGATCGCGGGCAGCGACACGCCGGAGATCTTCACCGCGGCCGCCCTGCTGCTGGTGGTGGCCACCGCGGCGCTGATGCACAGCGTGGGGCTGTCGATGGCGCTGGGCGCATTCCTGGCCGGCGTGCTGCTGGCCGAGAGCGAATACCGGCGCGAGCTCGAAACCGACATCGAACCGTTCAAGGGGCTGCTGCTGGGCCTGTTCTTCATCGCGGTGGGCATGAGCATCGACTTCGCGGTGGTGTGGGCGCGGCCGCTGGTGGTGGCCGGCGTGGTGCTGGGTTTCCTGCTCGTCAAGGCCGTGGTGCTGATCGCAATGGCGCGCCTGATGCCGCTGCCGCTGAGCGAGCGGCCGGTCTTCACCGTGCTGCTCGCGCAGGGCGGCGAGTTCGGCTTCGTGGTCTTCCAGGCCGCGCAAGGGGCGCAGGTGATCGACGCGCAAGCCTCGTCGATGCTGGTGGCCGCCGTGGCGTTGTCGATGCTGCTCACGCCGCTGCTGCTGGTGGCCATCGACCGCTTCGTGGCACCACGCCTGGCCGCGCGCAGCGGGCCGCAGCTCGACGAGATCAACGAGCAGCAGCATGCGCCGATCGTCATCTGCGGCTTCGGCCGCTACGGGCAGATCGTGGCCCGGCTCATCAATGCCAACGGGCTGTCGGCCACCGTGCTCGACCACAGCGCGGAGCAGGTGGACAGCGTGCGACGCTTCGGCTGGCCTGCGTTCTACGGCGACGCGACGCGCCTGGACCTGCTGCGCACGGCGGGCGCGGCCAAGGCGCGTGTGATCGTGGTGGCGATCGACGACGTGGAACAGAGCCTGTCGGTCGTGGACCTGGCGCGGGAGCATTTCCCGAACGCCGTGATCGTGGCGCGGGCGCGCAACGTGACGCACTGGTACGGCCTGCACCAGCGCGGCGTCGACCACATCGAACGCGAGACGCTCGACGCCGCGCTGATGAGCGGGCGCAGCGTGCTCGAACTGATGGGCTGGCAGCCGCACGCCGCGCGCAACAGCGCGCTGCGATTCCGCCGCCACAGCATCGAGCTCATGCGCGAGATGGCGCCGCACCAGGGCGACGAGAAGAAGCTGATCGCGCTGGCCCGGCAGGGCCGCCAGCAGCTCGAGGAACTCTGGGCGCGCGAGCGCCAGGACCAGGACGAACGGCGCGCACTCGCGGGCTGGCAGACCGAGGGCGATGCGCGTGCCCATGCCGCGCAGCAAGAGGCCGCCGGCGATGGTGACGAGGTTGCCGACGCCGGCCTGGTCGGCGCCACCGACCGCTGATCGGGGCGCGCACGGGACGGCGGCGGCCCCCAGCGGCGCCCGCGCTCAGCGCAAGCCGTCCCAGAGCAGCTTGATGCCGGTGAGCAGCATGCCGGCGTAGGCGATGCGGTAGAAGCCGTCGGGGCTGATGCGCTTGGTCATCCACACGCCCAGCCACACGCCCGCCGGCGCCACCGGCACGAGCAGCAGCGCGGTGGACATGTTGCGCAGGTCGATCAGGCCCAGCACCGCATACGGCACCACCTTGGCGGCATTGATGACGGCGAAGAACACCGCCGTCGTGCCGCTCAGGCGCAGCGGGTCCAACCGCATCGGCAGCAGGTAGGCGGCGATCGGGGGGCCGCCGGCGTGCGAGATGAAGCTGGTGAAACCCGAGGCCAGCGCCAGCGCACGACCCGCCCAGCGCGGCGCGACGTGGCCGTCCTTGCGCGGCGGAAACAGCAGCCGCTGCGCCAGGAAGATCAGCGTGAGCGCACCCACCACCGCCGAGACGGTCTTGGGGGCCAGCACACCGAACGTCAATGCACCGACGAGGATGCCCGCCAGGCCGGCCGGCATCAGCAGGCGCACGAGCGCGGCGTCGCGCTCGCGCCAGAGGCGCTGCAGACCGGCGGCGTCGGCCACCATCAGGATGGGCAGCGTGATCGCCGCGGCCTGCGGCACCGTGACCGTGAGCGCCATCAGCGGCACCGCGAGCGCCCCGAAGCCGCTGGCGAAACCGCTCTTGGACAACCCGATCAGCAGCGCCGCCGGCACGGCGGCCAGGTAGAACCAGGGGTCGGTGACGAACGGCAGCGTGTCAGGCAAGACGGCACGCTTCGTCGAACGCGAGGCGTGGGCTGCGTGCCATGACCTTGGCGGGGTTGCCGTGGCCGAGCGTGCAGACGAAGTTCGTCGTCACGGCCGTGCCTTGCCAGAAGGCGGCGTCGACCTTGGCCGTGTCGAACCCGCTCATCGGGCCGCAGTCCAGGCCGAGCGCACGCGCGGCGATGATCATGTAGGCGCCCTGCAGGCTGGAGTTGCGGAACGCCGTGGACTTGATCGCCTCGTCCTTGCCGACGAACCAGGCGCGCGCGTCGACATGCGGGAAGAGTTGCGGCAGCTTGTCGTAAAACGCCATGTCCATGCCGACGATCGCCGTCACCGGCGCCTCGCGCACTTTTTGCTGGTTGCCCGGCGACATGCATTCGATGAGCCGGTCCTTTTCGGCCGCGCTGCGCACGAAGACGAAACGCGCCGGGCAGCTGTTGGCGGCGGTGGGGCCCCACTTGAGCAGCTCGTAAAGGGCATGCACGGTGTCATCGGGCACGGGTTCGGGCTGGTAGCCGTTCTGCGTGCGGGCCTGGGTGAAAAGCTGTTCGGTGGTGACGTTCATGGGTGATGGATTCGAAATCGTTGGAGGGCAACGGCGACAATTGTCGAATGTTCCAACCGTCCCAGCACGACGTGCGCCGATTCTTCTGTGAAACCTGGGGTCGCCTGCGCGACGCGCAGCCACTCGACGCGATGCAGGCCAAGGCCGCCGTGTGGGTGGTCGAGCACCCGGAGTACGACGCCGACCTGTCCGACGTGGACGCGGCGCTGGCCGCCGTCTACACGGTGGAGGATGGGCGCACCAACCCGTTCCTTCACCTGAGCATGCACCTGAGCATCGACGAGCAGTGCGCGATCGACCAGCCCACCGGCATCCGCCAGGCCGTGCAGTTGCTCGCCGCCCGCCGCGGCTCGATGCACGCGGCGCACCACGAGGTGATGGAGAGCCTGGGCGAGATGATCTGGGCCTCGCAGCGCAGCGGACTGCCGCCCGACGGCCTGGCCTACGTGGACGCCGTGCGGCGCCGGGCGACGCGTTGAGGCGGCCCGTTGCGGGCGTTCGCCGCAGCGGCAGACCTGGCGTGCGAATCGCCATGCCTGCATGGTGTGCAGGCCGAGGGCCGGTGCCCGACCGGGCTCAGCCCCATGCAATGCAGACGAAACAGGAACGGCAGCTGCGCGACAAGCAGACTCATCGGCCCCTTCGGGCCGGAAGGCGCCCCGCGTCTGTTCGATATCTGCCTGCTCACGCCGGTGCGTAGCCCTCTTCGGCGAGCGCCTTCTCGAACACCTGGGCGGGTTGTGTCGAGTCGATCTGCACCTTGTGGGTCGGCAGGTCGATGGTCAGCTTGGCGCCGGCATCGACGCGCTGAACGGTGCTGGTCACGGTTTTCACGCAGTGGCCGCAGGTCATGGTGGGGAGGGTGAGCTCGATCATCTTGGGTACTCCAGGAAACTTCAATGTCGGGAGTGTCGACCTTGCCATGGTGGGAAGGTCAAGCGAATGTCCATCAATGGCCCTCCTTGGTGTGTCGGCTTGACCTTGCCATGATGGCAAGGTCTAGAGTCTCTCCATGACAACCGAACTCACCCTCCCCATCGAAGGCATGACTTGCGCGAGTTGCAGCGCGCGTGTCGAAAGGGCGCTGGCCAAGGTGCCCGGGGTGGTGTCGGCCAGCGTGAACCTCGCGACCGAGCGCGCCTCGGTGCAGGCGGACGACGGCACGCCACCCGCGGCGCTGACGGCTGCCGTCGTACAGGCCGGTTATTCAGTACCCACGGAGACGGCCGACCTGCAGGTCGACGACATGACCTGCGCCACCTGCGTGGGACGTGTCGAGCGCGCCCTGCTGTCGGTGCCGGGTGTCACCGAGGCGAGCGTGAACCTGGCCACGTCGCGCGCCCGGGTGACGCGCCTGGCCGGGGACGCCGGCGATGCGGCGCTGCTGGACGCCGTGCGCAAGGCCGGCTACGGGGCGCACGTGGCGCCGATCGACGGCGATGCACCGGCGCCCGCGTCGGCGAATCCCGGGCTAGGCGACGGCTGGCAGGTGGCCGTGGCCGCGCTGCTGTCGGCGCCGCTCGTGCTGCCGATGGTGGGCGACGTGTTCGGCCGCCACTGGATGCTGGCGCCGTGGCTGCAATGGCTGCTGGCCACGCCGGTGCAGTTCTGGATCGGCGCGCGTTTCTATCGCGCCGGCTGGCACGCGCTGCGCGCGGGCAGCGGCAACATGGATCTGCTCGTGGCGATGGGCACGAGCGCGGCCTATGGCCTCAGCCTGGTGATGTGGGCCGGCGACCCGGGCGGCATGCCGCACCTGTATTTCGAGAGCGCGGCCGTCGTCATCACGCTGGTGCGGCTGGGCAAGTGGCTCGAGTCGCGCGCCAAGCGGCAGACGCTGGCGGCGCTGGACGCCCTGCGCGCCCTGCGCCCCGACACGGCGCGGGTGCGCCGCGATGGCGGCGAAGTGACCTTGCCGCTGGCCGAGGTGCGTGTCGGCGACGAAGTGGTCGTGCGCCCGGGTGAGCGCCTGCCCACGGACGGCACGGTGATCGAGGGCCGCAGCCATGTCGACGAATCGCTGCTCACCGGCGAGAGCCTGCCGGTGCCGCGCGAGCCGGGCGAACGTGTCACCGGAGGCGCCATCAACGGCGAAGGACTGCTCGTCGTGCGCACCGGCGCCGTGGGCGCCGAGACGCAGCTCGCGCGCATCGTGCGCCTGGTGGAGTCGGCACAGGCGAAGAAGGCGCCCATCCAGCAGACGGTGGACCGCGTGAGTGCGGTCTTCGTGCCGGTGGTCGTGGGCGTCGCCTTCGTCACGCTGCTCGCGTGGGGGTTGACGCAGGGCGACTGGGCGGCGGCGACGATCCACGCCGTGTCGGTGCTCGTGATCGCCTGCCCCTGCGCGCTGGGGCTGGCGACGCCGGCCACGCTGATGGTGGGCACCGGCATGGCCGCCCGGCGCGGCATCCTCGTGCGCGACGCGCAGGCATTGGAGACGCTGCGTGCGGTGAAGGTCGTGGCCTTCGACAAGACCGGCACGTTGACCGAGGGCCGGCCGCGCGTGGTGGCCGCCCTGCCCGCGGATTCCGACGCCGGCGCCACGGACCGGCTGCTGCAATACGCGGCCGCGCTGCAGGCGGGCAGCGAACATCCCCTCGCCAACGCGGTGCTCGATGCGGCCAGCGCACTGCCGAAGTCCGCGGCGACCGAACTCCGCGCCGTGCCCGGACGCGGCATCGAAGGCCTGGTCGACGGCCGGATGCTGCGCCTGGGCAGCACCCGCTGGCTCACGGAGCTCGGGCTGGAGCCTGGCGTGCTTTCAGCGCAGGCCGACGGGCTGGCGGCCGAAGGGCGCAGCCTGTCTTGGCTGGTGGACGAGTCTGCGGACGGCGCACGCCGCGTCGCCGGTCTCTTTGCCTTCGGCGATGAACCCAAGGCGAATGCCGCAGCGTCGGTGGCCCGCCTGCAGGCGCTGGGCGTGACGACGGTGATGGTCAGCGGCGACCATGCGGGCGCCGCGCGTGCGGTTGCGCACCAGCTCGGCATTTTCGAGGTCCGCGCCGAAGTGCTGCCGGCCGACAAGGCGGCCGTGGTGGCCGAACTGAAGGCCGGCCTGGCGCCCGGTGAACGCGTGGCGATGGTAGGTGACGGCGTGA
Source organism: Rubrivivax sp. (assembly GCA_024641945.1). GTDB lineage: Bacteria > Pseudomonadota > Gammaproteobacteria > Burkholderiales > Burkholderiaceae_C > Rubrivivax. The sequence continues at coordinate 1,024 of JAHECD010000133.1, read as the reverse complement.
ACGACGCGCCGGCGCTGGCTGCCGCCGACATCGGGCTGGCGATGGCCAACGAAGGCGGCGGCACCGACGTGGCGCTCGAGACCGCCGGCCTGACGCTGATGCGCGGCGACCTGGCGCTGGTGGCCGAAGCGGTGGAACTGTCGCGTGCCATCACGCGCAAGCTGCACCAGAACCTGTTCTGGGCCTTCGTGTACAACGCGGTGGGCATCCCGCTGGCGGCATTCGGGCTGCTGAGCCCGGTGCTCGCCGGCGGCGCGATGGCGCTGTCCAGCGTGAGCGTGATCAGCAATGCGCTGCTGCTGCGGCGCTGGAAACCGGCGAGGTGATCTCCCCATGAATATCGGAGAAGCGGCGCAGCGCAGTGGCGTATCGGCCAAGATGATCCGCCACTACGAGTCGCTCGGACTGGTCCCCGGTGTGCGCCGCACCGAGGCCGGCTACCGACAGTACGACGACGACACGCTGCACACGCTGCGATTCATCCGCCGTGCACGCGACCTCGGGTTCGACATGCAGGAGATCGCGGCGCTGCTGCAGCTGTGGCGCAACAAGCGGCGCAGCAGCGCGGAGGTCAAGCGCATCGCCGCCCACCATGTGGCCGACCTGCAGCGGCGCATCGTGGCGCTGCAATCGATGCAGCGCACCCTGCAGAAACTTGCGCATTGCTGTGCCGGCGACGACCGGCCGGAATGCCCGATCCTGGACGACCTGGCCGGCGAGGCCGAACCGGAGTCAGCGGCGGCGCACGGCGCCGCCTGAGGGTCGGCGCGTCAGCAGGACCAGCAGCCACACGAGCGCCGCCATGGCGAGCGCCGCGGCAGCCCAGGCGCGGCCCGAAAGCCCCTGCGCGAGCGCCGTGCCGACGGACGGCAACGGCACCGAGACGCTGACCAGGCCGGCCGGTTTGCCCTCGACGTATCCGAAGCCGCCGCCGCCGTTGAACATGGCATTGGTGCGCAGGAACTCGGGCGCGGTCTCGGCCGACGTGTGGCAACGCAGGCAGCTCGCCTGGGCGACCACCGGG
>JAHECD010000132.1 GCA_024641945.1 Rubrivivax sp. | reverse complement strand
CCAGCAACTTGAGCGTCGGGTCGGCCGAGACGAACCGCTCGCGCAGGGCCCAGCGGTAGTAGCGCCGCACGACCGACAGCCGCCGGTTGGCTGTGGTTGCACGTGTCTGGGCGTGGCGCGCGCTCATGTAGCCGAGCACATCGGCCTCACCGGCGTCGTCGAGCCTCTTGTCGACTTCGGACGCCAACCATTGGGCGAACAACGTCAGGTCGCGCCGGTACGCCGCCAGCGTCAGCGGCGCCAAGCCGTCCTCGACCCACAGCGCGTCGATGAAGCGGTCGATCGACGCCTTGCTGCTCTCGGCCCGTGCACGCGCCGGTCCCGGCGGGGCCGTCCGTGCGCCGGGCCTCGGGCTCAAAGTGACAGCTTCTGTTTCGCGACGACCGCCTTGTAGACCTTCAGCTCGGCCGCCATCTGCGCGGAAAACTGCGCCGGCGTATTGCCGACGACCAGCGACCCGGTATCTTCGATGCGTTTGCGGACTGCCGGGTCATCGATGGCCTTCTTCACCGCGTCCGCGACCTTGTCGACCACGGCCTTCGGCGTGCCCTTGGGTGCGAGGATGCCGTAATAGGCCATCCGGTTCACTTCTTCGAGCCCGACCTCCTTGAAGGTCGGCACGTTGGGCAGCTGCGCAAGGCGCTGCGGCGCGGCCACCACGATCGGAATCAGCCGGCCATCCTTGATGAACGGCAGCGCCGACGGCATGTTGTCGAAGATCACCTGGACCTGACCCGCCACCGTGTCGTTCAACGCCGGGCCCGCACCGCGGTACGGAATATGGGTCATGAACACCCCGGCCAGGCTCTTGAACAGTTCGGTCTGCAGGTGGCCGATGCCGCCGGTGCCCGAACTCGCATAGCTGTACTTTCCGGGGTACTTCTTGAGCTCCGCGATGAAGCCCTTGTAGTCGCGGGCCGGGAAGCTCGGGTGCACCGCAATCACGTTCGGCGTCGCCGCGATATTGATGATCGGCGTGAAGTCGACCGCGGGGTCGTAACCGATGCGCGGGTTGATCGCCGGGTTGGCCGCCGTGGTCGACACCGTGGCCATGCCCAGGGCATAGCCATCGGGCGCCGACTTGATCAACTCCAGCGCACCGATGGAGCCGCCACCCCCACCACGGTTCTCGACCAGCACCTGCTGCCCAAGCGCCGCACCCATGCGTTCGCCGACGATGCGGGCCACGATATCGGTGGTGCCACCGGGCGCAAAGGGCACGATGAGCCGCACGGGCTTGGTCGGGTAGTTCTGGGCGGTCGCCGCCAGCGGTGCCACCAGCAGTGCCGTGGCGCTGGCGATGCATGCCAGTCTCGATCGAATCATTCGGGGTACTCCGTCTCGAAAAAGTTGGACAAGTGGGTCGTGTCGCTCAGCCGGCATGGCCCAGCAGGCCTGCCTTCATTTTGTCGTCGTAGGGCCGATCGCCCACGAAGGCGCGCAGCAGACCCGCATACAGATCGTCGCCCGGTATCGGGTCTCCACGCAGTGTGCCATTCAGGCTGAAGACCAGCCCGCGTGCAGGCTCGTAGTCCAGATCGACGATATCGCCGCGGCGTACCTTGCCCACGCCATCGACGAGATTCGCAAAGTGCTCGACACGGGCGCCCAGGCCTTCGAGTTCAGCCGAAGTGACATTGCGCATCAAGCCCTTGCGCAGCGCTTTCGTGAACTCCGCCGCGGGCACGTTCTGCAGCATGCCCAGCTGCAGACGCTTCGGGCCTTTCATCGCCACCACTTTGGCCGCGCTGTGGGCGGGTCCGGCCAGGTACATCGCGGCCACGTAGCCCTTGAACCAGGCCACTTGGCGAACGCCAGTGCCATTCAGGTGCAACTCGCTGCCGGCCAGGAGCAGCTGCGGTTCGAAGGAAAAGCCTTCCAAATGGACCGCAGGCTGCGCGAGCACCGCCGACGGCGCTGACGCAAGCGCCGTCAAGCCGGCCAGGGATTTCAGGACACGGCGTCGATCGGTGTTCATGGGCGGCCTGTCGGTGGGTGAAGTCCACCTTCAACGCAAAGAGTACCGCGCCGGCCGACCCGACGGGCAGGCGTACCCCGAAACATGGGGCCGCCGCGGGCTGGCAGACTCGGGCCATGCCCGACACCCTGCTCCTGCTTCCAGACTTCACGCTCATCGCCCTTGGTTACCTCATCTGCAGGCACACGCCTTTGAACCGGCCGGTCTGGGACGGCATCGAGCGACTCGTCTACTACGTGCTGTTTCCAGCGCTGTTGTTCAATTCCATCGTGCGCAACCCGTTGCAGCCTGCCACGGCGCTGCCGCTGGCCGCCGCCGGGTTGGCCGTCGTCGGCACCGGCATCGCGCTGGCGTACGCGCTCGGGACGGTGCGCGGCGTCGATGCGCGGCTGCATGCCTCCGGCGCACAGACGGCGTTCCGCTTCAACTCGTACGTCGCCCTCGCGCTTGCCGAGCGCCTGGCGGGCGCGCACGGCCTGGCGTGGGTGGCGCTGATCATTTCGGTGTGCGTGCCGGTGTGCAACGTGGCCGCCGTGTGGCCGCTCGCAAGGCACGGCGGCCAGGGCTACCTGCGTGAACTGGCGCGCAACCCACTGATCATCGGCACCGCGGCGGGCATCGCCTGCAATCTGGTCGGCCTGAAGCTGCCCGAACTGGCGTCGCTGACGTTGCAGCGCATGGGGTCGGCGGCCCTGCCGCTGGGTCTGATGGCCGTCGGTGCCGGCCTGCAGGTGGGCGCGCTGCGGGAAGGGCCACGCCTGGCCGCCGCATTGTTGACGATACGGCACCTGATCTTGCCGCTCGGCGCCATCGCGCTCGTGCGTGTGATGGGCTTGCCACCGGCCCAGCAGGCCGTGATCGTGGCCTTTGCGGCCATGCCCACGGCGTCCAGCGCCTACGTGCTGGCCACCCGCATGGGCGGCCACGGCGGTTATGTCGCCGGGCTCGTCACCGTCTCGACGCTGGTCGCCATGGCGGGGCTGCCTTTGGCACTGCTGCTGCTGCAATCACTGCCCTGACAGCGCCCAGTCGATATGTTCGCGAACGAGATCGCAGGCGCCGTCGCGGGCCTCGCGCAACGCATCGGCCGTGTCCGCATCGGCGCCGCAACGCAGCGCATTGCCCAGCCCCACGGCCAGATTGCGGCGCCAGCGTGTCCAGCCGATGCGCCGGATCGCACTGCCCTCGGTGCGGCGCAGGAACTCGGCTTCGTCCCAAGCCCAGAGCTCGCGCAGCGTGCACCCGTCCAGGCCGTTGCGCACGTCGAAATCGGGCAGCGTGCCGACACGTGCGTACTTGTTCCAGGGGCACGCGAGCTGGCAGTCGTCGCAGCCGTAGATGCGGTTGCCGATCGCCGCCCGGAATTCGATCGGGATGGGCCCCGCGTGCTCGATCGTGAGGTACGAGATGCATCGTCGTGCATCGAGCCGGTAGGGCCCGGTGATCGCACCCGTGGGGCAGGCGGCGATGCAGGCGCTGCAGTTGCCGCAGTGCGGCTCGGCCGCGGGCGTGACGGGCAATTCCAGGTCGACGAACAACTCGCCCAGGAAGAACATCGATCCGCCTTCGCGGTGCAGTGCCAAGGTGTGCTTGCCGCGCCAGCCGATGCCACTGCGCGTGGCCAGTTCGACTTCGAGTACCGGCGCCGAATCGGTGAACACCCGGTGGCCGAACGGACCCACCCGCGCGGCCAATCGCTCGGCCAACGTCTGCAGCCGCGCGCGCAGCACCTTGTGATAGTCGCGTCCCCGTGCGTAGACGGAGACCACACCCTGTTCGGGGTCGTTCAGGCGCGCGCTTTCGTGGGCCTGCCAGCCCGTGGTCGTGCCACGCGGCAGATAGTCCATGCGTGCCGTGACCACGCTCAACGTGCCCGGCACCAGGCTCGCGGGACGTGCGCGCGTCATGCCGTGCGCAGCCATGTAGCCCATGGTGCCATGGTGGCCCGCGGCGAGCCAGTCGCGCAGGCCGGGCTCCGCCGCGGTGAGGTCGACACCGGTCACACCGATCTGAGAAAATCCGAGTTCACCCGCCCATTGGCGCAGTTGCTCCACAAGCCGCTGGCCGTCCGGTCGATGACGTTCACCCATCCGGCGATTCTAGAAACCCGCACTTTCGACTGGCCCGACGAGTCCGCCTGCGCTGCCTTTGCGGCGCGGCTGGCCGCGCACGACGCAGTGCGTGATGCCTTCATCGAACTGCATGGCCCGCTCGGCGCCGGCAAGACCACCTTCACCCGGCACCTGCTGCACGCGCTCGGTGTGCAAGGGCGCATCAAGAGCCCGACCTACGCGGTGATGGAACCCTACCGCGTCAACCGCCTGGAGATCTCGCACTTCGACTTCTACCGCTTCGCCGATCCTCGCGAGTGGGAAGACGCAGGGTTCCGCGACCTCTTCGGCCGGTCCGGACTGAAGATTGCCGAGTGGCCCGAGAACGCCGCCGGCGTGCTGCCCGCGCCCGACTTGCGCCTCGTGATCGAGCCCGTCGACGGCCCTGACGGCGGCGACGGCTTCCGCCGCGTCACGGCCGAGGCCTGCACGCCCACGGGACGAGAGCTCCTGCGATGACCGTGCGCCGACGCACCGCCCTCGCCCGCATCGGCCAGACCGTGCTGCTGCTCGGTGCCGCGGATATCGCACACGGCGCGTCGATCGTGGCCGTGCGTGTCTGGCCGGCGGCCGACTACACGCGCGTCACGATCGAGTCCGACACGGTATTGAAGGCCAATCACTTCCTCGTCAACGACGGGCCGCCGCGGCTGGTCGTCGACATCGACGGCCTCGAGCTGAGCCCGGCGTTGCGCGAGCTGGTGGGCAAGGTGCGCCCCGACGATCCGTACATCGCGTCGGTCCGCGTCGGCCAGTTTCAGCCGCGGGTGGTGCGACTCGTGCTGGATCTGAAGCAGGACGTGGCGCCTCAGCAGTTCACGCTCACCCCGGTGGCGGCGTATCAGCACCGCATGGTGCTCGACCTCTACCCGGTGCAGGCGCGCGATCCGCTGCTCGTGCTGATACGCGAGAAAGAGGCCGCGGAAAAACTGGCGGCACGCGCGGTGCAGGACGCGCTGGGCGACTTCATCGGGCGGATCGACCAGCCGCCCACTGCCGACGTCACCGTCGCCACGGCCCGCCCGCCGGCATCGCCGCCCGTGCAGACGCCCGCTCCGCCGCCGCCGCCGGAGCCGCCAAACGCGGAGACCCGCGAGCGCATCGACCGGCTCGTCATCGTGGCGCTCGACCCCGGCCACGGCGGCGAGGACCCGGGCGCCATCGGCCCGACCGGCCTGCGCGAGAAAGACGTGGTGCTCGCCGTGGCGCGCCAACTGCGCGACAAGTTGAACGCCGTGCGCGGCATGCGCGTGATGATGACGCGCGACGCCGACTTCTTCGTGCCGCTGCACGACCGCGTGCGAAAGGCGCGGCGCGTGCAGGCCGACCTGCTGGTGTCCATCCATGCTGACGCGTTCTTCCGGCCCGAGGCACGCGGCGCGAGTGTCTTTGCGCTGTCCACACGCGGCGCCAGCAGCAGTGCCGCACGCTGGATGGCCAACAAGGAGAATGCGGCCGACGTGGTGGGCGGCGTGAATGCCGCCGTGCGCGACCCGCAAGTGCTGCGTGCGATGCTCGACATGAGCACCACGTCGCAGATCAAGGACAGCCTGAAGCTCGGGCACGAAGTGCTGGCGCGAATCGGCAAGGTCGGGCGGCTGCACAAGGGGCAGGTCGAGCAGGCCGGCTTCGCGGTCCTGAAGGCACCCGACGTGCCGAGCATTCTGGTGGAGACCGCGTTCATCTCGAACCCGCAGGAAGAGGCCCAGTTGCGGGACCCCGATTACCAGGCCCGCCTCGTCGATGCACTGGCGTTGGGCATTCGGCGCTACTTCGCGAAGAACCCGCCGTTGGCACGGAACCGCCAGATCTGAATTGCAGGTTCCGCGTCGAGGATCGGCCGCGCGATCCACGAACCACCGCCTGACCCGACCCGGCGCGCGCCAAGCGCGCAAGGTGAGCCTCCTATGCCGCCTTGCGGCGCGCGCGCCAGGCGCCCAGCAGCGCCAGCGCCCCAGGCACGAGGATCATGGCCCAGACGATGAGGCTGAAGTTCTTCTGCACCCACGGCAGGTTGCCGAAGAGATAGCCCAGCGTGATGACGCTGCCGACCCACAGCCCGCCGCCCGCCACGTCATACAGACTGAATTTGCGCCGCGTCATCTGCGCCACGCCTGCGACGAAGGGCGCGAACGTGCGCAGGAACGGCATGAAACGCGCCGCGACGATCGTCACGCCGCCATAACGCTCGTAGAACGCGTGCGCCTGCTCGAAGGCGCGCTTGTTGAACCAGCGCGACTGCTCCCACTGAAAGACACGCGGCCCGATGTGCCGCCCGATCGTGTAGTTGGTCTGGTTGCCCATCACGGCAGCCAGCCACAGCAGCGCGATGGACAGCGGGAAGCTCATCAGGCCCACGCCGCACAGCGCACCCACGACGAACAGCAGCGAATCGCCGGGCAGGAACGGCATCACCACGAGCCCCGTCTCGACGAAGATGATGACGAACAGCAGCGCGTACACCCAGCCGCCGTAGGCCAGCACGAAGGTCTGCAGGTGCTTGTCCACGTGCAGCACGAAATCCATCAGGAAGGTCACGAGATCCATGCCGGCCATTATCCCGGCGCCCTGCGGCGGCCTTCCTACAATGGCGTGATGAATGCCGTGAATGTGCCCGCGCTGCGCCGGCCGATCCGCGAACTGCCTGACGAACTGGTGAGCCAGATCGCCGCCGGCGAGGTGGTCGAGCGACCGGCATCGGTGGTGCGCGAGCTCGTCGACAACGCGCTCGATGCCGGTGCGTTGCAGGTCACCGTGCGGCTGTCGGCGGGCGGCGTGCGCAGCATCGCGGTCGAGGACGACGGCGCGGGCATCCCGGTGGCCGAGATGCCGCTGGCGCTGAAGCGCCACGCCACGAGCAAGATCGCCAATCTCGGCGAGCTCGAGCAGGTGGCGACGATGGGCTTCCGCGGCGAAGCGCTGGCGGCCATCGCCAGCGTGGCCGAGATGCATCTGACGAGCCGCACCGCCGATGCGCCGCATGCCTGGCGGCTCGATGCGCGCAGCGGCGAACTCCAGCCCGCCGCACGCGCCACCGGCACGACGGTGGAGGTGCACGAGCTGTTCTTCAGCACGCCTGCGCGGCGCAAATTCCTGAAGACCGACGCGACCGAACTCGCCCATGCCCTCGATGCCGTGCGCCGGCATGCCCTCGCACGCCCCGACGTCGGTTTCGCGGTCTGGCACGAAGGGCGCCTGGTGGCGCAGTGGCGCGTCGCCGCACGCCCCCAGCGGCTGGCCGATGTGCTGGGACGCGATTTCATCTTCGCCAGCCGCGATGTAAGTGCCGTGCTCGGCCCGCTGCAAGTACACGGGCGTGCCGGTCAACCCGAGGCGGCCCGCGCACGTGCCGACCTGCAATACCTCTTCGTCAACGGGCGCTACGTGCGCGACCGGCTGGTGGCACACGCCGTGCGCTCGGCCTATGAAGATCAGTTGCACGGCAGCCGCCAGCCGGCGTATGCACTGTTCCTGCAGATTGCACCCGACCTCGTCGACGTGAATGTGCATCCGACGAAGATCGAAGTGCGTTTTCGCGACGGGCGGGCGGTGCACCAGGCCGTGCGGCAGGCCGTCGAGAACGCACTCGCGCCCACCCGGGCGGTGGTCTCTTCACTTCCCGCGGCGACCGCCGACGCCGCCGACCCCGCAGACGCACCGCCGACCGCGACCGCGCGCTGGCAACCCAATCTCGACCTCTCCGAACGCACGGCCTTCACGGCGCAGGAGCCTGCGCCGGCCTGGACGCGCGCGCCGGCTGCGCCCGAGGGCAGCGGTGGTCTTTCCACGTGGGCCGCATTGCATGGGCGCGAGGCCGCCGCTGCGGGCGTGCTGTCGCCCGATGCCCAGTCCCAGGGCCCGGCCGAAGCCTGGCCACTCGGTCGTGCCGTCGCCCAGATCGGTGGGGTCTATGTGCTGGCGGAGAACGCCCAGGGCCTCGTCGTCGTCGATATGCATGCGGCGCACGAGCGCATCGTCTACGAGCGGCTGAAGCGTGCCGCGGGCGCTGGGGCCGACCTGCCGTCGCAACCGCTGCTGGTGCCCGTCACGCTGGCCGCCACACCGGTCGAGATCGCGACCGCCGAAGCTGAACACGAAGCGATGCGCTCGCTCGGCCTCGATGTCGATGCGCTGGGCCCGGCCACGCTGGCGGTACGCAGCCGCCCCGCGGCGCTGCCCGACGCCGACCTGGCCGAGCTCGTGCGGTCCGTCCTCGCCGAGCTGCATCAGGTGGGCGCGAGCCGCGTGGTGCAGAGGGCGCGCGACGATCTTCTCGCCACGATGGCCTGCCACGGCGCCGTGCGCGCCAACCGCCGGCTGACGCTCGACGAGATGAACGCACTGCTGCGCGACATGGAAGCCACCGAGCGGGCCGACACCTGCAACCACGGCCGCCCCACCTGGCGGCAGGTGACGATGAAGGAACTCGATTCACTCTTCCTGCGGGGACGTTGAACAGAATCAGCGGCCGCATCGACCGCACCGTCTGAACCGCAACGGGGCCTGCCGCGCAACGCCGACTTGACGCCGCGGGAGCCGTGCGACAACCTTGCACCGAAGGAACTGCAACGATGAACGTCCCGTTCGACACCTTCATCCGCGAGGCCTGGGGCCGACACGAGGCCGACACCGCCGGCGTCGCCGGCGAACTTGCAGTGGCCTGCGACAGCGTCGCGCCCGCGGCGATGGTCGGGCCCTTCGCGGCACTGCTGGCCCATGTCTACGGCGTGCACCTGGCGCAGTGGTCCGAAGGGAGCGCGCTGCTGCGGTCGCTGCGGCGGGCACCGGGCTACGACGGCACACCGGCGACCGAAAGCCCGATCGCGCGTGCGATCGCGGCACTCGAAGTCGCCGGCGGCAACGCCGGCGCCGCCGATGGCCTGTCAGCGGAAGACCGTGCCGCTGCGCTGGCGCAGGCGTCGTCGGCGCTGCTCGACCGGCAGGACATCGACCGGGCCATCGCGCTCTTCGACGACGCGGTGGCCGAGGCGCGACCGGTGCCGCTGGCCGACGCCTCGCCGGCCGTGCGCGCGCTGGCGGTGGCCGGCAACAACCTCGCCGCCACGCTCGAAGAACTGCCCGCGCGCACGGCCGCGCACGGCGAGGCGATGGTGCGTGCGGCCGAGACGGCCCTGGCGAACTGGTCGCGCTGCGGCGGCTGGCTCGAACGCCAGCGTGCGGAATATCGCCTGGCACGCAGCCTGCTGCGTGCCGGACGGCCGCAGGCCGCGCTCGAGCACGCAAAAAGCTGCGTCGAGGCGTGCGTGGCCCACGACGCGACACCGTTCGAGCGCTTCTTTGCTCACGCCGTGGCCTTTGCGGCCCACCAGGCTTGCGGCCACGATGGCGATGCCGCCACGGCGCGTGCACTTGCGCTGGGCGCCCACGCGGGCATCCCGGAGGGCGAGCGCCGTTGGTGCGAAACCGACTTGGCCACCTTGACGGCCCCGGCAGGAGACCGTGCATGACCACTGCCACACAGACCCACGAGGGCGCCTGCACCTGCGGCGCAGTCCGCTATCGATTGGCCAGTGGTCCGCTCTTCGTGCATGCCTGCCATTGCCGCTGGTGCCAGCGCGAGACCGGCACCGCCTTTGCGCTGAACGCGATGATCGAGACCGACCGCGTCGAGTCGCTCGGCGAACCGCCCGAGTTGGTGCCGACACCGTCCCAGAGCGGGCGCGGGCAGCAGATCGCACGCTGCCCGCATTGCCGCGTCGCCGTGTGGAGCCATTACGCCGGCGCCGGGACGGCAGTGGCCTTCGTGCGCGTGGGCACGCTGCGCGAACCCGATCGACTGCCGCCCGACATCCACATCTTCACCGCGAGCAAGCAGCCCTGGGTCGTGCTGCCGGCGGGCACGCCGGCCGTCGAGGCGTTCTACGACCGAGAGCAGCACTGGCCCGCCGCCAGCCTGGAACGCCGGCACGTCTTGCTGTCGCGCGGACGCTGACGACGTGGACACGCATACGCTCTACGGCGCCAAGGGGTCGGGTTCCGCCGCCATCGAGGCCGCGCTCACGCTGGCCGGCGTGCCCTTTCGAATCGTCGATGCAGCGTCGTGGCAGCCCGGCCCGGGTCTGGACGAACTCGCCACGGTCAACCCGATGAAGCAGATTCCCACGCTGCGCCTGCCCGACGGCAGCGTGATGACGGAAAGTGCGGCCATCCTCATCCATCTCGGGCTGTCGTACCCCGCTTCGGGCCTGTTGTCCACGGCGCCGGCCGCGCGGGCGCAGGCGGTGCGCGCACTGGTCTTCATTGCCGCCAACTGCTACAGCAACGTGAGCATCAGCGACTATCCCGAGCGCTGGTGCACGGGCGGACGCGCGGCCACGCGCGAGCGCGTGCGGGCCAGTGCGCGGGCACGTCTGCACGAAGCCTGGGATCTGTTCGCGCAGACGTTCGAGGGTCGCCCGTTCCTGGGCGGTGCAACGCCCGGAGCGGCGGACCTGCTGGCGAGCGTCGTTTCACGCTGGTCCGGCGCGCGTGCGCATCTTCGCGGCACGCAACCGGGCTTCAGCGCCCTTCTCTCGCGCATCGATACACACCCGTCCGTCGCCGGCGTCTTCTCGCGCCACTGGCAGGCCTGACGCCGTGGGAGCGCTGGCGTCGATGGCGTCGCACATCGTGCAATTTCCTTGCATCGGCACCGGCGCCCGCGCCATGCCAACATCCGTTTCATGACTGCGCTGTCGATCACCCGCCTTCGCCGCTGGCTGCTTGCCCCGCTGCTGGTGGTGGTGGCCCTGGCAGGCTGCGCCACGCTCGACGAGCAGCAGCGCAAGTGGATCTTCCAGCCGAGCGATCGAACCTGGTCGGGTGGCCTGAGCGCCGCCGCCGGCATGCAGGACGTCTGGATCGACTTCCACTCGCAGGACACGGGCGAAGCCGTGCGCCTGCATGGCCTGTGGGCCGGACAGGCGCGTGCCGATGCGCCCGTGCTGCTGTACCTGCACGGCGCGCGCTGGGACGTGCGCGGCAGCGCGCAACGCATGCGCCGCATGCAGGAGCTGGGCTTTGCCGTGCTCGGCATCGACTACCGTGGGTTCGGCCTGAGCTCGCCAGCGCTGCCGTCGGAAGCGATGGCGTACGAGGATGCGCGTGCCGCATGGGACTGGCTGGCCCGCCGGCATCCGCAGGCACCACGGTACGTGTTCGGCCATTCGCTCGGCAGCGCGATCGCCGTGCACCTCGTCAGCGAGGTGGAGGACGCCCGCGGACTGATGGTCGAGGGTTCGTTCACATCGATCCCGGACGTGGTGAGCCATTTCAAGTGGGGCTGGCTGCCGGTCGGGCCGTTGATCACGCAGCGCTTCGAATCGTCGCAGCGCATGGCACGCCTGCGTGTCCCGGTGCTCGTGGTGCATGGCAGCGAAGACCAACTCATTCCGCCGGCATTGGGGCGCGCGCTGTACGAGCAGGCACCGCAACCCAAGCGTTTTGTCCTCGTCGAGGGCGGGTCGCACCACAACACCAACACGATCGGTCAGGCGCAGTACCGCGTGGCCCTGCACGACCTCTTTGGCCTGGAGCCGCCCCGCTGACAGCCCCGGGGCCCTGTCGGCCCGTGCCTGGGCGGACTGGACGCAGCGCACGTGGTCCAATTGCAGCGATGTCAGACCGCCCCAAGCTCAGCGTCAAGTCCACGGCCGCACAACGTGACCCGCGCCGCCGTCCGGTGCGTGGCGGCAGGGCCCCGCAGCCCCCTCACCGCGATCCGAATGAAGCCGTGTCGCCGCCACGCCCGCGGCCCGCAGCCCCCGGCCGCAGCCCATCGGCGCCGGCGCAGGAGC